>JBDTCO010000001.1:0-15587 GCA_039923495.1 Polyangia bacterium
GTCCGGCAAGCACGAGTGTGGATGCCGGAGGAAGATTCGCGATGATGAGATCGACTAACGCCGCGGATTCTTCGCTGCGGATGTGATGAAAGTCGTCCAATACCAGAATGAACGGTTGAGGGCATCCTGCAATTAGGCCTGCAAGATCGTACCGGACCGATTTTGCTGAGCCGGCTGTTTCAAAACCTGCGAGAGCCTGGCCAATCGTGTGACTCAGCACAAGTGGGTCGTCGTCGATCGGCTCGAGCTCGAGCCCAAGGTGAAGGCGCGCCTCACCGACTCCATCGAGTCCACGCTCAAGGCCGCATCGGGCAACGTCCGCGTGCTCGTCGACGGTGAGCAGCACCCGCGCAACTACTCCGAGAAGCGCGGCTGCCCCACGTGCGGCATCGGGCTGCCCGAGCTGTCGCCGCAGATGCTGTCGTTCAACTCGCCGCTCGGCATGTGCACCACGTGCCACGGCCTCGGCGAGGTCGACTTCGAGTGGGAGCACGAGCGCGGTGAAGGCTGGCAGCGTCGCGGTCAGACCTGCACCGACTGCAAGGGCCTGCGCCTTCGGCCGGAGTCGCGGTCCGTGTTCCTCGCGAAGAAGTCGGTCGCCGACATCGGCCGCATGACCGTGGCCGACGCGCAGGCGCACTTCGACAGCCTCAAGCTCAAGGGTGCGCAGGCGCAGATCGCCGAGGAGATCCTGAAGGAGCTCAAGTCGCGGCTCGGGTTCCTGCTCGACGTGGGGCTCGACTACCTCACGCTCGATCGCAGCTCCGGCACGCTGTCGGGTGGCGAGGCGCAGCGCATCCGGCTCGCATCGCAGCTGGGCTCGGAGCTCTCCGGCGTCATGTACGTGCTCGACGAGCCGAGCATCGGGCTGCACCAGCGCGACAACCAGCGCCTCATCGCGACGCTGCAGCGCCTGCGCGACCTCGGCAACTCGGTCATCGTCGTCGAGCACGACGAGGAGACCATCATGGCCGCCGACTACGTGCTCGACTTCGGCCCCGGCGCGGGTCGCCACGGTGGCGAGGTCGTGGCCGAGGGCACGCCCGCGCAGCTGCTGGCGAACCCACTGTCTCCGACGGGCCGCTTCATCTCCGGCAAGGAGCGCATCGAGATCCCCGAGACGCGTCGCAAGCCGAAGGGCTTCATCAAGGTGCGCGGCGCACGCGAGAACAACCTGCGCGAGGTAGACGTCGACTTCCCGCTCGGCGTGTTCGCGGCGGTCACCGGCGTCTCGGGCGCCGGCAAGTCGAGCCTCATCAACCAGATCCTGTATCCAGCGCTGGCGTCGGCGCTCAACGGCGTCGAGCTGAAGATCGGCGCGCACGACAAGATCGAGGGCCTCGAGCAGATCGACAAGGTCATCGACATCGACCAGAACCCCATCGGTCGTACGCCGCGATCGAACCCCGCCACGTACACCAAGGCGTTCGATCACATCCGCGATCTCTTCGCGGGGCTGCCCGAGGCGCGGACGTTCGGCTACAAGTCCGGCCGCTTCTCCTTCAACGTGCGCGGCGGCCGCTGCGAGGCGTGCGAGGGCGCCGGCGTGCGCGAGGTGGAGATGCACTTCCTCGCCAACGTGAACGTCACCTGCGAGGTTTGTAAAGGCCGTCGCTTCAACGACGCCACGCTGCGCGTCGAGTACAAGGGCAAGAACATCGCTCAGATCCTCGACACGCCCATCGAGGAGGCGCTCGAACTCTTCGGCGCCGTGCCGTCGCTCAAGGCCATCCTGCAGACGCTGTGTGACGTGGGTCTTGGCTATGTCGCGCTCGGTCAGCCGGCGACCACGCTGTCGGGGGGCGAGGCACAGCGCATCAAGCTGTCGCGCGAGCTCGCCAAGCGGCAGACGGGCCGCACGCTCTACGTCCTCGACGAGCCCACCACGGGCCTCCACTTCGGCGACGTGAAGCGGCTGCTCACGGTGCTGCAGCGGCTCGTCGAGCAGGGCAACAGCGTGCTCGTCATCGAGCACAACCTCGACGTGATCAAGGTCGCCGACTATCTCATCGACCTCGGACCCGAAGGGGGCTCGCGGGGCGGCGAGGTGCTCGCCACGGGCACGCCGGAAGAGGTCGCTCGCAGCGCGCGCTCGCATACGGGCGTGTTCCTGAAGAAGCTGCTCGCGGCACGACCCGCTCCTGTCAAGCCGAAGGCGTCACGCGGTCGCGCAGAGTCGCGCGCAGGTTGACGCGAAGCCGTCAAAGCTGTCGATGATCCACGGATCTTTGACGGGTGGGATAAACGCATACCCATAGCATTGAGGCTATTTGACGCCGCGACGTAGATCGAACGGGTAGGCACACGCGTTGCTGTAGTCATGAGGATGCCGCCCGCACAACAGTCCGCCCCCTGCGTCGTCTTCACCTCGGAGCTGCGCCACGTCGTCATCGCGACGCAGGCCCTCCGCCAGACCGCACCCCAGCGCGTGCTCCCGCGTCCGACCGTGAAGGTTTGGATCGGCGGTGAGTGCTACCAGGCTCAGCTCGTCTGACGAAAGTCCCCAGGACCGGCCACCCTGGTATCCAGGTGACGGTCTGGTTCCGAGCGGTTACGACGCCCGAAGCCGGCACGCGGGGTGCTTCGAAGTCAGGCATGGCGAGCGTCGACCTCACGTACTCCTGGCAGCACGTGTCCACGATCCTCGACCGCGAGGGACCGCGCGCTCCCAGGGTCGTCGTCGTCCCGCACGAGGAGACCGACCTCCACCGCGTCTTCTGCGACGACGAGCTCTGCCTCGACGAAGCTCGACCCGACTCAGCGATGTAGCGAGCGCAGCTGGTCGTAGAGCGTGCCAGCGGTGACGAGCACGACCTCGACGGTGTCGATGCGGAGCGTGTCGCCGATCTCGATCGAGGTCGACGAGCTGCCACGGTAGCGATTCGATGTGGATCTGCGCGTGGAGCTTCGACACCGACGCGACGCGCAGCATGACGTCGCTGTTGCGCGTACGACCGATGCCGTCACGCGTCTTGTGACATGGCGCGTTTGCAGCCGAGCCAGCCCGCCGGCGCGACGTTGCACAGGACCTGGGTCGCCGCACCGTCGGCCGCCCCGATGCTGCCGTTGCGGCTCACGCGGATGTTTTCGCTGGCGGGGCTGCGAACACAGAAAATGAAGCGCTTGAATTCGCGGTGCGTCCCGTCGTCTCATCCGGACAGTCCCACTCCTGGAGCGCACATGTCCCTCGCCCGCACGCTACGCACGCCGCTCTTCCTCGTCGCATTCCTCTGCCTGCCGTTGCACGCGGCGATCGCCGAGCCGCTGACCGACGTGTGTCAGGAGCTCATCGGCGGCCAGGTCTCGCGGTGCCTCGCAGCGCCGGGCGGTCGCCGCATCTCGGCGCCTGCGGTCAAGGTGTGCGGGCAGCTCATCGGCGAGCAGGTGATCGACTGCGTGCGCGCCATCGCCGGCAAGGAGTACGCGTACGACGAAGCGACCACGTGCGGCGGCCTCATCGGCACCCAGGTCATCGACTGCCTGCGCGGCACGGGCCGCGTGTACGTCGATCGTCCATCGCAGTACGTGCCCGTGGCGCCTTCCTACCGCGCCCTCAGCAGTGCGGAGCTGCGCGCCGAGATCGCCATTGCCGCCGAGCAGATCCGCTCGGGTGATCCGCGCGGCGCCGAGGCCCGGCTCCGACGCCTGCTCCGAGCGATGCCGTAGTCGCTATCCCTTCACGAACGGCAGGTAGCGCGGGCGCCAGAAGTGTTCGCGCACGAACTTCTCGGCGGTGGTGGGCGTGAGCTTCTTGGTCTGCGCGACACCGTCCTCGAAGGCCTGCTTGATGACGGCGGTGGCGACGAGGGTCGAGACCTCGCGCAGCTCGGAGATGGGCGGGTAGATGAGGCCCTGCTTCACGAACTTCTCGGCGGTGAAGTCGGCGAGCGCGAGCGCCGCGGCCATCACCATGTTGTCGGTGACCTCGCGCGCGTTCGCGAGGATCGCGCCGAAGCCGAGGCCCGGGAAGATGAACGCGTTGTTGCCCTGGCCGACCTCGTGACGCGTGCCGTCCGGCATCTCGACGGGCGAAAAGGGGCTGCCCGTGGCGACGATCGCCTTGTGGTCGGTCCAGCGCAGGAGGTCGGCCGGCGTCGCTTCGCATGCGCTCGTCGGGTTCGACAGCGGGAAGATCACCGGACGATCCGTGAACTTCATCATCGCGCGCGCGTGCTGCTCGGTGAACGTGCCCGGCTGCCCCGACAGGCCGAGGAGCACCGTCGCCTTGCCGTGCTCGATGGTCTCGAGCAGGTTCGGCGCAGCGCCACCTCCCTCGGGCTTCGGCCAGCCGGCAAGATCTTCGGCGCTCTTCGCGAGCGTCATCTTGTAGTCCTCCAGCTTGCGCGTATCGAGGAGGAGGCCCTTCGAGTCGAGGACGAACAGGCGCTGCACCGCCTCCTTCTGCGTGAGGCCCTCGCGCACCAGCGCGTCGCGCAACGCCCACGCCACCCCCGCGCCGCCCGCGCCCGCGCCGTACACGACGATGCGCTGGTCGGTGAGCTTCTTGCCCATGAGCTTGCACGCCGACCACACGCCCGCGAGCGCGACGGCGCCCGTGCCCTGGATGTCGTCGTTGAACGACGGCAGCACCTTGCGGTAGCGCGCGAGCACGGTGAAGGCCGTGTCCTTCGACAGGTCTTCCCACTGCACGATCGCCTTCGGGTAGCGCGTCTTGATCGCGTCGACGAACTTGTCCGTGAACGCGAGGTACTCCTCGCCCTTGAGGCGCGCGTGACGCACGCCGAGGTACGCGGAGTTCTCGCGGAGGTCGGCGCGATCGGTGCCGACGTCGAGCCCGACGGGCAGCGAGCGATACGGGCTCACGCCGCCACCACCCGTGTACAGCGCGAGCTTACCGATCGCGATGGCGAGCCCGCCATAGCCCTGGTCGCCGATGCCGAGGATCGCGCTCGAGTCCGTGGCGACGATCATGCGCACGTCGTCGTAGAGGCACGCCGCTGCGGCCTTGTCCGCGAAGCCGATGTTCTGCGTCGAGAGCGACAGCCCGCGCGCGCTCTGGTACAGCGACGAGAACTCCTGCACAGCCTCACCTACGGTGGGCGTGTAGATGATGGGCAGCATCTCGGCGAGGTAGCGCTCGAGCACGGCGTAGAAGAGCAGCTCGTTGCGCTCCTGCAGCGCGCGCAGGTGCTGGTACTTCGCGATGGGCGTGGGCTCGCGCAGGTACGCGGCGCGGACCCGCGTGATCTGATCCTCGAGCGACGAGACGCGCGGCGGCAAGAGACCCTCGAGGCCGAGGGCCACGCGCTCCTCCTCGGGATACGCGGTGCCCTTGTTCGTCGCTGCGAGGCGCAGGAGCGCGTAGCCCTCGGCGAAGACGCGCATCTTCTCGTTGCCCTGCGCGTCGCGGAATGTCTCGAAGTAGCGGCTCAGCTTTGCCATGCGGCAGCCTACTCCAAACACCCTGTGCAGCGTAGCCTCCGCACCTTGTCCGCCTATCGACCACGCCTCGTCACGCCCTCCCTCGGACCGTCGTTCTACGACGTCGTCGAGCCGGCGAAGTTTCCCTCCCACACGCTGCGCTGGCGCAACCAGCGCGCGGCCGATTCGCTCGGTCTCGGCCACCTCGACGACGCCGCGTGGATCGATCACTTCGCGCGCTTCTCGCCGCTGCCCGCGAACCTCCCCGCGCCGCTCGCGCTGCGCTACCACGGGCACCAGTTCCAGCAGTACAACTCCAGGCTCGGCGACGGCCGCGGCTTCCTCTTCGCGCAGCTGCTCGACGATCGCGAGCGCGTCGTCGACCTCTCCACCAAGGGCTCGGGCCAGACGCCGTGGTCGCGCGCCGGCGATGGCCGCCTCACGCTGAAGGGTGGCGTGCGGGAGATCCTCGCCGCCGAGATGCTCGAGGCGCTCGGAGTGACCACGTCGCGCGCGCTGAGCCTCGTCGAGACCGGCGAGAAGCTCGTGCGTGGCGACGAGCCCTCTCCGACACGCAGCTCCGTGCTCGTGCGCGTCGTCTGGTCGAGCATGCGGTGGGGCACGTTCCAGCGCGTCGCGCACGAGGAGGACGTGGACGCGATGAAGCGGCTCGTCGAGCTCGGCTGCCGCACCTACTTCCCGACGATCGAGCCATCGCCCCAGCGCATGCTCGCGGAGATCGTGCGCCGCACCGCGCTCCTCGTCGGGCAGTGGCTCGCCGCGGGGTTCGTCCACGGCGTCCTCAACAGCGACAACCTCAACCTCACCGGTGAGAGCTTCGACTATGGACCGTGGCGCTTCTTGCCGCGTCACGATCCCTCGTTCGTCGCTGCGTACTTCGATCAGTCAGGACTGTACGCGTACGGTCGGCAACCCGCGGCGGTGCGCTGGAACCTCGAGCGGCTCGTCGAGGCGCTGTCGATCGTGGAGAGTCGCAAGCACCTCGAGCACGCCCTCATCGGGTTCGAGCCCGGCGTGATGGCGTCGTTCACGCGCATGTTTCTGTGGCGGCTCGGGCTCGCACCGACGAATCCCATCGACGACGCACTCCTCGCCCAGCAGATCCTGTGCGCGATGCGGGGGCTCGACCTCGACTGGGATCGCTTCCTCTTCGACTGGGAAGGTGGCGAGGCGGCGGCGAGCCACGCGTTGCAGAGCCCGCTCCGAGGGAGCTACGCGACGCCGCGCTTCGAGTCGCTGCGCCGCGCGTGGTCGGGTCGCGCGCCGCTGCGCGCCAGAAGGCTGCCGGCGCCCGTGTCCATGCACATCGACGAGGTCGAGCGCGTGTGGGGCGCGATCGACGAGCGCGACGACTGGGCGCCGCTCCACGCCAAGCTCGCCGACGTGCGCGCGCTCGGGGCCCACCTGGGGCCGCCGCCCGCGCTATGATCCGGCGCTCATGTCCGACTACCGCATCGACACCGTCCTCCGCGTCCGCACGCAGCACCGTCCAGGTCAGCTTGCGCGCCTCGCCAATGCTGTCGCCGACTCCGGCGCGCTGATCGGAGAGATCGTCACGCTACGTCGCGAAGGCGATCTCTCCGTCCGCGACATCACGATCGAGACCGACGACGAGCACCAGACCGAGGCGGTCATCACCGCGCTGCGGGCCACGGAGGGCTGCGAGGTCCTCGAGGTCACCGACCGCGTCTTCGATCGCCACCGCGGCGGAAAGATCCACAGCACGAGCCGCCTCCAGATCGAGAGCCTCTCCGACCTGCGCTACATCTACACGCCCGGGGTCGCGCGCGTGGCCACGGCCATCAGCAAGGATCCGACCCGCGCGTTCGAGCTCACCGGCCTCGGCAACTCGGTCGGCATCTTCACCAACGGCACGCGCGTGCTCGGCCTCGGCGACATCGGCCCCGTCGCTGCGCTGCCGGTGATGGAGGGCAAGGCCGCGCTCTATGATCGCTTCGTCGGCATCTCCGCGACGCCGATCCTCGTCGACACCAAGGATCCGAAGGAGTTCGTCGAGACCGTGCTCCGGATCTCGCGCAGCTTCGGCGCGATCCACCTCGAGGACATCCGCATCCCCGAGTGCTTCTACATCGAGACCGAGCTCGAGCGGCTGCTCGACAAGCCCGTCATGCACGACGATCAACATGGCACCGCGACGGTCGCGCTCGCCGGCATCATGAACGCGTGCCGGCTCGTGGGCATGCAGCTCAAGCACGCGCGCATGGGGCAGGTCGGCCTCGGCGCCGCGGGCTCTTCCATCGCGAAGCTCGCGCTCGCATACGGAGTCGGCGAGGTGCTCGTCACCGACCCCAACGAGCAGGCGATGCACGGCGTCCTCGCCAAGGGCGGCCACGCGAGCGACTTCGCGACCATCATGCGCGAGGCCGATATCGTCGTGCTCACGACGGGCAAGGCAGGCCTCGTCAAGCCGGAGATGGTGCGCAAGGGACAGGTGATCTTCGCGCTCTCCAACCCGAACCCAGAGATCACGCCGGAGGATGCACGCGCGGCGGGCGCCGCGTTCGCCGCCGATGGGCAGTCGGTGAACAACGCGCTCGCGTACCCGGGCATCTTCAAGGGCGCGCTCGATGTGAGGTCGCGGTCGATCACGCCCGAGATGCTGATCGCGGCTGCCGAGGCGATCGCCGATCACGCGGTCCATGGCGAGGTCGTACCGTCGCCGCTCCTCCCCGAGGTGCACGCGGCCGTGGTGCGCGCGGTGTCCGAGCGAGCGCGCGCGCAGTCGCTGGCCGGGACCATGCGACTCTGAGGCGCATCAGGCCCGTCGGTGCGACAAACGAAAACGAGCGCTGATCGCTCGGCGCTCGTCCGGTGTTGCGCTCGTGAGGCTCAGGCCTGAGCGTTGTTACCCTCGGAGAGCGACGCGCGGGCCTTCTGCATCGCCAGCTCGGCGGCGAGGCCGAACGCGCCCGCGAGCACGATGCGGCCGAGCTTCGAGAACAGCGTGACCCCGAGGACGAAGCCGGTGCCGACGGCCACGCCGATGGTCACGGCCGGACGCTCCTGGAGCATGGTCGTGGCGCGGTCCATCCACGGCTGGAGGTCGAGGGAAGGAATGAGCTCGCGGACGGTGGTCTCGACGGAGCTCTCGGATGCGATGGGGCTGGACTGCTTCTTGGAAGCCATGGGGCTCTCCTTGGGACGGATTCGGTCGGGGTGCGTCCCGAACCAAAGCAACCCGTGTGCCGTCCATGCCGCGTCGTTCCGGACGCCTAGAGGGCAGCGATCGAGGCAAGCTGGTCGAGTTGCGCACGATCGTGGCGTGATGCCACAGACTCGCCACGACGGCGACCGGACCGTTTCACGTCGTTACAGCGCGCTCTTCGGGATGACGCTGATCGGCTCGTCCGCCTCTACGATCTCGTGGCCCGGCGAGAAGACGACGCGCTGCGAGCGGGCGTGGCGCGGGGGCGCGTAGAGGTAGACGACGCCCTCCTCGACGAGCCGTGAGCCCGCGTAGAGCTCGACGCGATAGCTGTGCGTGGGCTGGAAGCGTGCGGCGTCGAGCACGATGTCGTTGCCGTCGGTGGTGACGATCCACTTCTCGTGGGTCGCGGCCGTCTCGTCGACGAGCTCGGCGCGCGTGATGGCCGAGCGCGCGGTCGAGAGTTGCCACGCGCCGTCGCTGGAGTGGAGGCCGATGGCGCGCTCGAGGTGCCCCGCGATCGCGACGCGCACCGGCATGCCCGAGAGCACCTTCGGCGCGGGCCGCGCGGACGCCATTGAGGAGAAGCAGAGGACGAAGCCAAGCAAGGTAAGGCGCATGATGTGTCTGCCCGGAGCAAGTTCGGATCCAGGCGCGGTTCCTACGCAAGTGACTGATTAAACTTCGGCGTGACACCTGGGGGGTGGCCGGTCCGTCCGCCGCTGTCCGAAGCTCGGACAGTCTCGTCGCGCCGAGGCGTGCTGTTTGTCAGCTGCGCTGATCGGGCGGCGTCTCGATGCGCAGCACCTGGCCGTGTACGTCACCGGACGCCGGGTCGATCTCCGGGTCCACGAAGATGCGCGTGACCGCCTGGTGGCGCAGCGACTCGAGGCCCTCGGTCGAGACCAGCTCGGTCGCCGCGACGGCGATGGGCACGAGATCGAGCTCGGTGCCGAGCTGCCCCGCGAAGCGCTCCGCGGCGCGCGCCGACGAGAACACGAACGTGTACGGCCGACGGCACCACAGGTCCTTGCCCGAGGCGGTGAGGTAGAAGACCTTCGCAGGCAGCGCCGCGAGGATCAGCGCGAGTGGATCATTGTTCTCGGTCACGGAGTCCCAACTCTTTCATTTTCATCTGCAGGCTCTTGCGGCTGATCTGTAGGCGCCGCGCAGCCTGCGTCACGTTGCCGCCCATCTCGTCGAGCGCCTGGCGAATGACCTCGCGCTCGACGCGCTCGGTCTCGCGACGCACGAGCTCCTTCAACGACTCGGCCGCGGGCGGAGCCTCGGGCTGCGCCTCCACGACGGGCCCGGTCTCCGAGACGGGGATTGCAACCGGCATGGCCGCTGGCACCGCACCCTGAGGCGCCACGCGGAGATCGTTCGCCGTGGGCGCCACGCCGAGACCTTTCGCCTGAGGCGCCACGCCGAGATCTTTCGCCTGAGGCGCCACGCCGAGACCTTTCGCCTGAGGCGCCACGCCGAGATCTTTCGCCTGAGGCGCCACGCCGAGATCTTTCGCCTGAGGCGCCACGCCGAGATCTTTCGGCAGATCGTTGGCCGTGAGCGTGGGGCCCTCGGCGAAGAGGATGCCACGCTCGAGCACGTTCTCGAGCTCGCGGATGTTCCCCGGCCACCCGTGCCGCACGAGCCGCTCGAGCGCCTGCGGCGCGACCGACGACACGTGCTTCTTGAGGCGCTCGTTGAAGCGCGTCACGAAGTGCGACACGAGGACGGGGATATCCTCCTTGCGATCGCGCAGCGGCGGCAGGTGCAGCGGGACGACGTTGAGGCGATAGAAGAGATCCTCGCGGAAGTTGCCGCTGGCGACCTCCTTGTGCAGATCGCGGTTGGTGGCAGCGACGAGGCGAACGTCGACCTTCAGCGTCTTGATGCCGCCGATGCGCTCGAACTCCGACTCCTGCAAGACGCGCAGCAGCTTCACTTGCATCTCGACGGGGATCTCGCCGATCTCGTCGAGAAACAGCGTGCCCGTGTCGGCGAGCTCGAAGCGGCCCGGCTTGTTGGTGGACGCACCGGTGAACGCGCCCTTGTCGTAGCCGAACAGCTCGGACTCGATGAGCGTCTTCGGGATCGCTGCGCAGTTGATGCGGATGAACGGCGCATCGCGACGCGAAGAGTGTGCGTGCAGCGCGCGCGCGACGAGCTCCTTGCCGGTGCCCGACTCGCCGGTGATGAGCACGGTCGAGGGCGTGTCCGCGACCTTCTCGATGACGGCATACACCTGCTCGAGCGACGCGGAGCGGCCGACGAGCCCGAAGCGGCCGAGGTCCTCCGGCGGTGCGCTCGGCCGCGCGTTCTCCGCAGAGCGTGCGTGCGTGCGGACCGCCTTGTCGACGACCTCGCGGATCTGGCTCTGCTCGAACGGCTTCTCGATGTAGTCGAACGCGCCGAGCTTCACGGCCTCGACGGCGGAGTCCACCGAGCCGTGCGCGGTGATCATGATGACGGGGATCTCGGCGTGCTCCACGCTCATGCGACGCAGCAGCGCCATCCCATCCATGCGCGGCATCTTGAGGTCGGTGATGAGCGCCACCACCTCGGGACCGACGAGCGCGAGCGCCTCGAGGCCATCCTTCGCTTCGAGCACGCGGTACCCTTGGCGCGTGAGGATCGCCGCGAGCACACGGCGGAGGTTCAGCTCGTCGTCGGCGAGGATGATCCTCGCCGTCAAGCCTGCGTCTCCGGCGCGAGCGTGGAGATGAGGAGCGCGACGCGGAACGTGGCCTCGACGTCGTCCGACCAGTCGATGACGATCGAGTTCGCCTCGTGACGAACGATCTTTCCACGCAGCTCGATGCCGTTCTTGGGCTCCGCGCTGAGGAAGACCTTCGCGTCGTGCTCGGTGGCGACCCCGAACCGGGCGATCATGTCGGGTTCGCTCGCGAGCAGCGCGCCGGTCATGGAGATGTTGCGCGCGCGCATGACCACATGATCGGGGCTCTTGCCGAAGCGGACGGCCGCGTGGATGTCGAAGCGTGGCGCGCGGCCGACGGCGGCCGACGTCTTCGGCGCTGCTCCCTTCGCAGGGGCGACGGCGGGCGCAGCAGGCGCTGGCGCCACGTACTGCTTCTTGATCTCCTCGACCTGCTTGCGACGCGCCTCGACGAGCTCGGCCTGCACCTGCTCGGCCCTGCGCTGATCGAGCTGCGCGAGCTCGGCGTCGATCTTGGACTGCGCCTCGACGAGCTTCGCGATGCGCTCCTCGGCCACCGCGAGGGTCTGCGCGACCTTCTCGCGGTACTCGAGGAGGATGCGGCGTCGCTCCGTGAGCGAGTCGGTCGTGGTGGCCGTCATCGGCACGGCTGCTCCGGACTCGACACCCGCGACCTGCTCGACTACCGCCGCAAACTTCGAATGTGACTTGTCGGTCTCCGCGCTCACGGCGTTCAAATTCCTTGGTCGGGCACGTTCCGTCAAGCCGTCAAGCCGTCAGGTGGCGCTGTGGATCGGCAAGAGGACGCTGAAGGTGGAGCCGTTTCCTTCGCGGCTTCGCACCTCGATGCGACCGCCGTGGTTCTCGACGATGCGCTGGCTGATCGGCAGCCCGAGGCCCGTGCCGCCCTCGCGCGTCGTAAAGAACGGGATGAAGAGGCTCTTCAGCACGGCCGTCGGGATGCCCTTGCCGGTGTCGCGGAAGCGGACCTCGAGCAGCGCGGGTGAGCCGCCACGCGGCGGCCGCTGCAGCGTCGCGATCGACAGGCGACCACCCTCCGGCATCGACTGCAGCGCGTTGAGGCCGAGGTTGAGGAACACCTGACGCAGCTGCTCGGCGTCTCCGCGGGCGACCGGCAGCGCGTCGGCGAGCTCGAGCGCGACGTCGATGGTCGGCGCGTCCGCGGCGCTCGGCGGCAGCAGCTGGATCGTGCGTCGGATCACGTCGTTCACGTCGAGGATGTCGAGCGCGCCGCGATACGGCCGCGCGTAGTCGAGGAACTGCGACACGACGCGGTTCAGGCGGTTGGTCTCCTCGACGATGATCGTGAGGAACTCGCCCTCGCCCTCGGGCACGCCGCTCGCCGGCAAGAGCAGCTGCGCCGCGCCCTTGATGGCACCGAGCGGGTTGCGGATCTCGTGCGCGAGACCCGCGGCCATCTCGCCGAGCGCGGCCAGGCGATCGCGCTCCTTCATCCGATCGTAGAGGTTGGAGTTCTTGACGGAGATGGCGAGCTGTCCCGCCAGGCCGCGCAGCAGCTCGATCTCCTCGGAGGCGAACGCGTCGCGCAGCCGCTCGTCGCGCAGGCAGAGCAGCCCGACGATCTGCACGTGCTGATCTTCCGTGACGACGAGCGGCAGGCACAGGGCGGCCTTCATCTCGTCGAGCGTGCGCGCGATCGCGTCGAGCGCCTCGGTGTCGGACTTGCCGCCGACGCTCAGGGTCTCGACCTCGCGCTCGAGCTGCTCGATGGAGATGGGCGCGAACGCGGCGTATGCGCCCGTGCGGGTCTGCAGGCGCTCGAAGAACAGGCGGCGCGCGGCGGCATCGAGGCGCTCGACGGGGCGCGGTCCGACGGCGCCGTAGAGGTCGTAGCCGGCGGTGTCGCGGTCGAGCAGGTACACCGACGCGTGCGTCACCCGGTGCGACTCCTCGAGGTGGCGCATCGTCACGGCGACCGCGTCGGGTAGATCGATGGTGTTGACCAGCTCGGTGCGCGCGCGATCGATCTCGGCCTTGAGCGCCCAGCGCTCGCGAAACAGCCAGCCCTGGATCTGTCCCTCGATGACGCCTCGCAGCGGCTCGAAGAGGATGAAGATGACGAGCGAGGCGACGATCGAGTTGAAGAAGAAGAGCCCGCTCTGGTTCGACGGCACCCACGCGACGAGGAGACCGTAGATCGTCGACAGCAGGAACACGAACGCCGCCAGCACGGACATGCGGCCGAGGAGCTCGTTGAGATCGAGCAGGCGATAGCGGAACAGCGCCTGCGACAGGAAGTACATGTACGTGACCGTGAACACGTAGCCCGTCGTGGGCAGGTGGACGTGCGACGACACGAGCGGGGCCGCGCTGTCGTACGCGGACAGCGCGATGGAGATGAGGGCGCCGACGTAGAGGTAGCTCAGACGGGCCTTCTCGGTGCGACCGAGCGTGCGGCGGTACGCGTTGCGCGCGAGCAGGGCGGAGGCGAAGAGGCCGCCGTACACGTAGACGGCGTACGCCATGCTGAACAGCGACGTGTGGTGGAACTGGCCCGGGGTGAACAGCGCCGTGTACAGCAGCACCACGAGCAAGGCGCCAGCGACCGGGAGCATCCAGCGCGGCGTGACGAGCAGGCGCTGCGGTGCGTCCATCTCGCCGGCGATCTGCGTGACGAACACGGCGAAGAAGCGATACGCGAGGATCGGGATCGGCAGCGCGAACGAGAGCGCGACGACGTGCGCGGCCTCCCAGCCCATCGTCGAGTGCACGAACGTCGCGAGCAGCCATGAGGCGACCGCGAGCGAGAACACGGAGAACAGCCTTCTCGCACGCTGTGCATCGCGCAGCGCCACGGCCGCCCCGATGGCGAACGTGACGATCGACGCGAGGAGTGCGGGGAGGGACTGGAGATTCATGGGTGCGTGGGGTCGATGGCCGACCCGGAGAACGCGCGTATACTAATGTAGTACATGCCTGCAGATGCATTCGTGCTGCGCGACCTGCCGAAGGTCGGCGACGTGCTCGAGAGTGAGCTCGGGCGGTCGCTGCTCGCCGCCGCGCCGCGCTGGGCCGTCGTCGACGCCGTTCGTGCCGAGATCGACGCCCGCCGGACCGCACGCGATCCGAGCCCGCTCGATGCCCTCGTGCTCCGTGCGGCCGTCGATTCGCGGCTCGCCCCGTCGCTCCGGCGCGTGGTGAACGCGACGGGCGTGGTGCTGCACACCAACCTCGGGCGCGCGCCGCTCGCCGAGTCTGCCGTCGAGCGCGTGGCCGACGTCGCGCGCGGCTACTCCAACCTCGAGCTCACGCTCGACGACAAGAAGCGTGGCTCGCGACACGATCACGTCGTCGACTCGTTGCGCGCGCTCACCTTTGCGGAGGACGCGCTCGTCGTCAACAACTGCGCCGCGGCGGTGCTGCTCGCGCTGACGGGGCTCGCCAAGGGTGGTGATGTCGTCGTCTCGCGCGGCGAGCTCGTCGAGATCGGCGGGGGCTTCCGCGTGCCCGAGGTGATGGCGGCCTCCGGTGCGCGGCTCGTCGAGGTCGGCACCACGAACCGCACGCGCGTCTCCGACTACGAGCTTGCCTCCGCGCGGCTGCTCATGAAGGTCCACCGGTCCAACTTCGCGATCGTCGGCTTCACCGAGGAGGCCAGCGTCGCCGCGCTCGCGCCGCTCGCGAAGCGCCTCGGCGTGCCGCTGTTCGTCGATCTCGGCTCCGGCTCGCTCTCGGCCATCGCGGGCCTGCCCGGTGATCCGGAGCCCACGGTGCCGTCGCTGATCGCGGCGGGTGCAGACCTCGTCGCGTTCTCGGGCGACAAGCTGCTCGGCGGGCCGCAGGCCGGGATCCTCGTGGGCCGTCGCGAGCTCATCGCGTCGCTCTCACGCCACCCGCTCCTGCGCGCGCTCAGGCCCGACAAGCTCACCATCGCCGCGCTCGAGGCCACGCTGGCGCTGCACCGCGACGGTCGCTCGCACGAGATCCCGACGGTGGCGATGCTGTCCGTGCCCGAGCCCACGCTCGAGAGTCGTGCGCGCGCGCTGTCGGCGCGGCTCCTCATGGTCCGGCCCGAAGGCCACTTCACGGCGTGCCGCGTGCGCTCTGCCGTCGGCGGTGGCTCGATGCCCACCGTCGAGCCGTGGTCGTGGGCCGTGAGCGCGTCGCTGCCCGGTGTCAGCGAGGCGGCGCTCGACGAGCACCTGCGCCGAGCCCGCCCGCCCGTGCTCGGGCGCCTCGCGCACGGCGACCTGTTGCTCGACGTCCGCACGCTGCTCGCCGATGACGCCACCACCATCGAGCGTGCCTTCGCACCTGTCCGCACACCGGAACGAACGGGAGGATGAGCCTTGCTTGATT
>JBDTCO010000002.1:0-11136 GCA_039923495.1 Polyangia bacterium
GAAGGTCATCCTCGGTGGAGTCGCGCTCACGCTCGCCATCGGTGGCACCGCGTACTGGCTGTACTCGCGCCAGTTCGAGGACACGGACGATGCGCAGATCGACGGCAACATCAGCAACCTGTCGACGCGCGTGTCCGGCACCGTGAAGGCGGTCCACGTCGAGGAGAACGCGCCCGTGAAGGTGGGGGAGGTGCTCGTCGAGCTCGACCCCACCGACCTCGAGGTGGCGCTCCTGCAGGCCAAGGCCTCGGTCGCGCAGGCGCAGGCGCAGCTGCAGGCGGAGGACCCGTCCGTCTCCATCGCACAGAGCGCCAACAAGGCGAGCATCTCGAGCGCGAGCGCCGACGTCATGACCGCCGCGGCCGGCATCTCCGGCGCGAAGAACGACGTGCTGCAGATCCAGGCGCAGCTCGAACAGGCACAGGCCAACGACAAGAACGCGCAGCTCACGCGTCAGCGCGCGGACGCGCTCATCGCGGACAAGGCCATCGCGCAGTCCGAGTACGACTCGCGCATCGCGCAGGCGAGCGCCTCGACCGCGAACGTGATGGCGCTCAAGCAGGCGCTCGCGTCGGCGAAGGATCGCGTCACGCAGTCCGAAGCCAGGCTCGGTGCAGCGCGCAGCAAGAGTGCCGAGGTGCAGGCGAACGGTCCGCGCCAGGTCGAGACGCGCAAGGCGTCCGTCATCTTCCGTCAGGGCGCGCTCGATCTCGCGCAGGCGCAGCTGAAGGAAGCGGAGAACAACGTCGGCTACACGAAGATCATGGCGCCGATCAACGGCATCGTGGGCAGAAAGTCGGTCAACATCGGTGACCGGGTGGCGCCGGGCCAGCAACTGCTCGCCATCTCGCAGGTCGACTCGTTGTGGGTCACCGCGAACTTCCGCGAGACGCAGCTGCGTCGCATCAAGGTCGGAGACAAGGCCGAGGTCCACGTCGACTCGCTTGGGCTCGAGCTGAACGGCAGCGTCGAGAGCATCGCCGGTGCGACGGGCTCGCGCTTCTCCGTGCTCCCGCCCGAGAACGCGACCGGCAACTACGTGAAGGTCGTCCAGCGCCTGCCCGTGCGCATCAAGCTCGATCCGAACCAGCAGGGGATGGATCGCCTCCGTCCCGGGATGTCGGTGGAGCCGAAGGTCACCGTCCGGTGAGCGTAGCGACAGCAACGGCAACACCGTCGAAAAAGGTCCCCGACTATTTTCGGACCGGCTGGACCGCAGGCTACAACCCGTGGGTCATCGCCATGGTCGTCACGCTGGCGACGTTCATGGAGGTCCTCGACACCAGCATCGCGAACGTCTCGCTCCCACACATCGCCGGCAGCATGTCGGCTTCGATCGACGAGAGCACGTGGGTGCTCACGTCGTACCTCGTCGCCAACGCCATCGTCCTTCCGATCAGCGGATGGATCGCCAATCGCATCGGTCGTAAGCGCTTCTACATGATCTGCGTCGCGCTGTTCACCATCAGCTCGGCGCTCTGCGGCCTCGCGCCGTCCCTCGGCTGGCTCGTGTTCTTCCGCGTCCTGCAGGGCGTCGGCGGCGGCGGCCTGGGCCCCAGCGAGCAGTCGATCCTCGCCGACACGTTCCCGCCCGAGAAGCGCGGCATGGCGTTCGCGATGTACGGCATGGCGATTGTCCTCGCGCCCGCCATCGGCCCCACGCTCGGCGGCTACATCACCGATCACTACTCGTGGCGCTGGGTGTTCTTCATCAACATCCCCGTCGGCATCCTGTCCTTGTTTCTGTCGAACCGCTTCGTCACCGATCCGCCGCACGCGCGCGCTCGTAACGACGGCTCGCGCATCGACTACATCGGGCTGTCGCTCATCGCGGTCGGCCTCGGCGCGCTCGAGATGGTGCTCGACAAGGGCCAGGAGGAAGACTGGTTCCACTCGCCGTTCGTCATCTCGTGCGCCATCGTCGCCGTCGTCGCGCTCTTCACGTTCGTGCTGTGGGAGTGGTACCACGAGAGCCCGATCGTCGACGTGCGCCTCTTCAAGAACCGCAACTTCGCGGTCTCGAACATCATGATGCTCGTCCTCGGCATCGTGCTCTTCGCCACCACGGTGCTCCTGCCGCAGTTCATGCAGATCATCATGGGCTACAGCGCCGAGCAGTCGGGCATGGCGCTGTCGCCCGGCGGCTTCGTGATCATCTTGCTGATGCCGTTCGTCGGCAAGATGGTCGGCGTGGTCGACCCTCGAAAGATGGCGGCGTTCGGCTTCTTCGCGTCCGCCGTCGCGCTCCTCTACATGGCGAGCCATTTGTACGGCGGCATGGACTTTCGCACCGCGGTCAGCTTGAGGTGCTACCAGGCGGTCGGGATCGCGTTCCTGTTCGTGCCCATCAACACGATCGTCTACGTCGGGATCCCACCGGAGAAGACGAACGCGGTCTCGGGCATCGTGAACCTGTCGCGCAACATGGGAGCCGACATCGGCATTGCGATGGTGACCACGATGCTCGCGAGACGGGGCCAGGTACACCAGGCCAACCTCGTGACCCACACGAACAACTACAACCCGGCGTTCCGCGCGCAGCTCGCCGGCATCGCACGCAACTTCGTCGCGCACGGGGCCAGCGCCTACGACGCGTCGCATCGTGCGCTCGGTGTGATGGCCCGGACGCTCGGCGTCCAGGCGCAGACGCTCGCGTACGTGGACGTCGTGAAGCTGCTCGCCATCCTCTGCGCGCTGGTGGTCCCACTCGCCTTCCTCACGAGGCGGCCCACCGGGCCGGCCAAGATGGGGCACTGAGCCCCGCTCCGAACGAAAGGCAATTCCAATGCGCACTACGGTTCTGTCCCTCCTGGCAGCGCTCGTCTTCTCTCCGAGCATCGCGTCCGCGCTCACCGTCGACGATGCCATCAAGCAGGCCCTCGGCGATCACGGCAACATCCGCGAGCGTGGTGCACGCGAGCAGGCAAAGGGCGCCGGTGACACCGCGCTCAGCGTCGGCGCGCGCATGCTCTTCTCGCTGCACGTCAGCGATGAGTTCCAGTACTACAACTGCCCCTTTGCGGTGAGCTTCAGCCCGTCACAGGCCGGCTGCCTCTCGTCGATCGGCGCCACACCCGCGGGTGGCCAGCCTCCGCTCGTCGTGCGCAACCAGACGACGAACAGCTTCGTCGTCTCCGGCAACCAGCCGCTCCTCGGCCTCTTGCGCCTGAGCCACGACTACCTCGCGCAGAAGCGCAGCGCGAAGTCGGCAGCCGAGGGCGTGAACGCCAATGACGCGAAGCTCGTCGAGAACATCCGCAACGGCTTCCTGCGCTACTTCGAGTCCGTCGCGTCCGAGGACGTCGCGAAGGCGTCCGAGACGGAGCTCACCGAGCAGGTCCGTGTCGCGACCTCGCGCGAGAAGGTCGGCGTCATCACCATCGCGGATCGTCTCCGCGTGCAGGTCGCGCTCGCCAACGCGCGTCAGCAGAGGGTCAAGGCACACGCACAGGCCGAGGTCGCGCGCGCCACGCTGCTCGACGCCATCGGCTACGATCCGAACGATGAGACCGTGACGCTCGAGGAGCCGAGCCAGCTGCTCGTCGAGGCCACGCAGCCGATGCCCGAGCGCGCTGCGGCCGCGCAGGATGCTATCAACCGTCGCCCCGAGGTGAAGCAAGCCAAGCTCACCTACGAGTCCGCCGTCGCCGCGCGTCGCTCGCGCGTCTTCGCGATGCTGCCCGACGCGGATCTCGAGGCCGCGTACGTCCGCGTCGACGGTCAGATCTTCGCGCCCAAGAACTCGTACTACGTCGGCATCAAGGCACAGTGGGCGTTCTGGGAGTGGGGCTCGGGCTTCTTCGCGCAGCGGGCCTCGCACCACCAGGCCAACGCCGCCGCGTTCTCCCTCGAGGATCAGAAGCGCCAGGTCGTGCTCGAGGTGAAGAACGCGTTCTCGAACCTCGAGGCCGCATCGGCCGCCGTCGTCGCCTCGAAGGAGGCCATCGACAGCGCCAACGAGGCCTTTCGCGTGACCGCGCGCTCCGTCGAGGCCGGCACCGCCACCACGACGGATCTACTGAGCTCGCAGTCCGAGCTCACGACCGCGCGCCTCAACCTCACGCGCTCGAGCTACGAGCAGGCGATGGCCCGCGTCACGCTTCGGCGGCTCACGGGCGACTAGCATCACTCCGCAGCGGGGACGTGACTGCTGCATGTCGGCGAGCGTTGGCGTGCGCGAGGAAGGGGCTCGTCATGATCGTAGCAACGGATCAGCTCGCGCTCGTTCGACGTAAAATTTGTAGGGTCGTGTAGGTCAGATCGGAACCGTGCGTCGCGCGTATCCACAGGCATCCTTCAACGGAGCGCCCGACCCAAGCGGTCGTGCGCTCGGGAGTCAAAGAGCCGATGGCACCGCGCCGGGACCCTTCCGAAAACACGCTCGCCGAGGTCGATGTGCTCGTGGAGCGAGCGCGCGGTGGCGACAGCAACGCCTTCGGGCGGCTCGTCGAGCGCTTCCGCCCCCGCATCTACGCGCTCGGCCTGCATCTCACCGGCTCGCGCGCCGAGGCCGACGACATCGCGCAGGAGGCGTTCCTGCGCGCGTACCACCGCATCGGCACCTTCGAGGGACGTAGCCAGTTCTTCACGTGGATCTATCGCATCGCCGTGAACCGCGCGCTCAACGGACGTCGTGACGGCAAGCGCCGCGAGTCGGTCGGGCTCGACGATCCGCGCGTGCAGGCCGCCATCGCCGTCGACGCCTACGGAGATCCGCGCCGCGCGGCCGAGCTGAGCCAGAGCTACACACGCCTCGTCGCCGCGCTCGACGCACTGTCACCCACGCTGCGCTCGACGGTCGTCCTGGTCGCGCTCCAGGGGCTCTCACACGACGAGGCTGGCGTGGTCCTCGGTTGCCCGAGCGGCACGGTCGCGTGGCGCATGCACGACGCGCGAGCACGCCTGCGCACCGCGATGGCGGATCCGATCAAGGAGACCGAGGAGCACCTCGATCGGGTGCTCAGGCTCGTGCCGAGCTTCTGATCGGCGCAGACCTACGGCGTGACGCGCGTGTACCGGCCGAGCACGGCCTTGATGTCGGGGCCGATGAGCTTCTCGTCACCGACGAAGACCAGCGCCATGTCGGACGGGTGCAGCGCGGCGGCGGCGCGGGCGATGTCGGCGGCGGTGACCGCGCCGATCTTCGCGGCGTAGGTGGTGAAGTAGTCGTCCGGCAGACCGAAGACCTCGATCGCCGCGAGCGACGAGGCGATCTGCGGCGGCGTCTCGAACTGACGAGCGAGCGAGCGCTGCATCGTCTGCTTCGCGAGCGTGAGCTCGGTGTCGTTCACGTCGCCACCACGCAGGCGGTCGAGCTCGGCGAGGAAGTCGACGAGCGCCGCGCGCGTGACCGCGGTCTTCACCGGAGCGCCGGCCGAGAACGGGCCGCCGTCACGACGGAACGCGAACTCGGAGCGCGCGCCGTACGTGTAGCCCTTCTCTTCGCGCAGCTTGCCGTTGAGGCGGCTCGAGAAGTTCCCGCCGAAGATCGTGTTGAGCACGCTGAGCGCGAAGTACTCGGGCGAGCTGTGCGGGGGGCCGGGCTCGAACGCGCGCACCTCGGTCTGCGCGGCCCCGGGACGATCGACGAGCACGACCTGGCGCATGAGCTTCGGCGAGGCGACCGGGGTCGAGGCCGCCGCGCCTTTCGGCTTGCCCATGTTCCGACCGAGCACGCGATCGAGGCGCACGCGCAGGCTCTTCAGGTCCACGTCTCCGACCGCGATGATCGTCGCGGCAGACAGCGGCAGGCGATCGCGATGCCACGTGGTGAGATCGTCGCGCGTGATCGCGGCGAGGCCCGCGGCGCTCCCCTGCGCGAGCTGGCCATAGCGGTGATCCTTGCCGTAGACGGCGCGCGCCCCGACGAGCGCGGCCTGCGTCGACGCCTGATCGTGGAGCTGCAGGAGCCGCGTGCGCGCCTCGTTGCGGACGCGCTCGATCTCGTCCGCGTCGAAGCGCGGGCGCAGCAGCACGTCCGCGAAGAGCGCCAGCGAGGGACCGAGTTTCTCGGTCAGCGTGGTGAGCGCGACGTCGGTCGAATCCCAGGAGGCCTCGCTGGTGAGGCGCACGCCGAGGCGATCGGCCTCCGTCGCGACCTCGAGTGACGTGCGCTTGCCCGCGCCGTCGGTGAGTAGATCGGCGGCGAAGGCTGCGAGGCCCGTTCGACCGGCGGGATCTGCGGTAGCACCGACGGGCCACACCGCGAGGATCGTCGCGACGGGCAGCCGCGGACGATGCACGACGAGCAGCTCGGCGCCGCACGCGAGACGTGCGCGCTCGGGCTTTGGCAGCACGAACGGACGCGGCGTGTCCTCGGCCGGGATGTCGTGATCGCGTGGCACGCGAGGCGCCTCGATGACGACGGGCGGTGCCGCAGGATCCGGGTGCGCCACGGCGGGCTGCGCGGGTGAGGGAGGCACGACGACGGGCTGCGGTGCCGCCTGGTGCGCGCACGCTCCGACGAGGAGGACGAACGGCAGGACGCGCTTCATCGGGACACCTCCGCGTGCGCGGGCTTCCGTGGGTGCACGATCATCCGCACGCGCGACGTCCCGAGCGCACGCAGCGACGCTCGGACGGAGTCGGGCGTGACCGCGCGGTAGCGGGCGAGATCGCGCTCGAGGAAGCCCGGATCCTTCGCGACGTAGTCGTACTGGAGCAAGCGGCCGCAGCGCTGGATGAGCGACATGAGATCGAAGAACGTGCCGGCCTGCACCTGCGTCAGCGCGCTCGCGAGCTCGTCCTTCGTGATGGGCAGCTTGCCGCTGCGGATGTTGTCGAGCTCGTCATCGACGACCTTCTGCACCTCGGCCGAGGTGTGACCTGGCTTCAGCATCACCGTCACCTCGAAGTGGCTCGCGAGCAGGCTCGACTGCTGCCCCACGGAGACGCTCTGCGCGATCTGCAGCTCGTGCACGAGCTTCCTGTGTAGCCGACCCGAGCTCGGGCCGAGCAGGTACGAGAGCAGGTCGAGCTCCGCGTCGCCGGGCTGCATCGCGGCGGGGCTCGGCCAGGCGAGCGTGAGCCGCTCGAGCGAGACGGCATCGTCGAGGTCGAGGTCCTTGTCGGCGGCGAGCGTGACGATCGGCAGCGGTGCGGGCCGCTCGGTCCGCGTGCTCGAGGTCCGGTCGGGGTGCTCCGGATCGCTCGGGATGCCGCCGAAGTGCTCGGTGGCGAGCTTCTTCGCCGTCGCCAGATCGACGTCACCTGCGATCGCGAGCGTCGCGTTGCCCGGCCGGTAGTAACGACGGAAGAACGCCTGGATGTCGGCCAGCGACGCGCGCTCGAGGTCCGCGTGATCGCCGATCGTCAGCCAGTGATACGGATGGCCTGTGGGGTAGAGCGCCTCCGCGAGCGCACGCACCGCCACGCCGTAGGGACGGTTCTCGTAGTTCTGGCGACGCTCGTTGCGGACGACGTCGCGCTGGTTTGCGAGCGAGCGCTGCGTGAGCCCATCGAGCAGGTGGGCCATACGATCGGCCTCGAGGAACAGCACACGCGAGAGATAGCTCGACGGGACGGTCTCGAAGTAGTGCGTGCGATCGCGGTTCGTCGTCGCGTTGCACGTGCCGCCTGCCTCGATGATCGACTGGAAGTGCTGCCCGTCGGCGACGTTGCGCGACCCCTTGAACATGAGGTGCTCGAAGAGGTGCGCGTAGCCGGTCTTGCCCGGCGCCTCGTCCTTGCTACCGACGTGATAGGAGACGTCGATGGCGACGATCGGTGTCGTGTGGTCCTCGTGGACGAGCACCTCGAGCCCGTTCGGCAGCGTGAATCGCTCGAAGGGGAGGATGGCCTTCGTGCCGGGCACGGGCCTGGCCGCGTCGCTGCTGCTCGCGACTCCGAGAAGGAGGAGCGAGACGAGGGGTGCGTACAGCGTGCGGCGCATGACTGCTCCTCCGGGGGAAAGATCCTCGCGTTAGTAGCATACTGAGTCGCGATGATCGCCTGCCCCGCCTGCCACGAGCCCTCCGATCCCGTGTCCGAGATCTGCATGGAGTGCGGCGAGCCGCTCGAGCCCGGCACGCAGGATCCGGAGGGGCATCCTGCCGTCGCTGCGAGCGCACCACCTCCGGTGCCGGTTGTCGCAACGCGAGCCCCCGTCGTCCCGAAGCGGAAGCTCCGCGTCGATGAGCCCGATCCCGTGCGTTGCCCCGGCTGCGGCTCGCCGGGGCGCGGGGTGCGCTGCGGCGGCTGCGGTACGCTGCTGCGTCGCTCGGACGACTGATCGTTACAGCATACGACCGACGACGCGGTTGAGGATGAACCCCTTCACCTTCGTCGTGACCGAGTCGCGGCGCAGCGTCACCTGATCGAGCGAGCGCGTCTTGCCCTCGCGGCCCATGCGGTTCATGAGGCCGGTGAACTGCTGAGCGACGCGCGGGTTGCGCACGACCGCGACGGCCTCCGAGTTGTAGTTGGAGCTCAGGCTGTCGTGGTTGTGCGCGTTCGCCATCGTGATCCTCTCGCCGACCGGCGTCTCGTCGATGAGCCGCTCGTAGAGGGCAACGCGACCGTGCGCTTCTGCGCCTGCCAGCGACCGCTCCACGCGTACGAGTTACCGATGTTCATGCCGCCCATGATGACGCGCGCGGGCTGGCCTTCCTCCCACGTGACGAGCAGCTTGTCGTGATCGCGGCCGAGAAACATCGAGCCGATCTTTAAGACGGTTAGTGGGGATGACGGTGACGCCGGCCTCGACGAGCGGGCGCAGGTGCGCCGGGATCGAGCTGCCGATGCCGATCGCGTTGCCGAAAAGCTGGAACGGGTTGTGGCCGGTGCCCTTCACATCGAACTCGACGACGACCTTCTTGCCTGCCTGGGCGGCGGTGACGAGCGACCGCACCATGTCGCGGCCGCTCTCGTCGTCGATGAAGGCGTAGGTCTTGAGCATCACGACGTCGGCATCGCGGATCGCGCGGTTCTTCGCCACGAAAGAGTCGCGGCCATTGGTCAGCATCTGCGCGGAGTGCCCCTCGACCAGCGGCTCGGCGGCGGCAAGCGAGGACATGAGGAGCGAGAGGATCAGGAGGCGACACATGTGCTGCCTGGTGGTTTTGCAGCCGGCGTGCCGGGTCCACATCAGGTCAACCGTTCGAGATCATTGCTTCACGAGCGGAGCTGGAGACTCCAGTCCCCAGCTCCGGCTGCTGTCTTTAGCACGCGGTCCGCCTGGCGACGGTGACGGCCTCGTGAACCGCGCTTCGTTTGACTCGTGCCCGCGGCGGTGGGTATACGGGCGTCCCCCCGATGTCGCGCATCCCGACTGCCGCACCGCTCACGCCGCTCGTGGAGGTGGCCGAGGTGCGTGTGCTGTACGTCGACACGGACCAGATGGGCGTCGTGAACAACGTGCACTACCTGCGCTTCTTCGAGGTGGGCCGCGCCGAGTGGATCCGTGCGCGCGGCCAGGCGTACCGCGACCTTGAGAAGGACGGCCTCATGCTCCCCGTCGTCGAGGCGCACGTCCGCTATCGCGCGCCCGCACGCTACGACGATCTCCTCGCAGTCGAGGCCGGCCCGAGCGCGGTCACCGCCGCGAGCCTCACCTTCTCGTACGCGATCTATCGCAAGCACGACCGCCAGCTCCTCGCCGAGGGCTGGACCCGCCACGCATCGACGGATCTTTCGGGCCGCGTCCGGCGGCTCAGCGAGCACATGCTGAAGCTGCTCGGCCTGGCAGACGTCGAGGACCAGAGAGGAACGAACAAACATGGATGACCGAAACCTCGGGCTCGATATGGTGCGCGTCACGGAGGCCGCCGCGCTCTCCTGCGCACGCTTCATGGGTCTCGGCGACGCGATGGGCGCCGACAAGGCCGCCGTCGATGCGATGCGCCGCGCCTTCGACCTGCTCAGCATCCGCGGGACGATCGTCATCGGCGAGGGCGAACGCGACGAGGCCCCGATGCTCTTCATCGGCGAGCAGGTCGGCGCTGGCTGGAGCGAGGCGGGCAACGACTCGCGCGTCGACATCGCCGTCGATCCGCTCGAGGGCACGAACCTGTGCGCGACCGGCTCGCCCGGCGCGATCGCGGTCATGGCGTTCGCCGATGATGGCAAGTTCCTCAACGCGCCCGACACGTACATGGAGAAGCTCGCCGTCGGTCCGCAGGGCCGCGGTGCGATCGACATCACAAAGAGCCCGACGTGGAACCTCTCCGCGCTCGCCGAGGCCAAGCGCTGCAAGGTGGATGAGCTCACCGCGATCATCCTCGAGCGCCCGCGTCACGAGCAGCTCATCGCCGAGGTCCGCAAGGCCGGCGCGCGCATCCGCCTCATCACCGATGGTGATGTCTCCGGCGCGATCGCCACGTGCAACCCGGGTGTCGACATCCTCTTCGGCATCGGCGGCGCACCCGAGGGCGTGCTCGCTGCCGCCGCGCTTCGCTGCACCGGCGGCGAGATGCAGGGCCGCCTCAAGTACCGCAATGACGACGAGCGTCGCCGCGCCGAGAAGATGGGCGTCTCGGATCACGAGCGCATCTACAAGACCGAAGACCTCGCGTCCGGCGACGTGCTGTTCGCCGCGACCGGCGTCACCGACAGCCCGGGCCTCCAGGGCGTGCACGTCTTCTCCGGCGGGGCGACGACGCAGTCGATCGTCATGCGCTCGAAGTCGGGCACCGTGCGCACGATCGCCGCGACGCACGCGTTCGAGCGCAAGCCGAACTACGGCTGGCTCACGTCCACGTAGCGAGCAGCGTCGCGGTGATCGTCGCTTCGTGATGGCGAAATGCTCGGGGTACAGCCGCACGCCCTCGTGCACCCCGAAGATCACGAGGCGATGCAGCCCGTTGTCGACGGCGAAGGACTGCGGTTCCGGCGGCCGGGCCATCCACGAGAGCCTGGCGCGCGCATGTTCCTCCCGTCGGGTGTAAACAACGCGGAGGAGCCGCCATGAACTACGTTCGCCTCGGGAATACGGGCACGAAGGTCTCGCAGATCTGTCTCGGCTGCATGACGTACGGAGACGCGAAGACCGGGACGCACGACTGGGTGCTCGACGAGAAGGCGAGCCGCCCGTTCTACGCGCGCGCGCTCGAGGCGGGCATCAACTTCTTCGACACCGCGAACGTCTACTCGCTGGGCACGAGCGAGGAGTTCCTCGGGCGCGCGATGCGCGAGCTCGGT
>JBDTCO010000003.1:0-4731 GCA_039923495.1 Polyangia bacterium
GAAGGCGAAGAAGATGGCCACGCCGCCGAACAGCGACGTGGGCTTCTTGTGCCAGCGATCGGCGCGTGGCTTGGCGACGAGGCCGAGGCGGCGCGTGACGCCCCGGACCGCGAAGGTGGCCGCGGTCGAGATCGCAAAGGCGAGCGCGAAGCTGAGCGCATACCCGACGGTCTCTGTGGCCACTCCCTGCACCGGTACGACCCTGGCTTTCTATCCGTCTTCCTGCTGGTATTCGATGACGTCGGTGAGGATTTGGTCCAAACCAATCGTCGGCGTCCAGTCGAGGTGCTTGCCGATCTTGCCGATGTCCGGCACGCGGCGCGCCATGTCCTCGAACCCTGCCTCGTAGGCCTTCTCGTACGGAATGAAGACGATCTCGGACTTCGACTTCGTCCGGTCTTTGATCTTCTTGGCCAGGTCGGTCATGGAGATCTCGACGGGGTTGCCGATGTTGTAGACCTCGCCGTAGGACGATTCCTTGTCCATGAGGCCGATGAACGCGCGCACCACGTCGTTGACATGCGTGAAGCAGCGCGACTGGGTGCCGTCGCCGAACACGGTGATGGGCTCGCCCGCGAGCGCCTGGCGCACGAAGTTCGGGATGACCATGCCGTACATGCCGGTCTGGCGCGGACCGACGGTGTTGAAGAGACGCGCGACGACCGTCGGGTGCTTCTTCTCCTTCCAGTAGGCGATGGAGAGGAACTCGTCGATCGCCTTGCTGCAGGCGTACGACCAGCGGCCCTTGTTGGTGGCGCCCAGGACGAGGTCGCCGTCCTCGTGGAACGGGAAGACCGTGGACTTGCCGTAGACCTCGCTCGTCGACGCGACGAACGTGGGGCGCTTCTTCTTGTTGGCCGCCTCGAGGACGATCTCCGTGAGGCGGATGTTCGTCTCGATGGTGCGCACCGGCGACTCGACGATGAGCTTCACACCGACGGCAGCCGCCAGGTGATAGACCTTCTCGGACCAGTCGACCAGCTCCGACATGAGCCGCACGTTGGCGCACGTGTCGATGGTGTACTGGAACTTCTTGTTGGCCTTCAAGTGCTCGATGTTCTTGATGCTGCCCGTCGACAGATCGTCGATCGCGTGCACTTCATGGCCACGGCGAAGGAGCTCCTCGCCGAGGTGAGAACCTACGAACCCGGCACCGCCGGTGATGAGATAGCGCATCGACAAACCACCTTGTGGAGAAGTTGGGCCTCACATAACACAACGCACGCACCAAGTCACCGGGGTCAACGAGCGATGGCGATGGCTCGTAAACCATCGCCGAGCCGGGTAGTGAGGGCGACTGTATTGATGATGTCGTAAGCGCTGCTCGCCAGGAGTGCCTTCACACGAGCACCACGCGAGTGGCGCAGCAGACCGAACGGCGGAGGCCACGGCGCCTGCGGCAGGGCAGTTGTCGCGGGCATCGCGGTGCGCGCTGGGCGCGCTCGCTTCCGCAGCAGCGCGCGGACGGTTTGTGGGTCAAAGCCGCTCGTCCAAATTGATCGGATTGAATAGCCGGTTCGCTCGAGGAGCAGTCGGAGAGTGCGAGCGGTGTAGTAGTTCAGATGCTCATCCCCGACGACACGCCAATCCTCTCCGAGAAGCCGGCCGGATAAGCCATCGCGATTAGGAGTCGTCACCCACAGCGCGCCACCGCTGCGCAGAAGGCTTCGAGCTTCCATCAGGAGTGCTGCCGGATCGGTCAGGTGCTCTACCACCTCCGAGAGCACCACAACATCGAACGTTCTGCGCTCGAATGGTGTGGTTGTTGTGAGCGGGCCTTCGTGCAGCCGTTCACCAAGCCACGGCCTCAACGCGGCGACGCAGGAAGCAGAGACGTCGATCCCGTACGGTTCCCAGCCAAACTTCTCGGCGACTCGTAACAGCGCGCCGCTGCCGCAACCTATATCCAGCAGTCGTCCGGTTTGCTGGAAGGCCGAGAGCGGAGCGAGTTGATGCTGAAGGCGCCGCTCGAGAAGAGCCGAGATCTCGAAGACGCGGGGCACGTTGCCCATGTACCCGTACCATCGAGCCAACGTGTCGTCGTCGAAGTCGTCCGGCTGGAACTGGAGGCCGCACTCCAGGCATCGAACCAGCTGCATCGGCTGTCCGGCCACATTTAGTTTTCCTTGCAAATTCAACGGCGCGCCCGATTTTCTCGCGCCGCACGAAGGACAAGGTCGAACTTCGTCTGCCATCTACTCGTCCTCCGATGGGTGACCTGTTCCGCGGTCTGGCGTGCGTCGAGTCTTTGCGTCGAGCAGCCGCATGTAAAGTGCCTCGAGGTCACGGCACAGTCGCGTCGCCGTAGCGATCTGCGGTCTATTGCCGCTCGGTGCTAGTCAGCTCGAGTCGGGCGAGGCTGCGCTCGATGGCCTCCGCGAGGTCGGAGAGATCGCCCGTGCGAGTCAGCTCACCACGCCGACCGTGCTCGAGGACGTCGGTCACCCGCCGACGTTCGTCAACGCGACGTTGGAGCCCGCGCTGAGCGCCTCGATGACTGTGATCGGCGTCCCTTCATTGACCGAAGAGAGCGCCACGACGTCGAGATCGGGATAGATGGCTTCGAGGTCGCGGCGTCAGCCAATCCGATGCACGCGCTCACCGAGCGCCGAGCGAATGGATCTGCGCGTCGACCTCTCGCTTGAGTTCACGACCGCCGACGATACCGCGGAGGACCTCCTCGCCGAGGTGAGAACCTACGAACCCGGCACCGCCGGTGATGAGATAGCGCATCGACAAACCACCCTGTGGAGAAGTTACGACTCACATAGCACGACGCAGGCACCGAGTCACCGGGCAGAGACGACTCGTGGTCATTGTCACCGCCGATCACGAGGAAGAGTTCGGGCTTCACGGCCAGCGCTTTCATGGCTACTCGCTCTTCGAGCACGCGGTGCGCGTTCCGACCTGCGCCGAGATCCCGACGAACTCACCGATCTCGCACCGCGGGAGCCGTTCGTGGCGCACACGATGACGCGTGAGCTGGAAGCGGCCTTGCGCTCAGTGCGCTGAATCGAGGAGGCGCAGATAGAGCGCCTCGAGGTCGCGGCACAGTCGCGCCTCCCCGTGCCGATCGGCGACGACGCGTCGCTGTGCTGCGGTCACACAAGGGCGGCCCAGAGCCGTGTCGATCGCGGCGGCCAGCCCCGCGGAGTCGCTCTTCTCCGCAAGCTCTCCGAGCGCGCCGGGCTCGAGCACGTCGGCGACGCCACCGACTCTCGTCGACGCGACGTTCGCACCGGCAGCCAGCGCTTCGATGAGCGTGACCGGCGTGCCCTCGTTCACAGACGACAGGCCGACGACATCGAGATCGGGATAGATCGATTCCAGATCGCGCCGCCAGCCGAGCCGGTGCACGCGCGCGCCGATCCCGAGCGCGGCGATCTGCGCGTCGACCTCCGCCTCGAGCTCGCCACCGCCCACGATGACGAAGTCCACATCGTCATGTTCGGCCGCGACCTGCGCGGCCGCGCGCAGGAAGGTCGCGTGGTCCTTCACGGGGACCATGCGACCCACGATGCCGACGAGCCGCTTCGATCGGGGCAGCCCGAGCTGCGCGTGAAGCGAGCCGGGATGTCGCGGGAGCGAGACGAAGCGCTCGAGCGGCAAGCCGAGCGGGATGACCTCGAACTTGTCGCGGGAGGCGATGTGGAACTCGTCGGCCAGCTCGTCGACGAGCGCGTTCGACAGCGCGATGAGCTTGGTCGAGATGCGAGCCAGCGCGCGCTCGATGTTGAGGAAGACGCGGGTCTTGTTCGGCGAGAAGTACCCGCGGAACACGTGACCGTGGAAAGTGTGGACGCGCACCGGAACGCGCGCCAGCGACGCGACGATGCGGCCCAGCGCGCCGGCCTTGGCCTTGTGCGTGTGCACGACGTCGGGCTTCACCCGGCGCACCACGTCGTAGAGAGCGCGCGCCGTCGCCAGGTCGCGACCTGGGCGTAGCTCGCGCCCGAGTGACGGGATGGTCACGATCTCGCAGTCCGCGTCCTTCAGGAGGTCGCCCATGTCGGCCTCGCCAGGCTCGACGGCGCCGATGACGAGGACGGTGCGGAAGCGCGAGCGGTCGAGGCCCTTGGCTGTGACGGCAGCGTGGAGCGCGGGGCCGCCCACGTTGAGGCGGTCGATGACGCGCAAGACGGTGATGGGAGCCGTCACGAACCGACCTGCCGGAGCCAGATCTCGAGCGTGAGAAGCGCCCAGATTCGCTGACCATGATCGACAATCGACCGTGAGTGCTCGGCGAGCAGCCGATCGACGGCACCTCGATCGAGGTATGCGTCTAGGCTCGCGCCTGGGCCGAGGTAGTCGTGGACGTAGGCCCTCAGGTCACCGCGGAACCACGCGCCGAGCGGCACGCCGAAGCCCATCTTGCCGCGCCGCTGGATTTCGATGGGGAGCACGTTTGCGAACGCGTCCTTGAGGATGCGCTTCGTGTGCGTGCCGCGGCGCAGGTACGACGGGGGCAACCGGCTCGCGTACGCGATGAGAGCCGTGTCGAGGAATGGCGCGCGCAGCTCGAGCGCGTGGGCCATCGAGCAGCGATCGGCCTTCACGAGCAGATCGGACAGGAGGTAGGTGCGGAAGTTGTGCTCGAGGATGCGACTCAGCGCGGAATCGCCCCGCCCGAGCGCGAACGTCGCGCGCTGCCAGGCGAGCGGCGCGCCAAGGTCGTGCGTACGAGCGTAGTCCGCGGTGAAGATCTCGTCGAGGCGCGGGAAGAACGAGTTC
>JBDTCO010000004.1:0-4149 GCA_039923495.1 Polyangia bacterium
CGTCGACAGGTTGCTGATGTTGCCGTCGATCTGCGCATCGTCCGTGTCCTCGAACTGGCGCGAGTACAGCCAGTACGCGGTGCCACCGATGGCGAGCGTGAGCGCGACTCCACCGAGGATGACCTTCATCTTGGTCGACATCGGCTTCGGCTTCTCGGCGACGGGCTGCCCGTCCTTGCCGACCTTCGGGTCGCCCAAGGCCGTGCCTCGGGGAGAGGCCTTGCCGTCGTGCGCATCCGGATTACTTGAAGGCGTCTGACTCGGGCTCGAAGGCTGACCTTCGGGGGATGCTGCATCGCTCATCAAGATCTCCTGTTGGGCCACGATGTGTCAGTTGACTGACACATGTCAACAGGCTTAGTAATAACAGGTGACTGATAAAAGCATGTCGGAGCAGGCCGATCGGGTCGACGACCGCGAGGAGCGCATGGGCTACCTGCTATGGCGCGCGCAGCACGCCTGCGAGAGGCGCCTCCTCTCAGTCCTCGCCCCGCTCGGCATCACGGTCGCCCACTTCGGGCTGCTGCGGCAGCTGGAGCTCGCGCCGGGGATCACCGGCGCGGAGATCGCGCGTCGCATGGATGTCACGCCCCAGACCGTCAGCTCGGGCGTCAGCGACGCGAAGAAGCGCGGCTGGGTCCGCGGCACCAAGCACCCGGTGCACCGCGGCCTCGTCGAGCTCGAGCTCACCGCCGAGGGTCACGCGATGCTCGACCGCGCGCGCGTGCCCGTGCTCGGCATGGAGAAGCTCTTCGCGAGCGTGTTCAACGAGGCCGAGCGCAGCACGCTCCGCGAGCTGCTCGTCCGCCTGCGCAACCACATGAAGAGCGAGTAGCAGCGTCGAACCGTCGCTCCTCGTGGAGCACGCACAAAAAAGGAGCCCGTCGAGGGCTCCTTTTTTGTTCCTTGCGGGTGCTGCGTGTTCAGGAGACCGAAGGCACCTCGGCAGCCGCGCGCTTCTTGCCGTTCGCGGCTTCGGCCTTGCCGTGTTTGGCGTCTTCTTTCGAGTCTGACTTCGCGTCTGGCTTGTCCGCGCGGCCTTCTTTGCCGTCGGTGCGACCGAGCTCGCCGTGGCGCACGATGCCGTGCTTCTCGAGGACCGCGCGCTCGATGTCGGCCATGATGACCGGGTTGTTCTTGAGGAACTCCTTGGCGTTCTCGCGACCCTGGCCGATGCGCTCGCCCTTCCAGGAGAACCACGCACCGGACTTCTCGACGACGTTGGCCTCGGCTGCGAGGTCGAGGATGTCGCCTTCCTTCGAGATGCCCTCGCCATACATGATGTCGAACTCGACCTCGCGGAACGGCGGCGCGAGCTTGTTCTTCACCACCTTGACCTTGGTGCGGTTGCCGATGGCCTTCTCGGCCTGCTTGATGGCACCGATGCGGCGGATGTCGAGGCGCACCGAGGCGTAGAACTTGAGCGCGTTGCCGCCCGTCGTGGTCTCGGGGCTGCCGAACATGACGCCGATCTTCATGCGGATCTGGTTGATGAAGACGACGAGCGTGTTGCTCTTCGAGATGGTGCCGGTGAGCTTGCGGAGCGCCTGCGACATGAGGCGCGCCTGGAGACCGACGTGCGAGTCACCCATCTCCCCTTCGATTTCCGCCTTGGGCACCAGCGCCGCGACGGAGTCGACGACGACGACGTCGATGGCGCCGGAGCGCACGAGCATGTCGGCGATCTCGAGCGCCTGCTCGCCATTGTCGGGCTGCGAGACGAGGAGGTCGTCGGTCTTGACGCCCAGCTTGCGGGCGTACACGACGTCGAGCGCGTGCTCGGCGTCGACGAAGGCGCAGATGCCGCCGCGCCGCTGCGCTTCTGCGATGACGTGGAGCGTGAGCGTGGTCTTGCCCGACGACTCCGGTCCGTAGATCTCGACGACGCGGCCGCGCGGCAGGCCGCCAGCACCGAGCGCGATGTCGAGGGCGAGCGAGCCCGTGGGGACGACCTGGACCTCGGGGGCCTTCTGGTCCTCGCCGAGCCGCATGATGGCGCCCTTGCCGAACTGCTTCTCGATGGACGAGACCGCGAGGTCGATGGCCGCGTCACGACCGGTGCGCGACATGCCGGGCGCGCCCGTCGTCTTCTCTTCCTTCTTCTCTTCGCTACGTCCCCACGCCATGTCGCTGTCTCCTATTTGCCGAGCTTCGAAAATGGAACACGCGCGCGGGCCACGTACTCGGCACCTGCGCGGTGCAATTGCGATTCGTAGACGACGGCCTCGGCGACGCGATCCTCGCCGAAGTCGACATCGCTGCTCCACACCTTGTCGCCCGAGGGTGCGGACGGCGCTTCGGTCACGCGCGCGACCGTGAGGTGGGACTTGTACGTGACGCTGTCACGCGGAAAACCGAGCTCGAACAGATCGCCTTCGAGCGAGGTCTTGAACGAAGAGAGAGGCGCTCCACCATCGACGCCGATCCAGAGAACCCGCGGGGCTTCGGGCGCAGCGCCGGAAGCAACCGCAGGGAACACGCCGTAGCCCTTCACCTTGAGCGTGATCGGCGCCAGGGCTGCCGCGCGACGACGCACGGCGGCCGAGATCGCGTCGATGGACTCGGGCGGGACGTCGCCGACAAACTTCACGGTGACGTGCAGGTTGGCGGGCGGGACCCAGGCCAGCTTCCAGCCGAGGCCGGCGAGACGACCTTGCTCGCGCTCCATCGCCTCGGCAATCCGGCGGGTCGTTCCCACCGACAAGCAGAGTGCGATGAAGGTGCGCATGTGTTCAGTGACCCTATGCGGTCCTGGGGTCAGCGTCAAGCATGGCGTTGCAAAAGAAAAGGGCGGTCTCACGGAGGAGGCCACCCTTTTCTTTCAGTGTGTTACGAAGCTTGGCGACCCGCTTCACGCGTGGTGATGGTGGTGAAAGAGCGGGCCCGCGGCGACCAGCTCGGCCTCGGAGATCGTCCCGCTCCTGTCCGTGTCGATCTTCTCGAAGTTACGAGCCAGCGGGCTGCACTTCACCTCGTCGATGGACAGCACGCCGTCCTTGTTCACGTCGAGCCGGGCGAGGACGTGCTCGGCACGCTCGGTGCGCATCGCGGCCTTCTCCGACGGATCGAGCACGCCATCCTTGTTCACATCGAAGCGAGCCAGCTTCTCCTGGCGCTTCTCCTGGCGCTTCTCCTGGAAGTCCGCCCTCATCTTGGCGCGCTCCCCATCGTCGAGGGTGCCGTTGCCGTTCTGGTCGTAGCGAGCCAGCATCTTGCTGCGAAACGTGTCGCGCTTGGCGACACAGCCGGGGTCGTTGTTTGCAGCGCTGTCCATCGGGCCGCCTTCCTGCGCGAAGGCGACGGCCGAGCCACCGAGCAGCGTGAGGAGCGAGAGGGCGATACCAAGCGTGCGGTTCATGGCGGTCTCCTTGAGAGCGTGTGTTGCGATGGCTCTCTCTTGAGCAGGCCGTGTGCCGTCATCTAACTAGTTGCGATTACACAAATTATTCCACGTGACCTGCAGAACCTGCAGCTGCGAGGCTGCAGCTACTGCAGGCCGAAGCGCCTGAGCTTGTCGTACAGCGTCCGTTCGGCGATGCCGAGCCGCTCGGCCACCTTCCGACGGTTCCCACCCTCCGCAGCCAGCGCCGCCACGATCGCCTGGCGCTCGAGGTCCGCGAGCGATCCGGGGCCCTGCGGCGAGACCGCCCCCTGCGTAGCTCCGTGGGTGCTGCCGACCGGCGCGAGGTGCTCCGCGTCGAGCACCGCGCCGTCGCTCAGGATCGCGGCTCGCTCGAGCGCGTTGCGCAGCTCGCGGACGTTGCCGGGCCAGCTCCGCGCCTTGATGGTGAGGAGCGCTGCGACATCCAGCGAGAGCCCCGGTCGACCGAGCTCGCGCGCGATGCTGGCGAGCAGGGTCTGCGCGATGGGCACGAGGTCCAAGGGTCGCTCGCGCAGCGGCGGGATCGCGATGGGGAACACCGCGAGCCGGTGGTAGAGGTCCTCGCGAAACGTCCCCTGCCGCACCATGTCGGCGAGGTCACGGTTGGTGGCGGCGACGAAGCGGACGTCGAGCTCGATCGACCGCGTACCGCCGACGCGCTCGAGCCGCCGCTCCTGCAACACGCGCAGGAGCTTGGCCTGGAGCGCGTGCTTGAGCTCGCCGACCTCGTCGAGAAAGAAGGTGCCGCCGTCCGCCAGCTCGAGCCG
>JBDTCO010000005.1:0-7996 GCA_039923495.1 Polyangia bacterium
TGTGGACCCGCTCGAGCTCGGTGCGCGTGGCGAGGCGCGCCGGGATGGCGATGGTGCGCGCGAAGAGGTCACGCGCGCAGAGCTCCTCCTCGATGGCCGTCAGGCGCCCGGGATGCTCGGGGTGACCAGCGACACCGGGGGGTCTGTCGGGCTTGGCAGGCGCGACGTGCGCGGCATAGCGCGCATCGATGGACAGGCCGACCTTCACGGCGAAAGCTTACCACGCAGAAATGCCGCGGCGATGGCGCTGTTCGTGGGCACCTTCGCGGCGTGCCTGCTCCTCGCCCCCCGCGAGGTCAACGGGGATGGCATCGGTTACATCAAGGCCGCGCGCGATGGCCTGCTCTACCCTGGCCACCTCGCATACCTGCCGCTCCTCCGCGCTTTCTGGCATGCGGCGACCGCGCTGGGCCTGGCTGGAACACGCCTCGCCGATGCAGTCTGGCCGGGCCGGGTGCTGTCCGCGGTCGGGGCCGCGTGCGCAGCGCTCGCGCTCTTGCACATCGTCGCGCGCCGGGCCGGAGCTCGCGCCGGGCTGATCGCGGGCGTCGGGCTCGCGGCATCATCGGGCCTCCTCGGCGCGGGCTGCGATCTCGAGAGCTACGCGCCAGCGCTCGCGGCCGTGCTCGGCTGCGTGTGGGCGCTCGACGAGGAGCGCGTGACGCTCGGTGCCCTGCTGCTCGCGCTCGCCACCCTGCTCCACGTCGAGAACGCGCTGTTCGGGCTCGCAGCCTTGACGCTGACGCGGGCGCGTGCGCGGTTCTCGATCGTCGCCGGTGCAGCGACGCTCGCCGCCTATCTGGGCTCGGGCATGCTGACATCGCTGCCGCGGTCATCGCACGGCTTCGTCTACCCGCTGCATGCGTACACGCCGCTCGTCGCGGTCTGGGGTGCGCTGCGCACGCTCGTGTTCGTGCCCTACCCCTACGAGGCGTCGCTGCTGCGCGTGGTCGTGCCGACCCTCCTCGCGGTCGGCTTCGCGCTCGCTTTGCGACCGCGCACAAAGCTGCCGCGCGCGCTCGTCCTCTTGTGGCTCGCGCCGTACACGCTCGTCGGTGTCGTGTTCTTCCCATCGGACCCAGAGCGCTGGCTCTTCGTGCTGCCGCTCGTGTGGATGACCGCGCGACCCCGCGTCCTCGTCGTGGTGACGCTCGCACTCGTCAACATCGCGCTGTGGCTGCCGCACGCCCGCGACGCCCGCGGCCTCGATGCGGCGTCGCGCGCAGCCACGCACCTCTCCGCGCACGACGTGGTCGTCATGCCCGGCCACGGCTGGGACGAGTCGCTCGCGCTCGTGGCTGACGACATCCGGCCGTTTCCGTTCGTCTTCCACGCGGCCGCACGCGGTGGCGTCGAGGGGCTCGGCCAAGCGCTCGACGAGGCGTTGAAGGATGGGAGCCGCGTCGTGAGCGTCCGCCTCGACGACGACGACGCCGCCAGTGATGTCTCTGGCACGCTCGGCTACAAGGAGCTCGCCCGCTACGGTCTCGGCCGCCCCGCGCTGCGCGCTCTGTTGAAGGCCCGTGGCCTGTCACCGGGGCGCACGCTCGGCGATGGCGTCACGCTGTGGAGACGGTGAGCGTGGCTCCGGCGAAGGTGTGGCTGTAGCGCGCGAGCGGCCTTCACGAAGGCCACGCCGCGAGATGGTCATGCGATGGTGACGACGATATTCTCGCCGACGATCTTCGTCGCGTAGCTCCGGAGCGGAAGCGTCGCCGGGCCGGCCGTGACCGAGCCGTCGTACGCGAACGTGGAGCCATGGCACGGACAGGCCAGCTGCATGTGGCTGGCGTCGAGCGCGACGGCGCACCGCTTGTGCGTGCAGATATCGGACAGCGTCACCACGGTCGTGTCGTCGGTGCGCGCGATGATGATGGTGTCCCCGAGGCCGTCGGGCGTGCCGATGAGCGTGCCGCCGGTCTTGGCGAGCGCCGGATACTTCGCGATCGGAACGGTGATGGTGCCGCCCACGACCGGTGGGAACGAGACGGCGCCGCACGAGTCGTTCTGCTGCAGGTTGACCCACACTCGATCGCCGTCGACCTCGACGCCGTACACGGTGAGGTTGCTCTTCGCGGGCAGGTGCACGACGAGGCCCGCGCAGGAGGTGGGATCGCTCGCGTCGCCGACCGCGAGGAACCTCGAGCCGTGACAGGGACACTCGACGCGATCGTCCTTCGCCGAGTAGCCGAGAGGACAGCCCTGGTGCGGGCAGTCGGCACGCGTCGCGACGTACTCCGCAGAGCCGTCGATCGCGTTGCGGTGGAAGAGCAGCACGCCCTTGTCAGGCACCGTGAACGGTCGCGTCCCACTCGCCAGCGCGGCGATCCGCAGCGTGACGGCGCCGCCCGCGGCAGCCAGCTGCGGGTACAGGGGCACCGCGACCTCGATCTGGCCGTAGCGTAGGCTCGTGCTGTCGTCGTCGACGGTGGTCTCGACGATGGGCGCAGCGCTCACGTCGTTTCCGCAGCCGCTGCCCCCGAGGCCCACGACCACCGGGAGCACCGGCACCGCGAGACCACCCTTCACGAACGTACGTCGCGTGATGCTCATGAGGTCCCCTACTGAACGAGCGTGAGCGACGCGTCGAGCTTCATCGCGTCGTCGATCTTGACGAACAGGAGGCTCGGTCGCGCCACCTTGTATGCGTCAAGGCTGATGGGGAACGACGTCGTCGCAACGACTTTGTTCGCGGCCAAGAACACGACCGTGACGGGGATCTCGATGGTGTGCGAGATGCCGTGGAAGGTCACCTGCGCCGTCATGTTCTTCGTCATCGTGCTCGGGAACGTCGTGGGCATCGTCATCCCGTCCCCCGTCGCCTTCACCTCCACGATAGGAAACTTCGCCGCCTCGACGGTCTCTTTCATGTGCTCGTCGCGGTTGACGTTCTCGGAGTCGAACGACTCGACGGGCACGCGGATCGCGACCTGCGCCACGCCCGTGGGGAGGATGCGCACGCGCCCCTCCACCTTCTTCGAGACCCCGTCGACCTTATGGAACTTGTGGACGATGTGATACGTGACCCTGCTCTCGTCGGTCTTCACCGAGAGGTTGACCTGGCCGTCAGCGTGCCCTCTCGCCGCGAAGAGCATCGTGCAGATGAAGGCCATCGTCGTTCGCATGAGACGTCTCCTAGAACACATAGGCCAGGTACCCACCGAGCATCGACGCGAACGTCACGTAGCCCGTGACGACGTGCCCGAGCGCGAGGCTGCGCTGATTCAGATCGCCACCCTTAGCCGCCGTGAGCGGTCCGAGGATCACCTCGGTGATGAAGCCCGCCGCAGCGACGCCCATCATGATCTTGTGAACGAGCGCCGCGTCCGCGCGGATGGGCTTCTTGTAGGCGGTGGGCGCGAACAGCGCGAGCCCGGCGTCCGCCGCAAACAGCACCGTGGCCACGGTGGCGAGCGCCTCGTGCGGGGTGGCGTAGCGGTTCGTGAAGTCACCGCTGTACTTGTCGACGTAGTTCAGCTGCCCCACGACCACCGTCGCTGCGAGGACGATGAGCGTCGCGAAGCCGAAGCCCTGGTGCAGCTGAAGGATGAGACGTCGACGGCGCGAGATGCGCGCGATCAGCTCGGGGTTCTGGTTCGGCGACGTGAGCCGCAGGTCGAGGCCGGGCGACGCCGGCTTCTTGGTGCCGTCTGCGAACAGGTCGAAGTCCATCGACTTGTCGGCGGGCTTCGCAGCATCGGCGGGCTTCGCAGCATCGATCGGCGGTGCGGTGGCTGCAACGGGCACGGTGGCCTGCGGCGCCTCCGCGCGCGCGCGACCGGGAACGCAAAGCGCGAGGGCGAGCAGGACAGCGACGAGGCTGAACGCGGGGCGCGCGATCATGTTGGCCACACTATCACGCGGAAATGGCCGCCCCTGGACGATCGCGGCAAAGCGCGCTTCTCCGATGGAACGGCTACGCGAGCTCGTGCTTCGGCGCGCGACCCATCAGCGCCGGCACCGCGTCCTTCGCCGGGCGCCCCTCGTAGAGCACCTGGTAGACGGCCTCGGTGATGGGCATCTCGACGCCGACCTTGTGGCTCAGGTCGTAGGCGCTCTTCGTGGTCTTCACGCCCTCGGCGACCTGGCTCATGCCGGCGAGCACCTCCGCGAGCGTCTTGCCCTGACCGAGGCCGATACCAACGGCGCGGTTGCGCGAGAGGTCGCCCGTGCACGTGAGGATGAGGTCGCCCATCCCCGCGAGGCCGGCGAGCGTGAGCGGGTTCGCGCCGCGACGGACCGCGAGGCGCGAGATCTCCGCGAGCCCGCGCGTGATGAGCGCTGCGCGCGTGTTGTGACCGAGCCCGAGGCCGTCGATGATCCCGGCGGCGATGGCCATCACGTTCTTGAGCGCGCCGCCGAGCTCGACGCCCATCACGTCGTCGGACGTGTAGACGCGGAAGCGCTCGCCGCGGAACAGCTCGGCCGCGCTCTCGGCCACGACGCGATCGCGCGAGCCCATGACCACCGCGGTCGGCAGGCCCTTGCCGACCTCCTTGGCGAAGCTCGGCCCCGAGAGGAACGCGAGCCGCGAACCGATGCGACCGGGCAAGACGGCCTTCATCACGTCATCCATCGTCTCGAGCGTCTCGTTCTCGATCCCCTTGCTGGCCGAGATGACGATCGCGTCGGGGTGCATCGCAGCGCCCGCCTCTCGGAGCACCTGCCTGGTCGTGTGCGAGGGCACCACCGAGACGATGTATTGCTTGTCGGCCACGGCCGCGCAAAGGTCGGACGACGCGTGCAGCGTGTCCCCGAGCATCGCGCCGGGCAGGTACTTCTCGTTCTGACGCGCGCTCTCGATCGCTTGCGCGTGCGCCTCGTTGCGACCCCACAGCGTGACCCGGTGCTGGCGGTCGGCGAGCACCTTCGCCAGCGCGGTGCCCCAGCTCCCTGCTCCCAGCACGGCTACGTCCATCGTGGTTCCACTCATCGTTCCATGGTACGCGGCTGACGCGAATGACTCCAACTGTCCGCATGATCCCGCTCGGTGGCTGCGGCGAGTTCGGCCGAAACATCACCGCGTACGAGGGCGCGCCCGACGAGCACGGCGTGCGTCCCATCGTGGTCGTCGACTGCGGCGCGCAGTTCCCGGAGGCCGAGGCGCCGGGCGTCGAGCTCTTCCTGCCCGACCTGCGCTGGCTACAGAGCGAGAAAGATCGCGTCGTCGCGTGGGTCATCACGCACGCGCACGAGGACCACCTGCGCGCGCTGCCGCAGGGCCTTCGGGCCGCGCCGGCGCCGGTGTACGGCCGCCCGTTCACGATGCGCATGGCCGAGAACCTCCTGCGCGAGAACGGCATGCGCGGCGACCTGCGCATCTTGAGCCCCGGCACCCTTGTCGACCTCGGCGGCTTCACGCTCGAGGCGCTGCCGGTCGCGCACTCGATCCCCGACGCGTGCGCGATCGCGCTCACCTCGGGCGGCATCACCATCGTCCACACGGGCGATCTCAAGCTCGAGCTCGACGACGAGGGCCGCGCCGATCTCTCGCGCCTCGAGGCGATCGGTGCGCGCGGCGTCACGCTGCTCGCGCTCGACTCGACCAACTCGACACGTCCCGGGCGCTCCCGTCGCGAGGCGGACGTGGAGGCGGCGCTGAAGCTCGCCGTCCAGGAGTGCGCGCAGCGCGTGCTCGTCACGCAGTTCGCGTCCAACGTCGGCCGCGTCGCTGCGCTGTGTCGTGTGGCGCAGGCCTGCGGCCGGCAGATCTGCTTCATCGGCCGCGGCCTCAAGGAGACGACCGAGATCGGCCGCGCGCTCGGCATCCTGCGCGCCCCCGCCGAGGTCATCATCGGCGAGGACGCAGCGTCGTGGGCGCCGCCCGACAAGGTGCTGCTCGTCGCCACCGGCAGCCAGGGCGAGCCCCTGTCCGCGCTCGGCAAGCTCGCCTCCGACGAGCACCGCAAGCTCGCGCTCGACACCGGCGATACCGTCATCTTCTCGTCGCGGCCCGTACCAGGCAACGAGCTCCGCGTCGAGCGCATCGTCGACGAACTGCTCGCACGCGGCATCCGCATCGTCGATCGCCCCGAGCTCCACGCGTCGGGCCACGCGGCCATCGACGAGCTGTCCGAGCTCATCGGCGCGCTCCGCCCCGCCACGATCGCCCCTCTCCACGGTCGCGCACGCCAGCTCGAGGCGCTCGCGCGACTCGGGGAGACGCTCGGTGTGCAGGTCGCGCGCGTACGCGACGGTGACGTGTGGGAGTTCGGTGACGGCGTGCGTCGTATCGGCGAGGTGCCGAGCGGTCGCGTCTCCATCGAGGGTCAGGGCCCGAACGCGGCGCTCGGCGACATCGGCCCATCGACGCTGAAGGAGCGCATCAAGCTCTCGCGCGGCGGCCTCGTCATCGCAGGACGTGACGCCGAGGGTCAGTGGAGCCTGCGCGCGTTCGGCGTGTGCGAGCTGCCGGCGCTCGCGCCCATCCTCAAGGAGGCCCTCGCGTCGCTCACGATCACGACGAGCAGCGACGCGGCGAGCCGCTCCATCGGCAAGGCCTTCGAGCGCGCCCGCGGCGTGCGGCCGGCCGTGGTCGTGCTGTAAGCTCCGGGGGAACGCCGTTCTTCACCGACGGTGCAGCGGAGCGCGATCTGCTGAGATCCGCATGTCGGGGCTTTCGTGCTAGAGGTTCAAGACGATGAGCGATCGCGCGAACGAAGATACTTTGGCTCGTGGCATTGGCGACGATGCGATCCAGCGTCTACGAGAGGGCAACGAGCGCTTCGTCGCGGGCCGCGGCACCGCGTACACGGGCTTCCGCGCCGACCTCACCGAGGGTCAGACCCCGTTCGCGGTGATCGTCGGGTGCTCCGACTCGCGCGTCCCCGCGGAGATCGTGTTCGACGTGGGCCTCGGTGATCTCTTCGTCGTGCGCGTGGCCGGCAACGTCGTCGCGCCATCGCAGATCGGCTCCGTGGAGTTCGCGGTGTCGCAGTTCGGAACCCAGCTCGTGCTCGTGGTGGGCCACACGCGCTGCGGCGCGATCCGCGCCACGCTCCGCACGCTCGAGGGTCACGACGCCGACACGCGCAACATCGCCTCCATCACTGATCGCATCGCGCCGAACATCCGCGACGTCGGGGTGCACGAGACGGACGAGAAAGTGCGCTTCGACGCCTGCGTCGCCGCGAACGTGCGCGCCTCGGTGAGCCACCTGCGCTACGGCAGCCGGATGCTGGAAGAATTCATGCTCGCGAAGCGCGTCGCGATCGTCGGCGCCGTGTACGCGGTCGAGACCGGCGTCGTCCGCATCCTCGACTGATCGAGCTCACGAGCAGGTCGGTGCTTGCTCGGCGAGGAGCGACGCACAAGTCGTCGAGTCGAACCTACCGGTGAGATGCTCGCTGTGGCCGCTCTCCGGGCTGACGGCCACCTGGACGTCGAAGGTGCCCTGCAGGCCGGTCGCGCTCACCGTGTCGAGATGGACCGTGCCCGACACGCCGACGTTCGAGCCGTCGTCGCTCGGTAGCGAGCAATCACTCCCGGTCGTGCCGAACGAGACCATTGCGAGGTGACCCGGGTCATCCGCGGGATCAGGCGTGCTCTCCACCACCGTGTACGTCCCGGTGGTGATGCCATCTGCCGAACCCGGCTTCGCGCTGAGCACGAACGTGAGCACGTTTGCACCCTTGTGATCCGTGCTGTTGGACCCGAATGAGCCGCACGACGCGGCAAAGTCGACCACTTCGATCAGGGCGAGCTCGTACGACACGCCCTGGTCGTTGCTGTGTAACCGTCCGGCGTGAGACGCCTGGCGACGCGGGGCGCGACGACCGAGAGTCGCGCGCATGCGACGACGCCCAGGTGATGTTCGGTTCGAGATCGTAGGTCTGGCAGCGACGCGACGAGAGACTCCGCGGAGGTGCTCGCCATTGACTGAGTTCCCGTCGCTGGTGCCGGTGCGCGTGGTAGGCTCGACCGCGCCTCTGGCGCGCCGTTCCGTGGCTGAGGACTCTGGCCTCGTCGAGGTCTTGCTCTCGGACGGTACGCAGCT
>JBDTCO010000006.1:0-104574 GCA_039923495.1 Polyangia bacterium
GTGGTCATGGCCGGGCATGAGGTCGAGCTTCACGGCGCCATTCATCGAACGCACGGTCTCGACGAGGAGCTCCGGGTTGGCGAGGTGATCCTGCGCCGCGTGGATCGCGTAGCCTCGACCGCTCGGGGCATGCGCGGCGACCATCGCGCGGATCTCGTTGATGTCGGCCAGCGCGGCGCGGAAGGCCTGCGGCCTGCCGCGGATGTCCTCCTCGACGGCGTGCGCGGCGATCTTCACGTTGGTGTCCCCGTCGTCGTTGAGCAGCGGCACGCCGAGCGCGGGTAGCGGGAGGTTCTTCACGCCGGGGATGCGCCCCGCGAGGTCGAGCGAGTCGTTGATGATGGATCGCGAACGACCGAGGAACGCCCCCTGGAGGATGTAGCCGCGGTCCTTCGAGATCGAGCCGTTCATCGAGATGCGGCCCGCGTCGTAGAGCGCGAGCGCGCCGAGGACACCGGGTCCGCCGCCCATGCTGGTACCAACGAGGACGAGCTGCTTGTGCGGGTTCTTGCCGTACTCCTTCTCGACGATCTCGTTGCCGTACGCTGCGGCCTCCGCGACGTCGCGCGCGATGCCGAAGCCGCGATCGATGCCGCCCTTCTTCACGCCGTGCTGCGCGTCCGCGGTGTAGCCGGCCCATTGCTGATCGAGGATGACGACATCGTGGCCCTCGGCGTTGAGGAGCTGCGCCTGCTCGTAGTAGTTGCGCCCGGTCTCGAGGAAGCCGGGCGCGATGACGAAGACCTTGCCCGACGGCTTGCCGATGGGCTTCCAGCGCTGAACGAACAGATCGCGTGGTGCCAGCTCCTCGGCGCCCTGGACGATCGAGGTGGTGCGGATGAACGTCTCGGTGACGTCGTGCGGGGTGCGGCCGTACTCGATGAGCGCGAGCGCCTTCTCTGCGCGCATGCGACGACCATCGACGAGCGCGGGGTGCTCGAGCGTCGAGATCGGGCCGCCGAAGCGAGCCTCGGACTCGGTGAGGAAGCGCTCGATGCGACGGACGTCGTCGCGCGTCGAGAGACCGGGACGCAGAAATGCGACGACCTTCTGTAGGAAGGGCTGCCGGCGGACGAACGTCGCCCTGGGGGCTGCCTTGCCGCGAGCGGAACGTTCCTTCATATCGAGCGATCGAGCGAGTTGACCGACCTGGCTGCGCTTGCCATAGCCCGGCGTGGCGGCCCTGGCAGCAGGCACCGCGGTGAACAGGGACAGGGCAAGCAGCGCGCCGGCGATTCGCATGACTCACCCTCGAGCACGCCGCATGCCATGCTCGATGCGCCAGATGGGTACGTTATCTCACCAGGATCACTGAATTGCTGCGTCGGTGAACGTGGCGGATCCAGTCGGCCTCTCCGTGAAGACCCAGGGAGCCCAGGCACCAGATCGGGCCACCTGGGCACCTGCGCTGGCTGACCCGTCGCGTCGCGCGGTTGCAACGATCTGACCGACGACATAAGGTGTGATCGAGCCATGGCCGACTTCCAGCGCAGCGAACGAGACGGCGTTCAGATTCTCGTCGTGCGCGGGAACCTCGACGCACTCAGCGCGACGGACCTCAAGCCCGAGATCGTCGCGCTCGGGGACTCCGGCGCCAAGAAGGTCCTCGTCGACCTCGACAAGCTCGCGCTCATCGATTCGTCGGGTGTCGGCGTGCTCATCTCTCTCTTCAAGCGCGTGCGCGGTCAGGGCGGCCAGGTCTGCTTCTGCGGCGTGAAGGCCCAGCCGAAGGAAGTCTTCCGGCTGCTGCGCCTCGACCGGTCGCTCGACATCTGCGCCACGGTCGAGGACGCGCTGAAGAAGCTCGGCGCCACCGGCTGAGGACGCAGTGTCGGAAGCGTACCTGGTCGCGGTCGACGGCCACCTCATCGGGAGACGATTCCCACTCGCTGCGCCGTGCCTCGTCGGGCGCGGGCCGTACAACCATATCGTGCTCGATGACACGCGCATCTCGCGTCAGCACGCGAAGGTGTCGCCCGAGGCGGGTGGCCACGTCGTCTATGATCTGAACTCGGCGAACGGCACGTACGTGAACGACGCGCCGGTCAAGCGTCAGACCCTCACGCCCAACGACGTCGTCCGCTTCGGCCCGTTCACGTTCCGCTTCGAGTCGAACGTCAGGCCCGCGCGGCCGAGCCAGGTCGTCCCGGTCAACAAGTTCCTCGAGGTGAACACCCTCGTCGGCCAGGAGCCTGCGCCGAGCATCGTCGGCTCGCTCGACGTGAGCTCGTCGAGTCCTGGCTTTCTGCCGATGGGCCTCACCGATCTCGAGGACTCCGAGCGAAAGCTCCGCACGCTCTATTCGCTGATGAACTCGATGGCCAGCACCATCGACGCCGAAGAGCTGATGGATCGCGTGCTCCAGCACCTGCTCGACGTCTTCCCGAAGGCGGAGACGGTCATGATCTACGTGCGCGACGTGGCGTCGGGCTCGATGGTCCCGCGCAAGGTGCAGAGCCGCGACGAGGAGCCGGTCGCGTACTACGCGCTCGCGGGGCAGTACGAGCAGGAGGTCGTCGGTCGAGGTCGCGCGGTCCTCTCGCAGCCGACGGGGGCGCACATCCCCGTGCAGGCGCTCGGGGTGCAGAAGAAGGCGCTCGGCCTGTCGATGCACGCGCCGATGATCTACGGCGCGGCGGCGCACGGCGTCCTGCACGTGCGCGGTCGCGATCACAGCGACGCGGGCTTCACGCAGGCCGACCTCGACCTGCTCTCGACGTTCGCCGCGCAGGCTGCGATGGCGCTCCAGAACGCGAAGCTCCACCAGGAGACGCTCAAGCAGCAGCGCCTCCAGCAGGATCTCGCGCTCGCCGAGGAGATCCAGAAGAGCTTCTTGCCACAGCACCTCCCCGACGTGCCGGGCATCGAGTTCGTCGCGCACTACCGGCCGGCGTACTCCGTCGGTGGTGACTTCTACGACGTGTTCTGGCTCGACGATCGTCGCATCGGTGTGTTCCTCGGCGACGTGTCCGGCAAGGGCGTGTCGGCCGCGCTGCTGATGGCGCGCATCTCGTCCGATCTGCGCGTGGCCGCGATGGCCGAGCGCGATCCCGCGTCGGCGCTCCGGCGCGTCAACCGCCTCGTGCTCGAGCGCAACCAGCACGACATCTTCGTCACCGGCATCTACCTCACCTTCGACACGCTCACCCGCGAGGTCGTCATCGCGAACGCGGGGCACATCCCGCCGTACGTGCGTCGCAAGGGCGAGGGCGAGCTCTTCCGCGTTGACCAGGCCGTGGGCACGCCCATCGGTGCGTTCGAGGAGGCAGGCTACGAGCCCGTCGTGTTCACGCTCGGCCGCGGCGAGTCCATCGTGCTCACCACCGATGGTGTGCTCGAGGCGACGTCACCGCGCGGCGAGCAGTTCGGCTTCCCGCGCATGGAGGCATCGCTCGCGCAGGGCAGCTCGCGCGCGGGCGATATCGTCACGCGGCTCCTCACCGACATCCACAACTACGTCGGCGACGCGCAGCCGTATGACGACCTGACGCTCATCGCGTTCGGCCTCACCGAGATCGAATCCGAGAAGAAGGACCGTACCGACCGCACCGACAGCTACAGCGCGATCAGCGACCCGGACTGAGCTCGCTCCACGTTTGCCGTGGCGAGTCGCTGCTAGTCCTCGGCGATCGCGCCGGCCTGGACGCGCAGCACCTCTGCGATGGACCAGGCCTGTGCGGGGCAGCCGCGTGGGGTGTGCGGGGCGTCGCCGTCGAAGACCTCGGCGAGCTGCCCGAGGCCTGGGCCGCCGAGGTGGGCGAGCACGCCGTCGAGGAGGCCCGGCGTCACCTGGCCGCGGACGCGCTGACATGCGTCCGCGTAGATGCCGAGCAGGAACGGCCACGCGGTGCCCTCGTGATAGGCGCTGTCGCGTGCGCGCGCATCGCCGACCATCGTGCCGTGATAGCTGGCGTCGCGAGCGCGCGAGCGCAGGCCGACGGGCACGAGCAGCTCGCGCTCCACAGCGTCGAGGGCACGCTTCGCCCGATCGAGCTCGATGAGCGGGCGCACGAGGCCGAGCGCGTAGAGCTGGTTGGGGCGCAGCGTCTCGTCGCGCATCGGGCCGTCGATGACGTCGTACATCCAGCCGCGCGACTCGCACCAGAACCTGGCGGCGAACGAGCTACGCGCCCACGCTGCGCGCTCCATCATCTCGTTGGCGACCGTGGGCTGGTCGTGTTGCAGCACGCGGTAGCCGGTCTCGAGCATCGCGACCCACAGCGCCTGCACCTCGACGGGCTTGCCCGCGCGCGGCGTGACGACCCAGTCGTCGACCTTGGCGTCCGTCCACGTGAGCTGGAGCCCCTGCTCGGCGGCGTGCACGAGACCGTCGTCGTCGATGTGGATGTTGTGGCGCGTGCCGGCGAGGAAGCCCTCGAAGATCTCCACGATGCACCTCGAGAGCGTGGCGCGCGTGTCCGGAGAGGTCTCTTTTGCGAGGTGCTGCGCGCAGCGAAGGCCGAACCACAGCGACGCGTCGACCGCGTTGTACTCGGCGTTCGACGTCTGACCCGGCGCCGCATCGGGGAAGCGGTTGGGGATCATGCCCGCGTCGAGGAACGGTGCCCATGCGAGCAGCAGCGCCTCGTCGAGCTCGCGACCCAGCGCGAGACCGAGGCCGCGCGCGGAGATGAACGTGTCGCGCCCCCAGTCGGTGAACCACGGGTAGCCGGCGACGACCGTCGTGCGTGGTGCGCCGCTCGGGGTCGCGCGCACGACGAACTGATCGGCGGCGCGAGCGAGCGGATCGGTCGGTCGACGTCGCGCCTCCGCCTCGAGCAGCGAGGACAGATCGAAGCTGGCCCGCGCGTTGGTGACGGGCTCGAGCACGAGCGTCGCGGGTCCGAGGCTCAGATCGAACTGCAGCGTGCCCGGCGAGAACAGGTCCTCCTCGAAGTCGAGGCCACGCTCGCGTTCGAGCGGATACACGAAGTGGCGGTACCAGTCTGCCTTGCGCGTGAACGTGCCGCCGGAGAGCCGGACGCCGACGATCGCCTCGGGGTACGGCGCGATCTCGACGGAGCGCTCGCGCTCGACGCAGCTCGGATCGAGCACCTGGTTCTCGTGGTGCAGCGCGTGGATGTCGCGCCCCGAGACGAGCGGCGTGACGACGAGCAGCCCGCGCGTCGAGGTCCATCGGACGACCGTGCGGGTCGGGTTGCGCAGCACGACGAGCTCGCGTGTGACCTCGCGGTCGGCGACCTCGTAGCGCCACGTCGGCCACGGCACGTGCGAGAACGAGACGAGGCGCGTCGCACCATCGGGGAAGACCGTGTCGGGATAGTGGTGCGAGTCGAGCGCGTAGCCGTCGATGGACTCGCCCATCGCGTTGACGAGCATCACGCGCGCCGTCGGTGGCTGCGCCGCGACGCACAGCAGGCCATGATAGCGACGCGAAGCGGGGCCCGAGACCGTCCCCATCGCGTAGCCACCCTGACCGTCGGGCTCGAGCCACTCCCGCTCGTCGAGGTGCTCAGGCATTCGGCTCCTCCGGGGTGCGCGCGAGGCGCAGCGTCAGGGCCCCCAGCACGAGGACGGCGAGCCCGAGCGCGAGCCACACGAGCAGGCGCTCGCGGGCACCGCTGCCGCCCAGGCGCGCGGTGCGCGAGAAGGCGGGGTTGTCGACGAGCGGCGACGCCTTGGCGTCGGTGGCATCCAGCTGGGCGATGAGGTCGGTCAGCGCGCGCAGCTCGTAGGTCGGCGCCTCGGCGTCTGGATCCCCAACGAGGAGGCGGTAGCGTCCCCGCTCCGCGGCGAGCAGCAGCGCGGACGTGGGCACGCGCAGGCGCGCGCTGGTGATGGTGAGGGGCGCATCACCGCCATCGGTGACCTCGATGGCGAGTGACGAGACCTGCGCCCCATCGAGGTGCAGCAGCACGGCCTCGCCCTCGGACGTGGTGCCGAGCGCGCGGTGGAGCCGCATGCCATCGAGCGTGCGCTCGCGCCCGGCCTGATCCTTGATGACGAGCCGCGCGTTGCGCTCGAAGAAGCCCTCCTGCACATCGAGGACGAGCTCTGTGGCGACGAGCGGCGCCGCGGGGAGCGCGAGCTCGTAGCGTGAGACCCCGGGCTTGCTCGTCCGCGTGGGCTGCGCGAGCTCGACGATGGCCGCGTCGGTGACGGGGTCCACGAGGTAGGGCCACTGGCGGTTCTTTTCGTCGACGATGCGCACGTCCGCGAGATCGGGTCGCGCGGCGGCGAGATCGGCGGGCGCCAGCACGTAGCGGGAGAGGCCATCTGCAGACGGCGAGAGCTCGAGCGGTCGCACGTGCGCGTAGGTCGCGAGCGCGACCTCGGTACCCGGGTGCGCGACGCTCCTGAGGGCTGGCGTCGGATCGAAGGCCGGGTTGCTCGTGGGTGCGGAGAGCGTGGCCACGTGCAGACCCTCGCGCGCGTGGAGGCGTGCCGCGACCTCGGCGCGGACACCCTCGATGCCGGCCACGCCGGTGTTCGGCGGGAGCAGCGACTGCAGGTCGTAGCGCGGCGCCTCGGCGCGACCGCCGCCGAACAGGAGCGTCGGTGGCTGCTGCGGATCGCCGTAGAACACGAGCGTCGGGCGCGCGAGCACGGCGCGGATCTCTGGGTCCAAGGACGGGCTGTCGCCATCGTCGATGACGACCTCGAGCTTGTGCGCGCGCGGCACCCCGAGTGGCACGTCGAGCTGCTCGATGGCGACCTTCTCACCGCCAGCCGTCATCGACACGCGCGAGAGGCGACCCTGGCCCACGAGTCGTCGCGAGTCCTCGCCGGTGTAGTCGTAGATCGCGACCGCGCGATCGAACGTCGGCGTCTTCGTCACGAAGCGCAGGGCCGATGGCAGGAGCCCGGGCGATCGATCGAGGAGCAGGTGGCTGCCGGCGCGATCGTGCCAGCGCGCGGTGATGCGAAGCGGGCTCTCGACGAGCCCGCTCCCCCGGACGCTCCGCCCGCGCTCGAGGTGCAGCCTCGGCGAGAGCGCGCTGCCGTCACCCTTTAGCACCACACCGAGGCGAACGTGCTCGGCAAGCACAGGCAGCGGGATGCGCACGCGCTCGTCGGGGCCACCCGGCAGACGGAAGAGCGAGCCGCCCGAGATCTCGTGGCCGCCGAGCCGGAGGCCCACGGCCTCGACGAAGCGCGAGTCCGGGAGGTCGAAGACCAGCTCCCATCCGGCGCCCTTGGCCGTGGTGGTGCCCTCGAGCACCTCGCAGTGCCAGCTCGGCGACGCCGCGAGCCTGTCGCACAGCGGGCTCTTCCGATCGTGCACGACGTTGTCGACCTCGAGCGGCGCGCTCTCGGCGAGCGTCCACACCTCGGCCGTCGAGTCGACGAGGTACGGCACCTCGCTGTCGCCGCGCCACAGGCGCAGATCGGGCAGGCCCGCCCGACACTTCTCGATCACGGAGATAGGGAGCTCGAGCGCCTGCAGGCCGGACTCGGTGATGGTCACCTCGGCCTTCGACGGGAAGAGCTGGGGCAGCTCGACGCGCTTCGGCTGCGCCCAGGCGATGCCCGAGACGGTGAGCGCGAGGAGCACGGTGGAAGGCTTCATGGGGACCTCGGTGCGGGCCGGAACACGAACCGCTGGTAGGCGAGCGAGACGACGATGAGCGACAGCGCGAGCCCGAGCAGCGACACCACGCGGTAGAGATCCTTCAGCTGGCCGAGGTCGTAGAGGAAGACCTTGGCGATGGTCACGACCATCATGGTGAGGCTGACCCAGCGCAGCCCGCTCGACCGGCGCCACACGCCGAGCGCGAGGAGGACGACGGCGTAGAGCACCCACGACATCGAGGTGGTGAGATCGCGCGCCGGTCGACGCTCGAAGGTGACGCGCAGGGTCTCGCCCGAACCGAACCAGTCGAAGATGGCGAGGTTGATCCAGACGAACACGATGAGGATCACACACAGGGCCATGAAGACCTGGCCGAGCGCCACGCCGTGCGCGCCATCGGGACGACGGTACAGGCCGAGCTCCCAGCTGCGCAGCCGCTGGGTCTCGAGGGTACCGAGGACCTGCGCGGCGACGAGCAGCGCGATGGCTGGCACCCAGTACGTGTAGAGGATCCAGTTGAGGATGGGGAGTGACCCGCGGTTCGCGTAGAGGAGCACCTCGGGGTTCACGCACAGGCGCACCGCGACGGCGCCCGCGAGCGCGAGCGCGAAGTACTTGAGGCCCGGATGATCGAGGCGACGCCAGAGCAGCGTCACGGCGCCTGCCTCGAGCGCGTAGCCGATGGTGATCCACTGGCGCTCGAGCTCGACGGGGATCGCGATGGAGACGAGGCCGAGCGCCGCGGCGCCGAGCCACGCGAGCGCGCTGGTCTGCAGCGCGCGATCGTCGCGAAGAAGGCGGGCCAGCGACGGCACCGTGGACAGCGTGATCATCGCGTAGAAGATGGCGACGCCACCCTGACCCACGGGCGAGAACGCGTCACGCCACAGGCGCAGGGACGGGAACAGCCACGCGAGACCCGCGAGCGCCGCGACGTAGAAGGAGGTGTGCCGACGCAGCCGTGGCCACGCCACCAGCGGTGCCCATGCGAACAGCGCGACGGCGAGGGCGAGACATGCGAGCGCGACCGGCGAGGCCCGCTCGGGACCGGTGAGCGTGTGCTCCGTCGCGACCACGTGCAAGGACAGCAGCGGAAGCGCAGCGGCGACCAGCCAGCGCCCGTCGCCGCGCAGCATCACCGCGAGCACGAGCACGACGGACAGGAGCAGCGGCGCACCGAAGACGAACGACGGAGGCAGCGCGAAGTAGTGGTTGCCGGCCAGGGGGCCGAGCAGCACGAGCGCGCCGAAGAGCACGACGCCCTCGGCCGCGCGCCGACGCAGCACCTCGTTGCGGAGCAGCGCGTGTGCGAAGAGCGCGACGAGCAGCAGCGTCTCGACCAGCATGTACAGTGATGGGGAGAAGAACGTGCGCGCGTCGCCGAAGCTGAGATCGAGGGCGCAGAGCGAGAGGCCGAGCAGCGTCGGCACGATCGCGGCGAGGAGCGGCAGCGCCTCCACCTGCACGAGCAGCAGGACCGCGAGCCCGACGACACCCGCGAGCGTGGCCCACGGCGCGACGGTGCTGTTTCCGAGCGTCCACATGACGAGCACGACGAGCAGCCCCACCGCGTACAGCAGACCCGGCACGAGCGCGCCCGCCGCCTTGCGAGACGACGCGATCGCCGCGGGCAGCGAGAGCGCAAGGACCACGGCGGTGGCCTCCCACGCGATCGCCGTGCTCGGGGTCGCGCGGCCGAGCCAGCAGGCCACGACGGCGAGGGTTCCCGCACCCGCGCCGATCGGCAGGAGTCGCATCGGCTCCTCGGGCGCGGCGTGCGAGGCGAGCCAGAGCGCGGCGACCTCGAGGAGCAGGAGCAAGATCGCGATGGGGTAGAGGTGCGAGCCGAGCCGCGCGTCGAGCGCGAACGCCAGGGCGAACGCGTGGGGCAGGAGGATCGCGGCGACCTGCATGATGCGCCACATGCGCGTGGTGGGCTGCGAGCGCTCGGCGCGCGAGCCCGCGACGAGGAAGAGCAGCGCGAAGAGGCCCGTGGCGCCGAGCCCGATGGCGAGCTGGCCGGGCTCCATCGAGTGCCCCATCCACAGCGCCTCGATCGCCAGCGTGCCGACGAGCGCGAACAGCGCGAGGCCGGCCCAGCGACGGCGATAGGCGACGAAGAGGAAGCCCGCGTCGAGGAGCAGCAGGTACGCGAAGAGACCGACCGGGCGGTTGCTGCCGCTCGCGAGGACGAGCGGCGTGAGGAAGCCACCGGCGAGCCCGAGTGTGGCGACGAGCAGCGATCGGTAGCGCATCGCCAGGAGCGCGGTCGCCGCGGTGACGAGCGCCATCAGCGCGAAGGCCGCCTCGAGCGGGACCAGCTCGTAGAGCACGCGCGCGGCCCAGAACGAGGCGTAGAGCACCACCGCGCCACCGCCCGCCAGCGCGTTGCTCGAGGCCTCGTAGCCGCGCAGCCGCGTCGAGCCGACGAGGCAGCCGATCCCGAGCAGCGTGCCGAGGACGACGCGCAGCGACGGCGAGATGAGCCCGTGCTGGATCGAGTACTGGAAGAAGAGGATGCCCGCGAGCGCGAGCACGATGCCGCCGAGCGCCGCGGCGCCGCGCACGCCCAGCCACTGTTCCCAGTCGATCGCGGGCTTCGGCGCAGGGGGCGAAGTGGCGGGGGCACTCGGCGGTTCCGAGCTCGGCGGTTCCGGTGCTCTCGCGATCGGTGCCGCTTCTACGCGCGAGGCATCGGCGAGATCCTGCAGCGCGACGAGCGCGGGGTGTTCGGTCTCGGTGTGGATGAGGTCGGGGTCTTGCAGCGCAGGCTCGACGGGGATCGCAACAGGCAGCGCCGCGGGTTGCGTGGGTAGCGCCTCGACAACCGGTCGCGCGCGCAGTGCGGTGTTCTCGCGCTCGACGGACTGCAGACGATGCTCGAGCGCCTCGAGCCGCGAGGCGAGCTCGAGCACGCGCCGCGACCGGACGAGCGCCACGATGGGCAGCACGAACGGCACGAAGAGCACCAACCCACCCAGCAAGAACAGGAAGCCGTCCACGGAAGGGAAAGACGGTAGCACGCCGTCCGGGCGTTTCGTCGACGCGCGCAGAGGTCCACACCTGCTAGGGTGCCCGCGCCGATGCGCCTGACTCTCGTCGTGTTCCTACTCGTCACGTCCTGCGTGCACCCGCTGCCGCTCGCGCCGCTGCGTGATCCTGTGTCGGTTGCGCGGGCGAGCCGGCTCGTCGAGCCGAACCTCGAGGGTGCGTGTCGTCGCTACCAGGCGGGTCGGCGCGATCGGCGCACCGTGCTCGCGTGCGGCAAGTGGATGTTCTTCTACGAGTCGTTCGGGACCTCGGGTGTGCCGTCTTCGTTGCCGCGCTTTCTCGTGAGCGCGTTCCCTGCCGAGGTCGGCGCCGGGTTCTCGGAGCTCGGCATGATCCCGGATCCCGCGTCGCACAATCTGCTGCCGTTCGGCATGGCGCCGGGCAAGATGATCGGCGTCGCGACGTCGATCGCGTACACGTGCGCGAGCTGCCACGTGGCGAAACTGCCCGATGGGCGCATCTCGATCGGCGCGCCCAACCATCGCTACGAGTACGGCAAGCAGATCCTCCAGATGACCATGTTTCCCTTCGTCGCGACCGGCGGCGAGAAGGGCCACGACGAGCTGGCGCTGCACGAGATCCGCCCGCTGCTCGACCGCCTGAAGGCGCAGCCACAGATCTGGGCCCAGCTCGGCGGCGCGCTGATGCTCGCGATGGGCGCACTGAAGATCCCGAAGCTCGAGCCCGACGTCGAGCACATGTACGCGACGTGGCCGGCGGGCACGCAGGACTTCGTGCTCGCGCCGCTGCCCACCGATGACAAGGTGGAGATCGTGGGCAAGATCCCCACGCTCTTCAATCTGCCGCGCGAGGGCGAGATCGAGCGGCACCACATGGTGAACGCGATGTACGGCTGGAGCGGCAACGCGCAGAGCCTCGTGAGCTTCATGCACGGCTTCATCGCCATCGGCGGCGGCAAGCCCGAGGAGTGGCCCGAGGAGCGCCTGCACCCGCTGCTCGAGTATTTGTACTCGCTGCGCGCGCCGAAGAACCCGTCGCCGCCGCCTCGGGCCGAGGTCGCCATCGGCAAGGCCCTGTTCAGCGACAAGAAGTGCATCGAGTGCCACGACGGTCCACGCCACAGCGGCAAGCGCCTCTACAAGTTCGCCGAGGTCGGCACCGACGACGCGCTCGCCGAGTGGCTCGATCCCGAGAAGACCGGCGTGCCGTGCTGCGGCGTGCATATCGCGGATCCGCTCACGCGCGAGGTGAAGTCGCCGCGTCTCGACGCGCTGTGGCTACAGCACCGCTTCCTGCACAACGGCGCGCTCTCGAGCCTCGAGCAGCTCTTCTGCCTCGAGCCCCGGCCCGTGCGCAAGAAGCCGCTGGGCGGCGAAGGCCACCGTCAGACCTGCGACGGCCTCTCGGTCCCCGAGAAGCACGCGCTCATCGCGTACCTCGAGTCGCTGTGAACGAACGCAGAGCACGCCGCAGCATACTACCCACACGATGAAGACCTCCGCGTGGCTGTCCCTGTCGTTGCTCGTGAGCGCCTGCATCCCGCGTGGCGCGCCGGTCCCTGTGCCGATGGTGCGGCACGTGGGCACGTCGGATCACGGGGACGCCAGCCTGGTCTCCCTGGCGCGAGACTTCTACGGCCATGGGCTGTCGCCCGAGGAGGCCGCGCGTCGCGCCGACGAGGTGCTGCGCACGCACCCGCACGCGGCGCTGGCGCACGAGATCGCAGCGAAGGCCGCGGAGCTGCGCGGCGACACGGCGGGCTCGGACGCGCACTTCCTCGCGGCGCTCGCGGATCTCGACGCGGACGTGCCCGAGCTCTATGTCTCCGAGCTCGTCGCGCACAACCCGGGCGAGCTCGACGCGCTCGCGAGCGTGCTCTCGTCGTTGAGAGCGGAGTCGTCGCGTCCCTCGGTGCGCGCGCTCGCGACGCACGAGCTCGCGCAGGTGCGCTACCAGCAGGGCAAGCTCGACGAGGCGCGCGCGCTCGTACGCACGCTGGCGCCGATCACGGAGTGGCAGCTGCTCGGCTCGCTCGACAACGATCAAGGCAAGGGCTTCTACGCCGAGCTCGCGCCCGAGCAGCGTCCTTTGGTCGCGATCCCGCACGGAACGAAGCTGCCGGGGCCGCTCGTCCCGCTGTCGTGGCGCCGCACTGGGCCGCAGAACCCGCTCGGATCGGTCGCGCTCGGCGATCTGACGTGGCCGCACGACTTCGGCCTCGCGTGGCTGGCGACCTGGGTGCACGTGGACGCGGCGACGACCGCGCAGCTGCGGCTGTCGACGAGCGCGCCGGTTCGCGCCTACGTGGACGACGTCGAGGTCGCGGCCGAGGAGCACGTGAGCGGCGGTGCGTTCGACAACGTAGTCGCGCCCATCGAGCTGTCCGCGGGGTGGAACCAGGTGATCGTGCAGTCCGCGCATCGTCGGGGTGCGTGGCTGCTGTCGGCGCGGCTCAGCGACAAGGACGGCGCGCCGCTCACCGGCGTGACGTACTCGCACCAGCCGCAGCCCTACGCGAAGGGGAGCGGCGCCGCGCTGCCTCCGTACATCGAGTCTCCGATCGGCGGTCCACCCGAGCGCCAGCACCAGCTCACCGCGGCGCGCCGCCTGCGGCAAGGGCGCGCGCAGGCGGCGCTCGACGAGCTCTCGCCGCTCGTCGACAAGAACCCCGACAATGCGTCGACCATCCACGATGCGGCGATCGCAGAGTGGAGCAACGAGGAGCTCGGTCGCACGATCGATCTGCTCGACCGTGGCGTCGATCGCTTTGGCGCGCACGCGGCGGCGTTCTACGAGCTGCGTGCGCGTTACTACGAGCAGAAGCAGCTGTGGGAGAAGGCGCAGGCAGACCTCACCACGTCGGTGGCGTCGATCCCGCCGCACCGTGGCATCAGCTCGGCGGAGCGAGATCTCGTGCTCCTCTTCGAGCGTCGCGGGTGGCAGGCCGATCGCTGCGCGCTGCTCGGAAAGCTACTTCGATCCTCGCCCGACGATCACCGCGCGCTGCGCGAGCGTGGCGAGTGCCTCGAGCAGCTCGGCTACACCGTCGACGCGGAGCGTACCTACGCGCGGGCGACGCAGGTCGCGCCCGGCCTCGTCGCAGCGTGGGACGATCGTTTGCACCTCGCGTCACGGCAGGGTCGACTGCGCGACGCGAGGCGGTTCGCGCGCACGCTCGAGCGCCTCGATCCGACCGATCCCGACTGGCACGTGCAGGAGGGCGAGCTCGCGCGTCGCAACGGCGACCCGGCGGCGGCACGTCTCGCGTTCGAGATGGCGACGCGCCTCGCCCCGGAGCAGCCGACCGCGTGGAAGCGCCTCGGCGAGCTCGCGTACGAGCGTGGCGACAGGGCGGCCGCGTTGTCGGCGTGGAAGCGTGCGCGCGAGCTCGGCCCCGACGACAGCGCGCTCGCGCAGCACGTCGAGTACCTCGAGCCGCTGCGCCTCGGCTACGTGGACAAGCTGGTGCCCACCCAGAGCGAGATCGATCGGGTGCTGAGCCGGCCCGTCAAGGCATACCCCAACGCCCAGCTCGCGATCCTGCTCGACCACGAGATCGCCGAGATCAACGCGGACGGCTCGGCTCGCCGCGTGATCACCGAGGTCGACGAGGCACTCGACGACAAGGGCCGTGACGCGATGACGGTGCAGCGCGTGCCCACGAACGGTGCCGTGAAGATCCTGCGCGCCTACGCCATCGGCGAAAAGGGCGAGCGTCAGGAGGCGTCGTCGATCCGCGGCGGCGAGGTGCGCTTTCGCGGGTTGCAGGTCGGATCGAAGACCGTGCTGCAGTACATCCACTACGCGCCGCCGCCGCACTTTCTGCCCGGTGCGTACACGGCCACCTGGTACTTTCAGTCCGTCGGTCGCCAGGAAGAAGATTCCACCTGGATCCTCGTCATGGACAAGGACCGCCCGCTCCACGTGCAGCTGACCGGCGACGTGAAGGAGACGCGCACCATCGACGGTGATCGCCAGGTCCGCACCTTCCGCGCGGAGCACCAGCGGCCCATCGCGCAGGAGGCGTACATGGTGCCGCCGATCGATCTCGCGACGCGCGCGGAGGTGTCCACGGTCGCGAGCTGGGACGACTACGTGCGCTGGGAGCGGGGCCTGCTCACCGATGCGTTCCGTACGAACCACGCGCTCGATCAGCGCGTCGATGCGCTCGTCGAGGGCGCGAAGACGCCGCGCGAGAAGCTCGATCGCCTCTTCCACTACGTCGCGCAGGACATCCGCTACCAGCAGGACTACGAGAACAGCATCGCGGGCGTGAGGCCGCACGCGGCGCCGAGCGTCGTCGAGCGCGGCTACGGCGACTGCAAGGACAAGGCGGTCCTGCTCATCGAGATGGCGCGGCGGCTCGGGCTTCATCTTTCGTTCGCGCTCCTGCGCACCACTGGCATGGGGAAGATCGCGCGCGAGGTGCCGGACCAGCAGTTCAACCACGCCATCGCGTACGTGCCGGTGCAGGCGGGCATCGCGGAGCCGTTCTTCCTCGACCCGACGGCCGACGGCCTCGATGTGGGGAGCCTGCGCGCCGACGACCAGGGCGCGCTGTCGCTCGTCATGGAGCCCGACTCGGGGAAGTGGCAGTTCGTGCCGATCCCGTTCGAGGCATCCGATCTCTCGTACGATCACCACAGGGTGCGCATCGACGTGAAGTCGGACACCGAGGCGCTGCTCACCGACGACGTGTCGTTGCGTGGGATGCCCGCGATGCGCATGCGCCACGCGCTCCGCAACGAGGGACAGGCGACGCAGGTGCTCGCGGCGCTGGCGTCCGCGCTGTTCTCGGGCGCGACCGTGCGCTCGACGAAGGGCGGCGGCAAGGAGGACACCTGGCATCCGCTGTCCCTGTCGTTCGACCTCGACGACTCGCAGGCGCTGCGTCCCGAAGAGGATCACCTGCGGCTCACGATGCCGGGTCGCTTCGCGCTCGCGGGCACCATCGCGAACAAGACGCGCGAGACCCCGCTGCACTTCGGCTCCATGGACACGTCGGTCTACGACATCGAGACGGTGCTGCCGGCGGGCTACAAGGTCACGCATGCGCCGAAGGACTTCACGGTGGAGCACGCGTGCTTCGGCGTGTCGCGGACGGCGAAGGTGAGTGATGGCAAGGTGACGATGCACGTCGAGCTCGTGCGCCGCTGCTCGGAGCTCGCGGTCGCCGACTATCCGGCCTATCGCTCGGCAGTGCAGCGCGTCGTGCGCAGCCTCGACGATGATCTGCTGTTCGCGAAGGTGGGGCCCGTGCTCGTAAAGGCGGTTCAGCGGGCGATAAAGCACACGCGTTGATCGGCTCTGCGCTTTCGAGGTACGGTGCCCGCGCTGATGAGCGACAAGAAGAGCATCGGGAAGAAGGTCCTCGGCTGGTTCGTGCAACCAGAAGAGGGCGAGGAGCAGCACGACGCGTCAGCGGACGAGCTCATCGCGAAGTACGCGAATGACGCGCCGCCGCCTGCGCCGCCACCCGAGGTGACGCTGACCGGCGAGCTGCCGAAGGTGCAGGACGGCAAGGTCGACTTCCCCGCGGTCTTCCGCGCGGCGGGAGTCGACGACGAGGAGCAGGGCCGCGTCGAAAAAGCGCGCGGCCTTCTCTCCACGCTGCCGGCCGTGACGCCGAAGGACGTGCAGAAGCAGATCGTCGAGGCGGCGCTCAAGGCGTTCGGCTATCCCGTCGACGCGATCATCGAAGCGGGCGCGCAGGAGATCCAGGCGCTCGAGGTCTACATCCAGGCCGGTGCGCGCGACACGCAGTCGCTCCTCGCCGACTCCACGAAGCGGCTCGATCAGCTCGAAGCGGAGATGGCCAACGTCAAGAAGGTCATGAACGACAAGGTCTCCGAACAGCAGACGCTCAAGGAGGCCTGCAACCAGGAGAAGCTCCGGGTGCAGGGCGTCCTCGAGTTCTTTGGTCAGGACGCGATCAACAAGGTCGTCGCAGCGTCACCCAAGCTCCACGAACCGAAGTAACAACGGTCAATCTAAACGACGGGCACTGGCGCTTCACGCCTCTCCAAAACGCGCGCGAGCAAGGCGCGGTGGGGGGAGGCTCACTCGGCTCTGCCGAGGAGGGGGGACGGGAAGGTCCCCCTGTGATGCCCAACAAGGTCGTCGCAGCGTCACCCAAGCTCCACGAACCGAAGTAACGGAAGGATCACGACATGGCCGACGGACTCTTTTCTCGTATCGGGAACCTCTGGAAGGGATTCGTGAGCCTATGGATCTCGGACATCGAGAAGGAGCACCCGGAGATCGCGTACGAGAACGCGATCAACGGCATGATCGAGAAGTACTCGCGCCTCAAGAAGGCGACAGCCGCGATCATTCGTCGTCGTGAAGAGGTCGCCGAGCGTCTCGGTACGGCGTCGAAGGAGCTCGCGCAGGTCAACGCCGATCTCCAGGTCGCGGTCGACACGAACCAGGACGATCTGTCGGTCGTGCTCATCCAGAAGAAGAACGTCCTCGACAAGGAGACAGCCGACCTCAAGGGCGATCTCGAGGTCGCGCAGAAGGATGCGGACTCGGCGAAGAGCTCGCTCATGGCCGTGCAGACCGAGATCAAGAAGCTCAAGGCCGAGAAGGACAACATGCTGGCCAAGATGGCCTCGGCCCAGGCCCGCATGCGCATCAACGATCAGCTCGAGGGCCTGTCGGTCGACGCCGAGGTCAAGGCGCTCGACAACGTCCGCGAGCACATCAAGAACACGATCGCGGAGGCCAACCTCGGCACCGAGCTCAAGAGCACGGATCTCGATCAGCGCCTCTCGAACCTCCGTCAAGCGTCGGGTGACGTCACGGCCAAGCAGCAGCTCGCGGAGCTCAAGGCCGCGTCCGCTGCGAAGAAGGCCGGACTGAAGACGATGTAGTGGTGACCGTCGAGTGAGCATCCAGATCAGGGGCGCGCGGCGCGAAGATCGGCCCGCGATCCTCGCGCTCGCCCACACCACCCTCGGCGAGTTCGACTTCACGTTCGGCACAGGTAGCGCTTCCGACGTGCAGCTCGAGGGCGCGCCGGAGTCGTTCCATCCCGGCGTGCTGTACGTCGCGATGAGCGGCGACGAGCTGGTCGGGATGGCCGGGGTCTATCCGCTGGGCGAAGGCTTGTGGGAGCTCCGCAAGATGTTCCTCCGGGTGGCATCGCGCGGACAGGGGATTGGACAGCAGCTGCTCGAGCGCTGCATCACCTTCGTGCGCGGCAAGGACGGGCGCACGGTCGTGCTCGACACGGCCGAGGCCATGGACAAGGCGATCGCGCTCTACGAGCGCAACGGCTTCGTGCGCGACGACACGCAGCAGCGCGCGTCGAGATGTCAGCGCGGGTATCGACTGGACCTGTAGCAGCGAAGCGCCTGTCCGAGTGCTTCGTCGGTGAAATGGCAGAGAGCGAGATGTTCACGCTGCGCACGATCGCGCTCGACGAAAACCACCACGGACGCGGGGGTCATGCGTTAGCGATGGACGAGAGGGTGGTGAACGCGGTCTAGTGGTGGCCCGGGCCCGTTCGAGGTCCGCCACAGGAGCTAGATGGCCACAGCGAAGAAGAAGTCGAAGAAGGCAGCCCCGAAGAAGAAGGCTGCTGCGCCGAAGAAGAAGGCTGCCGCGTCGAAGAAGAAGGCCGCTGCTCCCAAGAAGAAGGGCGCTGCAAAGAAGGCAGCCCCGAAGGCCAAGGCGACGGCGAAGAAGGTCGTGAAGGCCGCGAAGAAGACGGCGAAGAAGGCCGTTGCCGCCGTCAAGAAGGTCGCCGCCAAGGCCGCCCCGAAGAAGGCTGCAAAGAAGGCCTCCGCAAAGAAGGGCTCGAAGAATTCCTTCGGCCAGGCCGTGGCCGCAATCGCGCACGACGCCGTCGAGAGTGCCAAGCACCTCGGCGAGACCGTCGTCCACGCGTTCGACGCACCCACCAAGTAAACCCAAAAGGCTCGTTCGACGGCACGGTGAGCCGGGCGCAAAGCCCGTCGCTCACCGGCTTGCCGTGGTACTGTGCCGGCCTCGCTCTACTCCCATCCATTAGCCGAGGGTCACAGCCGTGAAGCTCACGCCGTTCGCCAAGTTCTTCGTCACGCTCGTCGTACTCGGAGTGCTCGGGTATACCGGCTATCACTATTACGGTGACCGCCTGAAGGACTGGTCCGAGAACGGCAAGGGCGGCACCGCGACCAAGAAGAACGTCACCGACGATAACATCGCGACCAAGGACGACTTCAAGGGCCTCAAGAAGGCCGGCGATGCGGATCAGAACAAGGGCGTCACGGGCGTCACCCAGGCCAACGTCGGCGCGGGTAAGCTCGGTCGGCCGCTCGTCATCGGCATCAACACGTGGGCCGGTCATGCGCCCGGCATCGTGTCGAACGGCGGCCTCGAGCCCGGCCCGACGGGCATCTACAAGACGCGCTACGGCGTCGAGGTGAAGTTCGTCCTCATCGAAGATCCGCAGGCGAAGCTCGCCGCGTTCATCAAGGGCGACATCGACGTCATGTGGGACACGGTCGACTCCTGGGCGCGCGAGGCCTCCACGCTCGCCGAGCAGGGCTTCTCCGCGAAGGCGATCATCCAGCAGGACTGGTCGCGCGGCGGCGACGGCATCGTGTCGCTCAAGAGCATCAACTCGATCGAGGACCTCAAGGGCAAGACCATCGCCACGACGCGCTACACGCCGTCGCACTGGCTGCTCCTCTACATGCTCGCGCAGTCCGGCCTCACGCCCGACGACAAGAAGCAGATCGAGAAGAACCTCGTCTTCACCACCGAGGCACCGCTCGCAGCTGCTGCGTTCCGCGGCAAGAAGGTCGACGCCGCCGTCACGTGGGAGCCGGATCTGTCGGGCGCCGTGAAGGCGCGCGAGGACGACGCGCACATCCTCGTCTCCACCGCCGCCGCGACCAACGTCATCGCCGACTGCCTCGTGGCGCGCGCCGACGTCATCGCCAAGGCCCCCGAGACGCTGCAGGCCTTCGTGCACGGCTGGTTCGACGGCATCGACCAGATCGCCAAGGACCCGAACGGCAGCTACGCCATCGTCGCCAAGGCGCTCAAGCTCGGGCCCGACGATGTCTCCGGCATGCTGTCCGGCCTCAAGCTCACGCCGTACGCCGACAACGCGCTCTTCTTCGGCCTCTCCGGTGGCGCTGACCACGCGCAGATCAGCTCGCTCTTCGACACCGCGTTCATCGTGTGGCGCAAGCAGGGCGTCATCTCGATGGCCGTCGACTCGAAGGACTACATCGACAGCCGCTTCGTCGCGTCGCTCGCCGACAAGTACGAGGGGCAGAAGGTCGTCGAGGCGTTCCGCTTCGATCCGAAGGACGCGAAGGATCCGAAGGCGCGCGCGATCGTCAACAAGTCGCTCACGATCTACTTCACGCCCGGCTCCGACGAGATCATGCAGGGCTCGAACTTCACGCTCGACTCGCTCGGCGACACGATGACCGCGTTCGGCAACACGTTCCTCAAGATCGAGGGGAACACCGACTCGAAGGGCTCCGAGAAGCTCAACAAGACGCTCTCGCAGAAGCGTGCCGACAGCGTGAAGAAGTACCTCGAGGCGCACTACTCGATTCCCGAGGCGCGCTTCCAGACCGTCGGCGAGGGCTCGGGCAAGCCGGTCGCCGACAACACGACCGAGGCCGGCCGCCAGCAGAATCGCCGCACCGACATCAAGGTCGTCCTCAACGCGAACTGAGATGACGGACGACGAACAGGCGCCTTCCGCCATCGCGGAGGTCATTGGTGGCCCCGCGGCGGGCAAGGCGCAGGACGCGCCGAAGGTCGTTGGCGCAAAGAGCCGCGAGTCGGTGTGGACGCTCCGTCGCGCGCTGCCGCGGAGCTACCAGCTGCCGTTCCTCGTGGCGCTGCCGCTCGCGATCACCGTCGCATGGTGCGCGCTCACGCTCGGGCGCCACCCCATCGTGAACGCGCTCTTCTTGCCGTCGCCCGTCGCCGTCTTGCAGGCCACGCTGCGGCTGCTCTTCGACGGCACGCTCGTCGAGAACATCCTCGCGTCCGTCTCGCGCATCGCCGTGTCGTTCGCGCTGGCCGCTGCCGTGGCGCTCCCGCTCGGCATCCTCATGGCGAGCTTCGAGCCCATCAACCGCCTCTTCGAGCCGGTGATGGCACCGCTACGCTACCTGCCCATCTCTGCGTTCATCCCGCTGCTCATCCTGTGGCTCGGCATCGGCGAGTCGCAGAAGATCGCGTTCCTGTTCCTCGGCGTCTTCGTGTTCCTCTTGCCCGTCGTCGTCACCGCGGTCCGCGCGGTGCCCGAGGAGCTCGTGCAGACGGCGCTCACGCTCGGCGCCACACGCTGGCAGGCGATCCGCACCGTGCTCATCCCCGCCGCGCTGCCCGACATCTTCGATGCGTTCCGCGTGATGAACGCCATCAGCTGGACGTACGTCATCCTCGCCGAGATCGTGAACGCGCGCTCCGGCCTCGGCTACATGATCCAGCTCGCCGGCGCGCACCTCAAGACCGACGAGATCTTCTCCGGCATCCTCGTCATCGGCGTCATCGGCCTCGTCACCGACGCTGCGATCCGCTTCGTGAACGGCATCCTCTTCCGGTGGCGCGAGGTGAACGAGTGAGCGAACCAGCGACAGAGCTTCCGAAGCTGCGCGTGAGCGACCTGCACGTGACGTATCGCTCGCACACGGGCGACGACGTGGAGGCCGTTCGAGGGGTCGACTTCTCCATCGCCAACAAGCCAGGCATAGGCGAGATCGTCGTCCTGCTCGGGCCGTCTGGCTGCGGCAAGTCCACCATCTTGAAGTCTGTCGCGGGGCTCCTGCCGCCGACGCGCGGCGAGATCCTCGTCGATGGTGAGAAGGTGCAGGGCGTCGGTCGCGATCGCGGCATGGTGTTCCAGGCGTACACGTCCTTCGCGTGGCTCACCGTGCGCGAGAACGTCGAGTATGGCCTTCGCCTCCACGGGGTGCCGAAGGCCGAGCGCGCGACACGCGCCGATCAGTACCTCGAGTCGGTCGGCCTCAAGGACTCCGGCAAGAAGTACCCGAAGGAGCTCTCGGGCGGCATGAAGCAGCGCGTGGCCATCGCGCGCACGCTCATCAACAAGCCCAAGCTCCTCCTCATGGACGAGCCGTTCGGCGCGCTCGATCCGCAGACGCGCTGGGGCATGCAGGGTCTGCTCATCGACATCTCGCGCAAGGAAGACAACACGATCATGTTCGTGACCCACGACGTGTCGGAGGCCGTCTACCTCGCGGACACGATCCTCGTGCTGTCGAAGCGCCCCGCGCAGGTCCTCCACCGTGTCGACGTGCCGGTGTTCCACGATCGCTCCATGGCGCTCAAGTCGTCGAACGAGTTCCGCGACGTCGAGCAGAAGCTCCTCGACATGCTCTACGCGAAAGCCTGACGGACATGCCACGCGACAGCGACAAGCCCAAGGTTCCGTACGCGAGGTACGCGTTCAAGAACCCGTACAACTACGCCGTGCTCGGAGGCTTCGCGTCCGCCGCGCTGCTCACGGGCAACTGGTGGCTCGGCCTCGCGGGCGCCGGCGCGGAGGCCATCTGGATGCTCTTCGCGCCCGACTCGAGGCTGCTCCGCAAGACTTGGTTCGACAAGGTCTTCGACGAGGAACAGGCAGCGGCGCAGCAGATGGCGATGGACGCCAAGTTCAAGCTGCTGCCCGAGGGCGACGCGCTGCGCTGCGTCGCGCTGCGCGAGAAGCAGACCGAGATCCTGCGGCTGGCACACGAGAACCCGTCGTTCACGGTGGATCTCCTGTCGGGCGAGCTCGGCAAGCTCGAGGCGCTGGTGCAGTCGTTCGTCGCCCTGTCCGTCACGTGCGCGCGCTACCAGGATTATCTCAAGAGCGTCGACCTCGACGAGATCGAGCGCGACCTGCGTCGCTATCAGCAGATCCTCGACAAGGATCCCGACGAAAACAAGCGCGACCTCGCGCGCAAGAACGTGCAGGTCCTCGATCGCCGCAAGGAGAAGTACGGCGAGATCCGCGGCTACCTCTCGTCGGCGCGCGGCCAGCTCGAGCTCATCGAGAACACGTTCCGCCTGCTCGCCGACCAGATCGTGACGATGCAGTCGCCGAACGAGCTCGGCGGTCAGCTCGACGAGCTGATGGACGGCGTCGAGGCCGTCCGCCAGACGACGCGTGACACCGAGAAGCTCCTTCAGGCCATCGAGAGATGATCCCATGACCGAGATGTTGGAGGAGTGCGGCTCCTCCTCGTACCTCATGATCTCCTCGGCATCGCTCGCGATCATCATCGCCATCGCAGCGCTCGCGATCCGCAGCGCTCCCGCGGCCATCGCGGCGCTCGTCCTCGGCTTCGCCACCGTCGGGCTCGGCCTCTACGGGGAGCAGCGCGGCCGCGGACAGACGCAGGAGGCCGTCGTGAACGCCGCCCCGGAATACCGAGACGAGCTCATGCAGCGTGGCCACGCCGAGGCGCACCAGTGCGTGCGGCTCGGCTACAGCTTCGGGATGCCGGTCGAGGTGCTGGCGATCGTGGCGCTCGTCGTGGCGCGACGTCGCATCCGATCCTAGCGATAGACCGCGTACGCGACGGTGATCCGCGTGGGGCTGCTTGGCGGCTCGCCACGCCTGATCGCAGAGAGCGTGGCGCCGCCCGAGACGACGTTGCCGAAGACCGTGTACTGGCCGTTGAGCGTGGGCTGCGCGGTGAGCGTGATGAAGAACTGCGAGCCGTTCGAATCCGTCGCGTCGCCGCGGGCCATGCCGAGCACGCCTGCGCCGTCGAAGCCGCGACCCGTCGCGACCTCGAGCGCAAAGGTGTAGCCGCAGCCGCCGGTGCCCCAGCTCGGCGACTCGGCGGTGAGCGTGTTCGGATCGCCAGCCTGTGCGACGAAGTCCTCGATGACGCGGTGGAACGCGATGCCGTCGTAGAAGTGGTTGCGCGCGAGCCACACCATCGAGTTCACGGCGAGCGGTGCGTCCGCGGCCGACAGCGCGAGCTCGATGTTGCCCGCGTCCGTGACGAAGAGGACCTCGTAGCTCTTGCCCGCCTCGACGCCCTGCCCCGCTGCGGAGAAGCTGTGTACGGGCGCGGCCGAGACGAACGGCGCGAGCGTGTAACCAGGCGGTACGTAGAGGTTGTTGTAGTCGACGGTCATCGTGGGGACGCCGGGCTGGTGATCGCAGGCCGCGAGACCGAGCAACAGCGCGTAGAGCAGATAGTTCATTCTCATCACGGCACGGATGGTATCCCTCGGCATCGAAGGAGGCGCGCATGAAGTGGAGTGACGGTGGACAGAGCTCGGACGTCGAGGACCAGCGTGGGTCTGGCGGCGGCATCGGCGGCAAGCTCGGCATCGCCGGTACCATCGTCGTGCTCGGCCTCAGCCTCGTGTTCCACCAGAACTTCTTCGCGCTCCTCGGCGTGAGTCCGGCCGGCAGCGGCGGCGCATCCGATCCGCAGGCGCGCAAGACAGAGCGCGACTCGCCCGAGGAGAAGAAGCTCGTCTCGTTCGTGTCCTTCGTGCTCGACGACGTGCAGAAGACGTGGTCCGCCACGCTGCCGAACTACCGCCACGCGAAGCTCGTGCTGTTCGAGGACGAGGTCCGGTCGGGCTGCGGGAACGCCGAGAGCGCGATGGGGCCGTTCTACTGCCCCGTCGACGAGAAGGTCTACATCGACCTCGGCTTCTATCGGGAGCTGCGGTCGAAGTTCGGCGCGCCCGGCGAGTTTGCGGAGGCCTACGTGCTCGCGCACGAGGTCGGTCACCACGTGCAGAAGCTGCTCGGCATCGACGCAAAGATGCGAGAGGCGCAGGAGCGCGACCCGAGCCGTCGCAACGCGCTGTCCGTCCTGCTCGAGCTGCAGGCCGACTGCTACGCGGGCATCTGGGCGCACTCCACCGACGAGCGCAAGCTGCTCGACGCGGGCGACATCGCCTCGGCCCTCGGTGCTGCGGCTGCCGTCGGCGACGATCGTCTGCAGAAGGCGGCGACGGGTCGCGTCGCGCCCGAGAGCTGGACGCACGGCTCGTCGGCGCAGCGCCAGCACTGGTTCGAGACCGGCTTCAAGACCGGGCAGCTCGAGGCCTGCGACACGTTCAGCTCGCGCTAGATCTCGCAGTCGTTCGCGGGATGACAGAGCTCGTCGACGCTCGTGCAGCAGTAGATCTTCGACGCGCACGTGCTCTGGGCGGTGCAGGTCGAGAGGCACCAGCGGCCGTAGAGCGTCGAGCCGCAGCTGCCCTCGACGCAGCTCGTGCCCGCGTCCGTGGCGTCGCAACGCTGACCGCAGATGTGAAACGGTCCGCTCGGCCACTCGGAGACCGTGACGCAGTGCTTCGACAGGCACTGTTCGTCGTCGCTGCACGCATCGCCGAGGTGACCGTTCGACGCGAGGTCCGCGCCGACGTGGACGGCGAGATCTTGCACGACCGCCGCCTTGTCGTTGCCGCCACACGCGCAGAGGAAGAGGCACACGAGGGGTGCAAGAAGTCGCATGGTGCGTAGCCTAGCGTCGCTTCCGGGCCGAGGCGACCGCTACAGCGGTAGACAGGCGATCGCTCTCGGCGAGACGCACGCCTGCACGCCTCCACCCGAGCAGCACACGAAGCCGGCCTGGCACTCGGAGTTGTGGTTCTGCGCGTCGCAGGTGGGTAGACACCAGTAGACGTTCGTGTCGAAGGAGAGGCAGATGCCCTCGATGCACGGCGGATCGGCGTGGGTGCCCGTGTCGTCGACGTGGCCGCACACCTGTCCGCACACCTGATCGAAGTCGCCGCGTGACTCGGTTGCGGTCACGCAGTCGCCGCTGAGGCACTGCGCATCCACGTCGCACGGCTCGCCGAGGTGACGCAGCGGACCGAGGTCGCGCGGCAACGGCGTCGCGAGATCGGGGCGGGGAGACGCGAGATCTGCGACGGCGAGGTCGGGCGTAGTCGTCTCGAGCGCGCGACCGCTGCAGCCGAAGAGCAGCATCGTGAGCAACCAGCTACGCAGGAAGCGGCTCCAGCTCCTCTGTCGTCTCCGCCGGCGCGTCGGCGGAGGCGTCCTCGCTGGGGTTTACGGGGTCGCGGTCCGCGTCGTTCGCGAGGTGCACCACGACGACGGTCACGTTGTCGTCGCCGCCGCGATCGTTCGCGAGATCGACGAGGAAGCGCGGCACCTCGCTGTAGAAGCGCGCGGCGAGCACGCGTGCGAGCTCCTCCCCCTCGACGTAGTTGGAGAGGCCGTCGGAGCACAGCACGAAGCAGTCGCCGGCCTGCACGGGGATCGCGGCGCCATCGACCTGCACGTCGTGCTCGAAGCCCACCGAGCGCGTGATGATGTGGCGGAACTTCGACTCCTTCGCCTCCTCCTCCGTCATCATGCCGGCGCGAACCTGCTCGGAGACCCACGAGTGATCGTCGGAGAGCTGCTGCACTCGGCCATCGCGATAGAGGTACGCGCGACTGTCCCCCACGTGCGCGAGGTACGCGCGGCCGCGCTGAAACCACAGCGACGTGAGGGTCGTGCCCATGCCGTGCAGGTCTGGATCGCGCTGCGCCGCCACGAAGATCGAGGCGCCCGCAGCCTGCGTGGCCTCGCGCAGCGCCTGCAGCGGATCGGCGCGCTCGCGCGTCGGATCTCCAACGGCAGCCGAGAGCATCTCGAGCGCTAGCTTGCTCGCGCGCTCGCCGGCCGCGTGCCCGCCCATGCCATCGGCGACGGCGTAGAGCGTGAGCGACTCGTCGATGAGGAAGTTGTCTTCGTTGTGATCGCGCTTGCGACCGACGTCGCTGAGCGAGTAGCTGAGGAGGCGCATTACTTCACGGGACCTGCGTGTGGGAAGGAGGTATCGGCGTGGTCGACGTACTCGATCGACTTCTCCGAGTGATCGTGGCCGTCGTAGCGCATGAGCTTGCCCTTCCCTTCGAGGCGCGTCACCAGGTTGACCGGTCGTTTCCACACGCGTGCCAGGGCCTCGAGCGTATCGCGTGCGTGGTCGACGCGGAGATCGACGCCCTCGTGTCGGTGCCGCAAGAGGAGCTCGGAGCGGTTCTCGAAGTTACCGTCCTCGACGAGCACGACCGGCTGCCCGAAGTTGGTGAGCCGCGTGAGCAGCTTCTCCTTGACCTGCTTGAACTCGCGGCTCTCGACCTCGTAGTTGCCGGAGCGTTCGTTGAAGCCGAACGAGAAGAACTTGTTCTCGCGACAGAACTCCTCGGTGAAGAACTCGTCGATGAAGGTCACGTCGTTGTAGAGCTTGCGGACCTCGAAGATCTTCTTGCGGCCCTGCATGAGCCGACGGTCCCAGCTTCGGCGCGCTGCGAAGGTGTCGCACTCGTCCCACTCCTTGCCGAAGCGGCCCTTGTCCCATCGCTCCTCGATGTGGCGATACAGCTCGACGCCTAGCTTGTACGGGTTGAGCTGACCCGGCGACGTGGCCATGACGCCCGCGTTGTTCTCCGCGTAGTCGATGACCTCGGACGCCTTGAGCGCCTTCTCGGTCAGGATCTTCGAGTGCCAGTACGAGGCCCACCCCTCGTTCATGACCTTGGTCATGCCCTGCGGGGCGAAGTAGTACGCCTCGTCGCGGATGATCTCGAGGATGTCGCGCTCCCAGCTCTCGAGCGGTGCGTTCTCGATGAGGAACAGCAGGACGTCGCGCTCCATGCGCTCGGGGTGACGACGCTCCTTGTCGCGCTCGACCTCGAGCTTCCTGCGCTGCGCGTCCATGAACTCCGGCGGATTGATGTACCGGTCCATGTAGCTCTTGGCCTTCATGCGCGGCACCTCGGTGGCGGGCACGACCTCCTCCGGGTGGTGCGTGTCGGCGCGGGCCGCCTTCGGCTTGATCGCGTACACGGAGTGCGGCTCGATGAGGTTGTCGAGCGAGAGGCACACGTCGACGAAGCTCTCGACCTTATCGATGCCGATGCGCTCGACGTGGCGGCGCACGCGCGTGGCGTGGTTCGCCATGCCGTCGATCATCCGGCGGTTGGTCTTGCTGAAGTAGAAGTTGTTCTTGAAGAAGTCGTTGTGCCCGTACACGTGGGCCATGACCATCTTCTGGTCGACGAGCGAGTTGCCCTCGAGGAGGTACGCGTAGCAAGGGTCGTTGTTGATGACCATCTCGTAGATCTTCGAGAGGCCATACTCGTACGACTTGGAGAGGTGCTCGTACTCCATGCCGTAGCGCCAGTGCGGATAGCGCGTGGGGAAGCCGCCGTACGCCGCGACCTCGTTCATGGACTTGTAGTCGAGCTCCTCGAAGATGGTCTCGAAGAAGTCGAGCCCGTAGCTGCGCGCGATCGACTCGATCTCACGCTGCATGTCGGCGAGGTACGGCGCGATGCGAGAGGAGCGACTCATTTCGAAACTCCCATGCAGCGCTCGACGGTGTTCCCGAGCGCGCGGTACCACGATGTCGGGTCCGGCCCGAGCGACGAGATGCACCCGTCGGAGGTCGGTGCCTCCGCGGCCGGCGCATGCAGCGCACACGCGAAGCGCGAAACTACGATCGCGTGCATCACTTGCCCTTCCCGAGGAACTCCTTGATGGAGTCCATGATCGCGTCCTTGCCCTTGATCTCGGACGTGACGAGCTTGTCGTCGGCGTTCTCGCCGCCACCGAAGTGCTCGACGAGGTCCTTGATGAACTGGCCCGAGCCGTAGGGGCTCTCGACCTGGCCGTAGCAGAACTGGTTCGACACCGGCAGGATCTGGTTGCGCAGGATCTCGATGCAGGTGACGGTGTCGTCGACCGACCAGTTGTCTCCGTCGGAGAAGTGGAACGGGTAGATGTTCCATTCCGAGGCAGGATAGTTCTCCTCGATGATCTTGGTGCACAGCTTGTAGGCCGAGCTGATCATCGTGCCGCCGGACTCGCGCGTGCGGAAGAAGGTCTCGCGATCGACCTCCTTCGCCATCGCGTCGTGGATGATGTAGCGGCTCTCGAGGCCCTGATACTGGCTCTTGAGCCAGGTGTCGATCCAGAACGACTCGATGCGCACGATCTCCTTCTGCTCGTCGCCCATCGAGCCGGAGACGTCCATCATGTAGATGATGACGGCGTTCGACTGCGGCAGCGGCACGGTCTTCCACGAGCGATAGCGCTTGTCGTCGCGGATCGGCACGATGATCGGGTTCAGCGGATCGTAGGTCTTGCTCGAGATCTGCCGCTTGAGCGCCTCCTTGAACGTGCGCCGGAAGTGCTTGAGCGACTCGGGGCCCGTCGTGCGGATGCCCGTGTAGCGATCCTTCTTCGCGACGATGCGCTCCTGGCCCTTCGGCTCGATGCGCGGCAGGTGCAGCTCCTCGCCGAGGAGCGCGGCGAGCTCCTCCATCGAGATGTCGACCTCGAGCATGTGCTCGCCCGCGTTGTCGCCGGCCTTGCCTTCACCGGGCTGCTCCTCGCCTTCTCCGAGCGCGTCGCCGGGCTTGCCTTCACCCTGGCCGACGCCGCCCGACTGCTTCTGCCCGTAGCGGAAGTGCGGGATGTCGATGGACGGCAGCGGGATGGAGACCGTCTCCTTGCCCTTGCGACCGATCATCTCGCCCTGCGAGATGTACTTGCGCAGGTTCTGCTTGATCTTGCCGCGCACGATCTCGCGGAAGCGTCGGTGATCCTGATCGATACGCTGGCTCATGCGCGCTCCGGCGTGACACGGGTGACGTTCTTCATCGGTACGGCCCTTCGTTGCTGTCGACGGCGGCCAGCTCCGAGACGCCGAGCGTCGCATAGCGCCCTGGAAGCGTGGCCGGGTCGAGCTCGCGCGCGCTCCACTCCGTGGTTCCACAGCCGACGCAGATGGACAGCGCGTAGCTGCCGACCTTCACCTCGCGCTGGTGCACGCGATCATAGAGCACTCGCAGCGTCGCGCCGTCCTCGTTCACCGGATCGACGACGTGGCGCTGGCCGTTGTCGCAGCGCTCGCACGGCGCGGCCGTTGACACGCGCAGCGGCAGACCGTCGAGTGAGCCCGCGACCCACGTGGTGAGGCCGCAGCCCCGGCACACGAACGTCGCGAACGAGCCACCGGAGGTCGATGACGAGAAGCCCCAGCGACGTGTCGACCAGTGTGCGACGCGCAGCGGCGATGGTGAGCCACCGGCGCCACGCGTCTTCGCAACGCTCACGCACAGCGCCCGCGACTCACCGCAGGCGCACGCACCGAGGGTCGCCGACGGCAGCTCTGCCTCGAGGATCCGTTCATGAGCTGGTGTGAGCTCCGCATACCAGCGTGTCTCTCCGCACGCAGCGCACACGACGACCGAGTACGTCCCGAACGGCTGCGACTCGATCGTCGGGCCGACGCAGCTCACCGCGCGCGCGAACGCACCGGGCTCGCGCTTGCGAGGCAGCCACGCGACCGCGAGCGGAGTCGGCTCGCCGTCGTGTCCGTGCTCGCGCACCGGCGCGACGCGGTGGAAGCGCACCGAGCCGCACCGACACGGCGCGAGGCGAGGCTGAGGTCGCGCGCTCATCGGTACGGGTCGCCGATCGCTGCGACCCGCAACTTCGTCCTCTCGCAACGACGGCAGCGCGGCGCGTCCGCGTTCACCAGGCGACCTCGCTGTAGCTGCCTCGCTCCGGGTCGACGAACGCGAGCTGCTTGCCCTCGCGCTTCGCCTTGAGCGCGAGGTCGAGGAGGCCTAGCGCGCGCATCAGCGTCGCGCCGGGATCGTCGGAGCCGAGGCCTTCGGTGAGACGACCGAGGAGGACGGCGGAGGTCCCCGAGATGGAAAGCGTGACGGGACCGACGGCGGGATCAGGCGGGGCCACAGGACCTCCAGCGACGAGAGCGGCCGACACACATGGCCTTCCCCTATCGTAGCCCTTTCTCCGACGAGCGGCTAGGCGCAGCGGCGGCGTCGCGCCGCCAGGGACCTGGCCTGCTATGCTGGCGACGTGATCTTCTCCCTTGCTGCCGCGTTGCTCGCCCTGGGGCAGGTCGTGCCTTCGGTGACGCTGCCCGACGATCGGGGGCCGGCGCACGTGCTGCCGCGTCAGGGGCAGCCGCTGCTCGTCCTCTACGAGGACCAGGAAGCGGCAAAGACGAACGCCGCGACGCGCGCGATCATCGCGGCGTATCACGACCCGCTCGGCAACCGCGCGAAGGTCGACGTCTGGCCGGTCGCGGACCTCTCGCGCTGGGACTTCTGGCCTGCGCGCGGCGCGGCGTTGCGACACGTTCAGGCGTCGGCAGAGCAGGCGCACTCGCGGATCCTCGTCGACTGGAAGGGCGCGTGTCAGAAGGCGTGGGGCCTGCGTCGTGGGGTCAGCACGGTCCTCATCGTCGGTGCTGACGGCCGGGTGCTCTTCATGGCCGAAGGCGAGGAGACGCCGGAGCAGCACGCGGAGCTCGAGAAGCAGCTGCGCGCGCTCGGCCTCGCACCGCGCTGATCGCCGACGCAGCGACGCGCACGGCGCTCGGCCGGCGAGCGAGCCTAGCGAATGAGGTCGAGGATGCCGTTGCGCGCGACGCGGTAGCGATGTCCGCGCCACGACACGACGGGGCTCATCAGCGCCCTCGTCGAGCTGAGCAGGATGAGCGCCTCGCCGAGCAGCACGGCCGCGAGCGAGCGCAGCGGATCCGCGCGGAGCCCGTACGCGCGACGTAGCCTCGCAGCGAGCAGCACGCGGAGCGTCAGCACGGCCGCGACACCGAGCGCGGTCGCCTTCGTGTGGATCAGGCACGCTACGACGAGGAGCAGGGGCGTGCACGCGAGCAGGAGCGGGTACGTCACCATGAGGTGCGGGCGCTGCTGGCGGATCACCGTGGCCCAGCGATGGAAGCGCGCGATCACCGTCGAGAGCGATCGTCCGTGATCGGTGACGTGCGCGGGCGCGGCGGCCGTCGGGATCGTGTAGCCGTGCGCGTGGAGGCGGCGCGCGAGCTCGAAGTCCTCGCCGAGGAATGGCTCCAGCGACGAGAAGCCGCCGAGCTGCTCGAGCACATGGCGATGCACCGCGATGAACGCGCCGCACAGCACGTGCGCACCGGACGAGCGCTCCGCGAGGGCGGCGAGGCAGTAGAACGAGTGTGGCGTCGATGAGAGCAGCGCGGCCGAGGCGTGGTCACCGAGCGTGCGCGCGTCGATGTCGACGGGAGGACAGCTCGCCGCGCCGGCCTTCGGATCCGAGACGAGCGCGGTCACGAGCGCCGGCAGCGACGTGTCGTCGATCTGCAGGTCGCTGTCGATGACCACGACGATGGGTGCCGCCGACAGCGGCTGCGCCACGGCGAGCTGCGCGACCTTGCGGTTGTGCAGCGTCGCGATCGAGGTGACCACGACCTCGACCCGGACCGGCAGCTCGCGTGCCCGCTCCTTCACCAGGAGCGCCACCGCGTGCGCTGGATCGGACGTGCACGCCACGAGGAGAAAGAGCTCCCGCGCGCCGTCGTAGCGCGCGGTCACCGTCGACCACAGGTTGGCCTCCAGCGCCGGCTCGAGCCCCGCGCATGGACGCAAGATCGCGAGGCTCGGCCACACGCTCGGCTCGACCCGCGCACGCGCCGCCCGCAACAACCGCCTCGTCTCGAGCAAGCACCCGATGGTGAACCACAGCGCCAGCGCAACCCACGCCCAGAGCATCCAGCTCACCACGAGCGGACACGACCCATCAGGTCATCCCATCGACAGAGAGACATCGCTCCAGCGCTCGAGCGACGGGAGTGCGACGCACACGAAGCTCCCGATCAACGTCCGACGAGCGCGTCTTCGATCGCCGTGCAGTGACCGCTGTGGAACAGGGAAGAGGTCATCATTCCTTCACGTCTCCGCGCGCGAAGATGCTGGCGACGAAGTTGAGCACGTCGGTGGCGGACTCCTCGTCGTAGCCGAAGTTCTTGATGAGGCGCTGCTTGACGACGTCGATCTTCGCCTGCGCCTCGCGGTCGACGACGTTCGAGACGAGCGAGGTGAGCTTGATCGAGTCCTTCTGATCCTCGAAGAGCTTCATCTCGAGCGCCTTGTGCAGCCGCTCGTTGGTGCGGTAGTCGAACTGTCGCCCCTCGACCGCGAGCGCGCCGATGTAGTTCATGATCTCGCGGCGGAAGTCTTCCTTGCGAGAGTCGGCGATCTCGATCTTCTCCTCGATGGATCGCATGAGCCGCTCGTCCGGCTCCTCGTCCATGCCGGTGTACTTGTTCTTCACCTTCTCGCGCTGCGTGAACGCCTTGATGTTGTCGATGTAGTTCGCGCACAGCTTGGCGATGGCCTCGTCGTCGGCGGAGATCGCGCGCTGGACCTCGTTCTTCACGATGTCCTCGTACTCGGTCTTGACGACGGAGAGCAGCTCGGAGAAGCGCTTGCGCTGGTCGTCGTTGCTGATGAGCGAGTGGTTGCGCAGGCCCGCCTCGAGCTCGTTGAGGACCATGAACGGGTTGATGGAGCCGTCGGACTTCTCGGACACGAGCGCGTTCGAGATCTTGTCCTGGATGTAGCGCGGCGAGATGCCGTCGAGGCCCTCGCGCATCGTCTCCTTGCGCAGCTCCTTGATGTTGTCCTGCGTGAAGCCCGGCAACGTCTTGCCGTCGTAGAGCTTGAGCTTCTGGAGCAGCGAGAGGTTGTGCTTCTTCGGATCCTCGAGCCGCGTGAGGACGGCCCACATCGCAGCGACCTCGAGCGTATGCGGGGCGATGTGCTTGCCCTTGATGCGCTCGATGTTGAAGTCCTTCTTGTAGATCTTCGTCTCTTCGGAGAGCCGCGTGATGTACGGGATGTCGATCTTGATGGTCCGGTCGCGGAGCGCCTCCATGAACTCGTTGTTGAGGAGCTTCTTGTACTCGGCCTCATTGGTGTGGCCGATGATCACCTCGTCGATGTCGGTCTGCGCGAACTTCTTCGGCTTGACCTTGTGCTCCTGCGACGCGCCGAGCAGATCGTAGAGGAACGCGACGTCGAGCTTGAGCACCTCGATGAACTCGACGATGCCGCGGTTCGCGATGTTGAACTCACCGTCGAAGTTGAACGCACGCGGATCGGAGTCGGAGCCGTACTCGGCGATCTTGCGATAGTTGATGTCGCCCGTGAGCTCGGTGGAGTCCTGGTTCTTCTCGTCCTTCGGCTGGAACGTGCCGATGCCGATGCGGTCCTTCTCCGACAGCAGCATGCGCTTGACGCGCACGTGCTGGACGACCTTTTGCCAGTCGCCCGCGTAGTGCGTCATGAGCTCGCGGAAGATGAGCCGACAGGCCGGGTTGAGGTCGCCCTCGATGTACATCTGGAACTCGGGCGTGCCGAGGCCCAGCTCCTTGAAGGCCTTCTGACGCCAGTCGGCGGGGATGATCCGCAGCGGCTCCTCGTGCATCGGCGACGGAAAGACCTCTGCGCCGCCGGAGATGTGGCGCAGCTCGGGCGGGAGCACCCATTCGTACGTGTAGAGCGCGCCCTCGGGCGTGCGCGAGTACTCCTCGGCGCCGCGCTTGAGCAGGCGCGCGATGGTCGACTTCGACGAGCCCACCGGCCCGTGCAAGAGGATGACGCGCTTCTCCGTGCCGTAGCGATGGGCCGCGGACTTGAAGACGTTCACGAGCCGCATGAGCGGGATGTCGAGCCCGAACACCGCGTCCTTGCCGCCGTGGTGCTCGTCCTTGAAGAAGTTGTAGCGGATGAGCCGCTTCTTGTTATCGATGTACTCTTCCTGCCCGTAGGACAGGATCATGTCGTACATGCGCTGATAGGCGGTGCGCGTGACCTTCGGGTTCTTGCGCACCAGCTCGAGGTACTCCTCGAACGTGCCGGTCCAGTTGAGCTCGGCGTAGCTCTTGTAGTCCTGCAGCGCGGCGATCTTCTGCGTCAGGCTCATTGCGTAGGCTCCTGTCTTCCCGGACTCTCAGTTTACCACGCCGCTCGCGAGTGGGTATCGTAGGCAGCATGAGCACCGTCGACGTGTACCTGCCGCCGCAAGAGCCCACGGACAACGCGCCGCCGGCCAGGCCTGCAAAGGCAACACGCACGACGCTCTTCTGGCTCGTGGTCGTCGTCGCCTTCATCGCGTACTACTACACGGTCGCGGGGCCCTCGTCGGCAGCCGCGCACCCTCGCACGGAGTCCGCGTTCTCGGTGTGGCCGTGGATCCCGCTCGTGCTGCTCGTGGCCGGGGTCTTCTGGCTCTGGCGTCAGCTTCGCGGCTCGTCGAAGTTCAACGACGCGCAGGTGCCCGGCCTCCTCGCCCTGGCCGACGGCGACCTCGAGCACGCGCATGCGATCTTCGAAGATCTCGTGGGCCGCTACGGGAGCACGTCGAACGGTCCGTCGGTGCGGCTGAACCTCGCGTTCGTGCAGGAGCGCATGGGTCGGTGGGAGGCGTGCCGCGACACGCGCCTCGCCGTCGAGAGATCACCCGGCGCTTGGTCGAACGGGCCGCGCATCATGGCGGGCCTCGGACTGTGCCGGACGCTCGCGCTGCGCGGTGACGTCGATCGCGCCGCAGCGTGGCTCGCGGACGCGAAGAAGCGGGTCGCAAAGCACAGCCGACCCAGCTTATTCCTCGTTGGTGAGCTCCGGCTCGTCGAGGCCATCCTGCTGGCGCGACGCGGCGCACTCGAGCCTGCCCTCGCGATCCTCGAGCAAGACTGGCGGCGCCTCGAGTCGGGCATGAACGCGAGCCACCTCAAGCACGGCGTGCTCCTGCGTGCCTACCTCACGAGCATCGTCGGCGGTGCGCGTGGCGAGGGCAACGCGACGCCATGGCTCATGCAGCTCCGCACCAGCCCTGCGTCCGACACCGCGTTCATGTACGACGCGTGGCCCGAGCTCGCGACGTGGGTGCAGGCGCAGGGCCTCGCCGCGCGCGCAGCCTAGCGAGCGACCCGCGCGTGGCCGTCCCTTACGCATAGGCGAGCGCCAAGCTCGCCGTCTCGACGCGGCTCATCAGGCCGGGCGTCGCATCCCGTCACTCCTCTTGCAGCGCGACACGATCCGGACATCGATGTCGTGGCCGGACCGGGGTGTCCGACCCGTGTCGCCTCGCCGCGACTGATCGCGCACACCTGGCCACGAGCACGCGCCTTGCTCCAGGAAGTGGCATGCGGCTCTGCTTCTTCGCGTTCCTGCTCGTGGCCTGTGGTGGTGCTCCGCCCGCGCCGGCGCACGCGCTCACGCTCGACGGGCTCGCTGCCGATGGGAGCGCCGCGCCACTGGTGGAGGGTCAGGAGGTCACGCTCGTCGAGGGCGCGCAAGGTGGCTTCCACGTGTGGCTGCGGTACGCGTACGACGGCATCCCCGGCACGGACGCGACGCTCACGCGCACCGCGCACCGGGTGTCGGACGACGTGCTCGTGCTGCGCTCCACGGCCGATACCACCATCGAGGCGCTGAGCGAGCCGCTGCCGATGTTCATGTGTCCGAGCCCCGTCGGCATCGACGTCATCGACACGCCCATCGCCTACACGCTCGATCTCACCGACGGGGTGGGCACCGAGCTCGCGAAGGGGACCATCACGCTCGTCCCGCGTTGCCCCGTCGACGAAGCCACGTTCTGTCAGCAGATCTGCACCGGTTGAAGTCCCCCCGCTCGCTCGTAGGAGACCCATGAACAAGCCCTGGAAGACAGCTCTCGCGCTCTCGGCGTTGCTGATGTCGCACGCGCCACGCCTCCTTGCGTGTGGTTGCTTCGCGCCGCCCAGCCCCGCGACGCCGGTCGTGCAAGCCGGCGAGCGCATCCTGTTCGCGCAGGATGGCGCGAACGTCACCGCGTACATCCAGCTCCAGTACCAGGGGGCGGCCGCGGACTTCGGCTGGCTCGTGCCCCTGCCCTCGGTGCCGACGCTGGAGGTGGGCTCGGACGAACTCTTCACGCAGCTCCTCGCCACGACGAGCCCGTCGTACGTCCTGTCCACCACGCGCGATTTCTGTGGCGGCGGCTCGTCGACATCGGTCGGCTGCGGCGGCGCCACGAGCCTCAACAGCGCGGGGAGCGCGACCTCGGCGGACGCCGGCGCGTTCGTGTCCGACGCCGGCACCAGCTCCGGCAGCCCGCTCGTGCTCTCGTCGAGCATCGGGCCGTACGACTACGCGGTGCTCAAGGCCGACAACAAGACGACGATGCTCGACTGGCTGACGGCCAACCACTACTACGTGCCGGACGCGACGGGCACGGCGGTGACGCCGTACATCCACCCGGGCGCGTACTTCCTCGCGCTCAAGCTCGCGTCGGGCGAGGCGGCGGGCAACGTCGTGCCGATCGTGCTGCGCTACGAGTCGGACCTGCCAATGGTGCCGATCACGCTGACGCAGGTCGGCGCGATCCCCGACATGGGCATCCTCGTGTGGCTGCTCGGCGATGCGCGCGCCATCCCGCGCAACTACTACAGCGTGGTCCTCGACGAGATGCCGGTGTGGAACGACGTCACCACGTATCCGGCCGCGGCGATCCGCGCGGTGCACGACGCACCCAAGCGCCACGCCTTCTTGACCGAGTACGCAGGCCCGAGCTCCGTGATGGCCAACCAGCTCGACTACCCCGGCCGCTTCGGCAACCTCGCGCAGGCGCGCACGCTCACGAACCCGTACGACTACCTGGGGTTCCTTCGCTACAACGGTTTCACCTACGACTCGACGCTGTTCGCCATCCTCGAGAAGTACGTCCCGGAGCCGGCGTCCGCGATAGCGCAGGGCGTCTCGGAGGCACAGTACTACGCGTCCGCGTATCAGTACCTCTCGCCCGAGGCCCTCGATGCGGGCACCACCCCCTTCGACGCGGGCGCGCTGACCGATGAGATCACGAGCCGCATCGTCGTCCCCGACCAGCAGGCGTCGAAGCTGTTCTCCTCGTACCCGTACCTGACGCGCATGTACACTGCGCTGTCGCCGGCGGACATGAACGTCGATCCGGTGTTCAGCCAGAACCCGGATCTCCCCGAGGTGCCGCTCGTCCACTCGGCGCAGCTCACGTATCCCTGCGAGGGCGATGCATGGTTGCGCACCGACTCCGGCGAAGAGGCACAGTTCCTGTCCGGCACGCTCCGCACGAGCAAGACGTTGCCGGGCGCGCTCCGCGTGGAGACGCTGCGCGAGGAAGGCCCGCCACTCGTCGTCACCGACAACAGCGCGAGCATCACCGCCGCGCTCGGCAAGGTCAGCCACGGCAGCTCGCCGGACTCCAGCTCGCATGGCGCCGGCAGTGGCTGCGACGTGCGTAGCCGCTTCCCGCGCAGCGCGGCCGGCACGGCGCTGCTCGTCGCGGGCGCCATTTACTTGTCGCGTCGTCGTCGGAAGGTCGCGTGATGAAGGCGCTCGCGCTGTCGCTGCTCGTCGGGCTCTGCGCCTGCGAGGGAGCACCCCCCACGTGGTCGGCGGTGACCCCGGCCCCGCTCGCCGAGGCGCTGCTCTCGGTCGGCGGCACGAGCGCGAGCGACGTGTGGGCGGTCGGGTCCGACAAGGGCTCGGGTCCGATCGTCCTGCACTTCGATGGCAGCACCTGGTCGCGCATCGCGACCAACACACGCGGCACGCTGTGGTGGGTCCACGCCTTTGCCGATGGCACCGTGTACGCCGCGGGCGCGGGCGCCACGATCCTGCGCTGGGACGGCACCGCGTTCTCGCGCATGACCACACCCGGACTCGCCGCAGCGACGGTGTTCGGGGTGTGGGGCCGCAGCCCTTATGACGCATATGCCGTCGGTAGCGTCTCGGGCCGCGACGGCTTCGTGTGGCACTGGGATGGGACCACGTGGGCAGTCGTCGACGTTCCGCACGACCTGCGCGGCGACACGAGCGAGGCCCCTGGCTTCTTCAAGGTCGCGGGCGATGCGACACATGTGTTCGTCGTCGGCGCGCACGGCAACCTCTTGCAACGCGACGGGGACGGCCCGTTCTCGCCGATCGCGACGGCCACCACGGACACGCTCTACACGGTGGCCACCGATGGCGATCACCACGCAGAGGTGGGTGGCGGCGCGACGGGCGTGCTCATCGATGACGCGCGAACCTCGACCCCGGTCGACGCGGGTCTTTTGCAAGGCCTCGCGTTCGGGCCGGGCGGCGCGGCGATCGCCACCGGCGCGGACGGCGCGATCTACGAGCGCTCGTCGAGCGGGTGGGCACGTCAGCACACCGGCCTTGCGATGAACATCGAGTCGCTGCACGCCGCCTGGATCGATCCTGACGGCGGTCAGTGGGCGGTCGGTGGCAACGTGCTGTCCTCGAGCCTCGACGGCGGCGTGTTGCTCCACCGCGGCGCGACCATCGCTGGCTACGCGGAGGTGCTCCCCGACATGGGTCCGCCGTCCACCGCGTGTCCCGAGGACCAGATCGATCCCCAGCCCGAGCGCTCGATCGCGCGCCGCTGGGACGAGCAGATCCTCGGCGCGATTCGCAGGGACGTGCCGCGCCCGACCGTGCACGCGCGCAACCTCTTCCACGTGTCGGCCGCGATGTGGGACGCGTGGGCCACGTACGACACCGTGGCAGATGGTGTGTTCTTCCACGAGCGTCACGTCGGCGCGCAGGTCGACCGCGAGCAGGCGCTCAGCTACGCGGCCTATCGCCTGCTCCAGCACCGCTACACGGGACAGGTCGGCGGCGCGGTGTCCAACGCGTGCTTCGACGCGTTCTTCGCGCGGCTCGGGTACGACGCGACGATCACCACCCCCGACGGAGATGCTCCGGCCGCCATCGGCAATCGCATCGCCGCGACGATCATCGCTGCGACCGTGGACGACGGCGCGAACGAGGCGAACAACTACGCCGACGAGACGGGCTTCGTCGCCGCGAACCCTCCGCTCTTCATCGATCTGCCCGGCACGACGATGACCGCTCCGGACGAGTGGCAGCCGCTCAACCTCGCGGTGGCCGAGACGCAGAACGGCCTCCTCGTCAGCTCCGGCGTGCAGTCGTACGTGGGCTCGAACTGGGATCGCGTCACGCCGTTCTCGCTCTCGCGTCCGTCGTCGGATGTGGCGTACTTCGACACCGGTCTCACGCCGACGGCCGCGCAGCCGGAGATGAAGGACTGGCTCGTCGACGTCCTCTCGAAGCAGGCGTGGCTCGATGCGAGCGACGGCGTCACGGTCGATCTGTCACCGGGCACGCTCGGCAACGACACGCTCGGCACCAACGATGGGCATGGTCGCGCGCTCAACCCGATCACGGGCGCGCCGTACGTTGCGCAGCCTGCGCTGCGTGGAGACTTCGGTCGCGTGCTCGCGGAGTTCTGGGCCGATGGTCCGAGCTCGGAGACGCCGCCGGGCCACTGGAACGTCATCGCCAACCAGGTGACCGATAGCGCGGGGTTTGCGCGTCGGCTCGGCGGCACCGGTGCATCGCTCGAGCCGCTCGAGTGGGACGTGAAGGTCTACCTCGCGCTCAACGGCGCGGTGCACGACGCGGCGATCACGTCGTGGGGAACGAAGCGCCGCACCACGACCGCGCGGCCGATCTCGCTCATCCGCTACATGGCCGGACTCGGTCAGTCGTCGGACCCGTCGCTGCCGCACTACGATGTGAACGGCCTCCCGCTCGTGTCCGGGCTCATCGAGCTCATCACGCCGCAGAGCTGCGCGCCGGGGCAGCGTCACGCACGGCTCGCGCGCCACACAGGGGAGCTCGCGATCTTCGCGTGGCGCGGCGAGCCCGGAGATCGCGTGCACCAGACGGCCGGCATCGGCTGGGTGCGCGCGCTCGAGTGGCTGCCGTATCAGCGCCGCACGTTCGTGACGCCGGCGTTCCCCGGCTTCACGTCGGGACACAGCACGTTCAGTCGCGCGGCCGCCGAGGTGCTCACCACGCTCACCGGCAGCGAGTACTTCCCCGGCGGCCTCGGGCAGTACATCGCCAAGCAGGGCAGCCTCAAGTTCGAGGAAGGACCGACCGCGGATGTGCACCTGCAGTGGGCCACGTACTACGACGCCGCCGATCAGGCCGGACAGTCTCGTCTGTGGGGCGGCATCCACCTCGCGTCCGACGACTTCATCGGCCGGATCACAGGCAGCCTCGCGGGCAAGGCTGCTACCGCGCTGGCGATGAAGTTCTTCGCCGGCACCGCGCTTCCGTAGCGCTACTTACCGCCGCGCTGGTACTTCGTCACCGCCGCCTCGTGGGACGATCGAGGGGGACGTTCCCGTTCCCCCTCCAGCAGCAAAGCTGCCGGAGCCTTCCCCCACCGCGCGTTTCTCGCGCGAGTCAGCGCTACTTACCGCCGCGCTGGTACTTCGTCACCGCCGCCTCGTGCTCTGCCACGGTCTTCGAGAAGTAGTGCGTGCCGTCGTTCTTCGACACGAAGTACAGGTACGGCGTGTCGTCGGGCTCGATGGCCGCGAGCAGCGCGGCGCGGCCGGGGTTCGAGATGGGGCCGGGCGGCAGCCCCGTGTGCTGGTACGTGTTGTACGGGTTGTCCTTGTCGTCGAGCTGCGCCCTGCGGAGGCGGCCCTCGAAGGTCGCGCACGCGGCGCTCTTGTCCTTCGGCACGGTGCAGCCGTAGACGATGGTGGGATCGGTCTGCAGCACGTGCGGCACGAACGTCGGCAGCCGAAGGCGGTTGTAGAAGACGCCGGCGATGCGAGGGCGCTCGTCGACGGCGGCGGTCTCCTTCTCGACGAGCGACGCCATGAGCACGAGCTCGCGATCGTCCATCTTGTCGAGCTTCGCGCGCAGGGCGACGGACTTGGCGTGCGTGGCCTTGAGGGCGTCGAAGACCTCGTGCGCGCGCCTCACGAGCGCGGTCGCGATGCGCAGCGCCGACGTCCCGCGAGGGAACCTGTACGTGTCGGGGAAGAGGTAGCCCTCGAGCGTCGGGCCCGGCACCCCGAGCCGCTGCGCCACCTGCGGATCGCGCGCGACCTTCTCGAAGTCCTCCTTCGCGCACACGCCGGCCTCGTCGAAGAGCTCCGCGACCTGCACGAGGTTCTTGCCCTCGGGCAGCGTGACGGCGACCTCCTCGACGGGGACGCCCTCGATGAGCCGCGCGAGGATCTCGGACGGCGTCATGCTCGACGACAGCACGAACTGCCCCGCCTTCACCTTCTGAGAGAGGCCGCGCTCGTTCGCGTAGAAGCGGAACCAGCTCGGGTGCGTGATGAGCTTGGAATACGCGAGCCGGCGCGCGATCACCGCGAGCGTCGTGCCGCGCTCGATGATGATCTTCGCCTCGACGGCCGGCCCCGGCATCGCGCGCGACGGATACGACAGCGCCTGGTATGCGATGGCGCCCGCACCTGCGAACAGCGCCACGGCGCTGAGTCCGACGACGATCGCCGCCTTCTTCTGATCAGCCACGCTCACTCCGGATCTCCATCATCCACCATGCTGGCACCGCGCTTCGTGTCGAGCCACGCCGTGAGGATGACCTGCGCGGCCATGGAGTCGATGAGCTCCTTGCGACGCGCGCGCGACAGATCGGCCTCCATCAGCGTGGACGTGGCCTCCACCGTCGAGAAGCGCTCGTCCTGCGTCTCGACCGCGAAGCCCGCCTGCACGAGCGCGTCGATGAGCACGCGCACGCGGACCGCGCGGGGCCCCTCGTTGCCGTCGAGATCGTAGGGCATGCCGACGACGAGGGAGCGCGTCGAGTACTGCTTCGCGAGCTGCTCGACCTGCACGACGTCGCCACGCGTGCCCTTGCGATCGAGCGTCTTTATCGCGTGCGCGCACACGTTCAGCTCGTCGGTGACCGCGATGCCGATGGTCTTCGAGCCCACGTCGAGACCGAGCACGCGACCGGGTGGGAGTGCGGAGGGAGACGCCACGCGACCGCGTTATACGACAGCGCCCGCGCCTTGACAGCACCCGGCGCGTCGGTAGGCTCCGAAGTCATGAGCGACGACGGCCAGAAGGCGGGTTCGCCTCGGATCCAGCTCCACATGGACGACTCGGTGTCGCAGGGGACGTACTCGAACCTGGTCGTGATCAACCACACCGAGAACGAGTTCGTCGTCGACTTCGCATATCTTCAGCCCCAGAGCCAGCACGCCAAGGTGCGCTCGCGCATCATCTCGAGCCCGCGCCACACGAAGCGCATGCTGCTCGCGCTGCAGAAGAACCTCGAGCGCTACGAGGCCCGCTACGGGGTCGTCGAGCTCTCCACCGACGACGACCCCATCATTCACTGAGCAGCGGGCTCGAGGAACGTGAGCCGGCCAGGCTCCACCCGCACGCGGGCGCCGTGTGCGAGCGCGCGGTTGCGGGAGCCGTGACCGACGGGCAGCCCCGTCAGGATCGGGACGCCGAGCCCGCGCAGGCGCTCGGTCACGACCTCGAGCGCCGTCGGGCCTTCGGGTGCGTTGCAGTCCACGAGGTCACCGACCACGATGGCCACCACGCCGTCGAGCGCGCCGGTGAGGAGGAGCTGCGTGAGCTGGCGATCGATGCGGTACGGTCGCTCGCCGATCTCCTCGAGCAGCAGCACGTTGCCGCGCAGGGCGTAGGCCCACGGCGTGCCGACGAGGCTCGAGACGAGCTCGATGTTTCCCCCGACCAGGCATCCCTCGACGGTGGCCGAGGTGCCGGCGGAGTCGAGGCCCACGATCGGCGCGCCGAGGCTGCCTTCGAGCAGCGCCCACAGCGATGAGACGTCGTCGTCGGGAAGCTCGCCGAGCTGCGTGACGACCGGGCCGTGGACGCTGCGGACGCCGGCGCGTGCCATGACCGCGTGCAGCGCCGTGACGTCCGAGAAGCCGACGACGAGCTTGTCGGTGACCGGGGCCAGCCTGGCAAGGAGCCGCATGAGCCCGTAGCCGCCGCGCGCGCAGACGATCGCCTTTGCGTCGCTCGCGAAGGCGGCGTCGAGCTCGGCGAGGCGCGCGTCGTCGCCGCCCGCGAGGTAGCCGGTGCGCTCGAAGATGCGCGGCGTCGAGCGGACGTCGTAGCGTGCAGCGAGGCGCTCGAGCCCCGCTCGGTAGCGCGCCTCGGGGACGGGCCCCGATGGTGCGACGACGACGATCGGATCGCCGGGCCGCAGCGCGGTGGGTGCGCGCATGGCGCTCAGCGACCGATGATGGTCTTGGCGGGACGACGACGCTTGCGCTTCGGATCGTCCGTCTTGCCGGAGCTGCCATCGGTGATGGCTTCCGGCGTGTCGGGCTCGGGGACCGGCTCCGCTGCGGCTGCGACGGGTGGCGTCATCGGAGCGGTGGGGATGTCGTCGATTGGTGTCGGTGTCGTCACGGCTGGCAGCACGGGAGCAGAGGTCGGCACCACCATGCCCTCTGACCAGAGCCACACACCCGACGTCGTGCCCTCTTCGACACGGGTCACGATGTGGAGCGTCTCGTCGACCAGCAAGGACGTGCCGACGGGCATCGGATCCGGGGTCGCGACGAAGCGCCCGAGTCGCGCATCTGTTCGCTCGGAGTCCTGGGCGTCTCCGAGCGTGACACCGAAGTAGCGAATCGTGGCCTGGCTCATTGCGGAGTCCACGCTAGCATCGCTGTCGAGATGGCAAAACTTTTGCGTATTTGCGACCCGGCTCGGCCTGCCGAGGGACCGAGCCGCGAACTCCCGGCAACAGCCCCGTCGTGAATTCTCGTTCACACGACAGCACGAGTCGGCTACAAGCAATGGAGACCTTTCGTGTCGTCGGTGGCACGAGCACTGCTCTACTTGCCATCGGTTCTGCCCCGGTCCAACGCTCCAAGGAGCTCGTTCATGCGGTCCACACTCGCGGTGCTCTCGGTCGTCCTCTTCGCTGCCGGCTGCAACCTCGGCAAGGAGTCGAACTACTCGTTCTGCGACTCGTCTGGCTGCTACACCTGCGACTCGAACGGTTGTATCGCCGCCACGCCGACCGATCCGAACGGCAACCCGATCGGCGACGGCTACTGCTACCAGGACAGTGACTGCCCGTCGGACAGCTTCTGCGACAACCGCTCTGGCTACTGCTACCCGGCGTACAGCTGCAGCGTCGACGCGGACTGCGGGCAGGGCATGGTGTGTGACGGACGGGACACGTGCGTCCCCGGCCCGAGCACCTGCAACGCGACCAGCCCGTGCGCCGAGGGCTGCTACTGTTCGAGCGGCAGCTGTGTGGAGACAAGCCTGTGCGCCTTCGACTCCGACTGCGAGTACCTCGGCTCGGGCTTCGCGTGCTCGAACGGCACCTGTGCGCCGGTCGCTACCGATGGTGGCACTGCGGATGGGGGAACGGCAGACGGCGGCTCCGTCGGCAACAGCGACATGGGCTCGACCGATGGCGGCGTGTCCCCTGACGCCGGTCGCATGGCCTGCACGAGCGACGGCGACTGCGCGTCGAGCGAGGTCTGCCACCATGGCTTCTGTCGCACGACGTGCGCCGTCGACTCCGACTGCAGCTCGGGCAAGTGCACGTCGAGCCACGTCTGCCGGTAACAACTGGGATCACCAGAATGGGGTCGGAAGACTGACTCTACCGATGAGCATCTGGTGAGAAAACTCCCACCGACATCGTCGCAGGTCATCCCACCAATCACGACGGAATCGCTCATCCACCCCAACACTTAGCAAGACCTCCCACCTTACCCACATCGTCTCCGGTTGCGGCACAGCGGGTGCACCACCCCCCCTCGTTGCGAATGCTTCCGGAGGCCCCGTGATCGACAGCTTCGACTCGGACACGTACGTCGACGGTTCCAACAACGACAATCGCAGCGCCGAGGGTTATTGGCGAAACAGCTGGGAAGTCTCGCTCGATCCCGAGTCGTCTGGCGACGACCAGCCGACCATGCGCATGCAGCGCACGTGGCTCGTGGGTGGTCGCTACGAGCTGCAGCACGAGATCTCGTCGGGCGGTATGGGTCGCGTCTTCAGCGCGACGCACCGTGACCTCGGCCGCCAGTTCGCGCTGAAGCTCCTCCTCGAAGGGCAGCGTCAGAAGCCGGAGAGCCGCGAGCGCTTCTTCGTCGAGGCGCGCCTCGCCTCCTCGCTCGCGCACCCCAACATCGTCTCGGTCACCGACTACGGCATCGACGACGAGCACGGCTGCTACCTCGTCATGGAGCTGCTCGAGGGCAGCACGGTCGGCGAGCGCCTGGAGAGCGGCGGGCTCGCTCCGCGCCTCGCGTTCGACATCGTCGATCAGCTCACGGGTGCCGTTCGCTTCATGCACGCGCGCGGCATCCTGCACGGCGATATCAAGCCCGCGAACGTCTTCCTCGCGAAGCAGGAGGGTGAGCCGCGGCGCAAGAACGTCGTGAAGCTCCTCGACTTCGGGCTCTCGTTCAAAGAGAGCAGCGCGCCCGAGGCCAAGCTCGGAGGCACGCCGCCATACCTCGCACCCGAGCGCCTCCGCGGTGCACCGCAGTCGCCCGCGTGCGACGTCTACTCGCTCGGCATCCTGCTCTACGAGATGCTGACCGGGCGGCTGCCGTACCGCGGCACGCTCACCGAGGTCATCACTCATTCTCTGGGTGGGCCGATGCCGCCGGCACCATCGAAGCTCGTGCCCGGCCTCGACGCCAGCATCGACGCGCTCGTGATGCGCGCCATCGATCGCGAGCCGGCGAGGCGCCATCCGACGACGGAGGCGTTCCACTTCGAGGTGCGCACCGTCATGTCGATGGCGGGCCTCAAGGTGAGAAAGCTCCGCGCGGTCAGCTCCTCGCCTCCCGATGCATGGGCCGCAATCGAGTCCGCGCTCGTCGCTGCGCGCTCCGGCGATTTCGACCGCGTGCTGGCGATCCTCAAGGCGGCGCGCGGCAACATCGACACCTTCACGCAGCTGCAGGTGCTCCCCGAGCTCGAGTCGCTCTGCGACGACGAGTACATCGAGGACGTGTAGCTCCTCGAGAACCTCTGGCTCGTCGAGAAGCTCTGGGCCGACGAGTCCGGTGATATAAGCGGGTCGTGCGACCCTCCCGGACGACCGGCGTGGCCGTGGATCTCGTCGTCTTCACCGTCGACGAGGCCGAGCTGCGTGTCGCGCTCCTGCGCATGAAGCGCCCGTCGTTCCTGGGCAAGTGGGCGCTCCCCGGCGGCCGCATCGGGGACGAGGAGACGGTGGAAGACGCGGCCGTGAGGGAGCTCCGCGAGAAGGTCGGGCTCGACGACGTCTACCTCGAGCAGCTCTACACGTTCTCGAGGCCCGATCGCGATCCCGACGGTCGCTGTCTCTCCGTCGCCCACATGGCACTCGTGCCGCCGGGTACGGGTTTGCGTACGACCGACAAGTACGACGGGGTCGGCTGGTTCTCCGCCCGCAGGCCACCGCAGCTCGCGTTCGATCACCGCGAGATCCTCGCCTACGCCGTGAAGCGCCTGCGCGGCAAGCTCGCCTACACCAACGTCGCCTACAGCCTCCTGCCCGCCGCGTTCTCGCTCGGCGAGCTGCAGCGGGTCTACGAGACGATCCTCGACGAGTCGCTCGACCCACGGAACTTCCAGCGCCGCGTCGTGCAGCTCGGCATGGTCGAGGAGACAGGCCATGTCCGCGAGGGCGCGCGCAACCGGCCCGCCCGCCTCTACCGCTTCCATTCTCGTCGACCGCACGATCTTCCGGTGCTGTCTTGACGATGTTCATGTATGGATTACAATAAGTACAGGCCCGAGGCCGCCAATGGAAACTGCTGACGCGTTGCTCGTCGTCGATCTACAGCCCGACTTCATGCCCGGCGGCGCGCTCGCCGTCAGGGGCGGGGACGAGATCGTCGGCCCCATCTCGCGGATCGCTGGCCACTTCACGACGGTGGTCGCGACGCAGGACTGGCACCCCCGAGGCCACATCTCCTTCGCGTCGCGCCACGGCAAGCAGTCCTTCTCGAAGCTCGCACTGTACGGTGGCGAGCAGGCGATGTGGCCCGATCACTGTGTCCAGGGCACGCCGGGCGCCGCGCTGCACCACGGCCTCGATCTCGCGCACGTGAGCGTGATCCTACGCAAGGGCGCGCGCTGCGACGTCGACTCGTACAGCGCGTTCTTCGAGAACGTCGGCCCCGACGGCAAGCGTCCCTCCACCGGGCTCGCGGATCTCCTGCGCGCGCGCGGCATCGGGCGCGTGTTCGTCTGCGGCCTCGCTCGTGACGTGTGCGTCGCCGACACCGCCCTCGACGCGGCGGCCGAAGGGTTCGACGTCACGCTCATCGACGATCTCACGCGCGCGGTGGACGAGGGCAGCCGCGTCCGGGTGGACACGAGGCTGAAGAGCGCCGGTGTGAAGATCGAGAACGCGGAGGTGCTCTCGTGAGCGAGCAGACGCTGACGGTCGACGCGTATCAGCTCACCACGCTCATCGCCCACGCGGACGCGGGCCGCCTCGAGCAGCACATGGCGATGACCGCGTTCTTCCGCAAGCTGCCGGTGAACCGTGGCTACGTCGTCGCGTGCGGGCAGCGCAGCATCGTCGAGCACGCGCGCCAGATGCGCGTGACGAAGGAAGAGTTCGATGTGCTGTTCACGCACCCGATCATCGGAGAGCGGCTGCGCAGTCGTCCGGCGATCGTCTCCGCGCTCTCGGCGCTCGACGGCTTCGTGGGCGAGATCGACGCGGTGCCCGAGGGACTGCCGGTGTTCGCGGGCCCGGGTCGTCGCTCCGACGGCACGCCGCTCCTCGTCGATGGTCGACCGCTCACGCTGTATGCACCGCTGCTGTCGATCCGCACCGACATGCTGCTCGCGAAGATGATCGAGACGCCGTGGCTCTCGCGCCTCAACCATCAGTCGATGGTCGCGTCGAAGGCCTCGCGCGTCGTGATCGCCGCGAAGGGCAAGCCGGTGCTCGAGTTCGGCGCGCGCCGCACGCAGACCCAGGCGGGGATCGACGCCGCGTGGGCGGCCGCGGTCGCGGGCTGCACCGGCACGTCGAACATGGCCGCGTGGATGCGCTACGGCATCCCCGCGGTCGGCACCATGGATCACTCCTTCGTGCAGGCGTCCGAGGAGCCGGGGCTGTCCACCGACGAGAGCGAGCGGCGCGCGTTCGCGGCGTTTCACGCGACCTACGGCGCCTCGGCGACCTACCTCGTCGACACCTACGACACCGTGCGCGGCATCCGCAACGCGGTGCGTGCCTCGAACAAGCAGCTCGGTGGCATCCGCATCGACTCCAACGTCACCGTAGCGACCGTCGCGCAGGCCCGCGCGCTGCTCGACGAGCTCGGCGCGCCGCATGCGAAGATCATCGTGTCCGACGGCCTCGACGAGATGAAGGTTGCCAGGCTCGACGGCGCCGATGGCTTCGGCGTGGGCGAGCAGATCACGTGCAGCCCCGACTCCGCGACGGGCGTCGGCGCGGTGGCCAAGCTCACGGTGAACGGCTACGGTCGCGCCACGATGAAGCTCTCGCGCGGCAGCGCCAAGATGACGCTCCCCGGCCGCATCGCCGCGTGGCGCTACGCGGATCACGATCTCGTCGCGATCGACGGCGAGGCCGTGCCGGCCGGCGGCCGCGCGCTGCTCGAGCCGCTGTGGCGAGGGCGCGGGCCCGTTGTCGAGGAGCCGGCCGCTGCGGCGCTCCATCGTGCACACGCGGTGTGTCGGCGCGAGCTCGCCGCGCTGCCCGCTGGCGTGCGCGACCTCGCATCACCCGAGCCGTACCCGCTCGTCGCGTCCGATGCGCTCGTCGACCTCGTGTCGAGTCGCGTGAAGGAGGCTGCATGAGGCTCGTCCGCATCGCGCTCGCCAACGTCGACACCATCGTCGGCGCGGTGGCGTCCAACCTCGACAAGGCCCTTTCGCTCGTGCCGGCTGCCATCGACGACGGCGCCACGGTCCTCGTGTTCCCCGAGCAGCTGCTCTCCGGGTACCCGCCCGAAGATCTCGTGCAGTGGCGTGGCTTCGTGCACGCGCAGTGGAAGGCGCTCGCCGAGATGGCGCGCGCCACGGCGGATCGACCCATCGCCATCGTGGCGGGCGTGACGGTGCAGCGCGGCAACGGCCTCTACAACTGCGCGGCGCTCCTGCACCGAGGCCGCATCTGTGGCCTCGTGCCGAAGGAGAAGCTGCCCACCTACAACGTGTTCTACGAGGGCCGCACGATGAACCGCGGCATCGCGGGGCTCTACGACGAGCTCGAGGGCGTCCCGTTCGGCGACCTCGTCTTCCAGCTCGACTTCGGCACGGTCGCGCTCGAGATCTGCGAGGACCTGTGGTCCCCCGACGGCCCGATGCGTCGTCGCTGCTACGCGGGCGCCGAGCTCGTGCTCAACCTGTCGGCGTCGCCGTTCCGGGTCGGCATCGTGGACACGCGGCGCGAGATGATCGCCACACGCGCCGCAGACAACCAGTGCGTCGTCGCCTACACCAACGCGGTCGGCGCCAACGACGGGCTCATCTTCGATGGCGGTGGCTTCATCGCGCAGAACGGGCGCGTGGTGCACGAGGCCAGGCGCTTCGAGTCGGGCATCACCGCAGCGACGGTCGATCTCGATCGCACCGCGCGCCTCCGCGCCGAGAACACGACGTGGCGCAACGATCAGGAGGCCGCGCGCGGCGAGTCAGACAAGGTGCGGCGTATCCGCGTCGAGGGCGACACCGATCGTCGCGGGCTCACGTACCCTGTGCCCGCGCATGCGAGCTTCTTCCTGCCGTCACCTCCCGAGCCCGAGCCGACCGCGCGCGAGGCGTTCTGCGAGGAGCTGCTCGATGCGCTCGCCATGGGGATCGGCAGCTACTACGAGAAGGTCGGCGTCTTCGAGACCATCGGGGTCGCGCTGTCCGGTGGCCGCGACAGCTTGCTCGTGATGCTGCTGTGCCGTCGCTGGATCGATCGACGCTTCCCCGACGAGGCCGAGGCGAAGGCGCGAAAGATGCTGCGCGCGTTCTTCATGCCGAGCCGTTACTCGTCACCCGAGACGCGCGCCGCCGCCATCGAGACCGCCAACGAGGTGGGCGCGGCGCTCGAGATCGTCGACATCGACGAGACGGTCGCCGTCGAGCTCCTGGCCATCGAGAAGATGCTCCAGCCGGGGGAGACGCTCACGCGCGCCGCGAAGCAGAACATCCAGGCGCGCATCCGCGGGCAGCGGATGTGGACGTGGTCGAACGTGGCCGCGGGCCTCTTCCTGCAGACCTCGAACATGAGCGAGAAGGCGGTCGGCTACTCGACCATCGGTGGCGACTCGGAGGGTGCGCTCGCGGTCATCGCCAACCTGCCGAAGACCGTCGTGAACTATCTGCTCGACTACCTGCTCGAGAAGACGAAGTCGGAGGCCATCCGTCTCACGCTGCTCAAGCCGGCGTCGGCCGAGCTCGACGAGTCGCAGGAGGACGAGCGCGACCTCATGCCGTTCCCGGTGCTCGACGCGTGCTTCGCGCTGTATGCCGGCGAGAAGATGACGCCTGGCGAGGTCGCCGAGGTGCTCGCCGTGATGTTCCCCGATCACGACGCCGCGCAGCTCTGTGCCTGGGCCGGGCGCTTCCAGCGCCTCTTCAACGCATCCATCTACAAGTGGGTGCAGGCGCCGGTGAGCTTGCACGTGGGCAACCTCGATCTCGAGCGCGAGCGCGCGCTACAGCTCCCGGTGGTGCAGAAGGCGGAGTGGTAGCCCGAACGGTAAGGCCGAACGGTACGGCCGAACGGCAACCGGAAACGGTAGCGTGCGCTCCGTACGCGACGATCTGGGAGCACGACGGTGTCGATGACGCCGCGAACGTGGAGACACGGGTCCACACGTCGCGGAGCGCCTCCTGCAGGATCTCGACCCCGTTTCGTGAGATGTTGCGAGCGAGGCGGAGGTGAGTGGTTGGAGTACGTCAGTCACGATCCGCGCGCCAAGGTGCGCTCACCCGACATCCTCTTTATCGTCGAGTCGTTCCAGTTCGCGCCGTCCCTCGTCGACGTGCTGCTGAAGAAGCATGGCCTGGACCGCAGCTCGTTCGGCGTCGCCGAGTACGTCCCGCTCCAGAACGCGCTCGACATGCTGAAGGAGATCGAGGAGCGCGTCGGCCGCGAGAAGCTCCGGCAGCTGGGCAACACGACGGTGGAGGCGGCGATGTTCCCGCCCCAGTTCGTCGACGTCGAGAGCGTGCTGCTCGCGCTCGACATGATCTACTCCATCAACCATCTCGGAGAGGTGGGTCACTACCACTCGAAGCAGCTCGTCGACGGCGCCATCGAGGTCCGCTGCGAGACCCCGTATCCACGCGCGTTCGAGCGCGGGGTCATCGAGGGGATCGCGCGCAACCCGAACCTCGTCAAGGGCAAGCGCTACGACGTCGAGTACATCGAGGGCCCGATGGGTGGGGACCTCAGCTGTACGTGCATCGTGCGGCGCCGCTGATCATGGAGTAGGTGAGCCGCGACCCGAAGGCGAAGGTGCGATCGCCGAGCATCCGGTTCCTCGTCGAGTCGTTCCAGTTCGCGCCGTCGCTGATCGACGTGCTGCTGAAGAAGAACAACATCGAGCGCAGCGCCTTCGACTCTCACGACTACACGCCGATGCAGAGCGCGCTCGATCTGTTGACGGGACATCGAGGAGCGAGTCGGTCGCGAGAAGCTGCGGCAGATGGGCGCAAACGCGATCCAGGAAGCGCTGTTTCCACCCGAGCTCGACAGCGTCGAGAAGCTGCTGCTCTCCTTCGACATCGTGTACTCGCTGAACCACCTCGGTGACGTGGGCCACTACCACTCGAGGCAGCTCACCGACGGTGCCATCGAGGTCCGCTGCGAGACGCCGTACCCGCACACCTTCGAGCAGGGCGTCATCGAGGGCGTCGCGCGCAACGCGAGCCTCGCGAAGGTGCGTCGCTACGTCGACGGCCCGATCGGCGGCGACGTGAGCTGCATCTGCACCGTCCGCGCTCGGTAGACAGAAAGCGCGAGGCGCTTCAGTACGCGTCGCGGACCCAGCGGAACGGACGCAGCCGCGCGAGCGTCTCGGCAGACAGCGGGCCGTCGTCACCCGCGGCGCAGTTGTCGTCCACCTGCGCGTCCGACCGCATGCCGGGGATCACCGTCGAGACGGCGGGGTGCGACAGGCAGTAGCGCAGCGCGCCCTTTGCCATCGTGCCCGCGGCGCTCTCGAGGATCGGTCGCATCTTCTCGACGGCGTCGACCGTCTTCGGAAGGAGGTCGCCCGCGAAGTAGTCCGTGCGAAAGTCACCATCCGGGAACTTCGTGTCCTTCGTGAGCTTGCCGGTGAGCGCGCCCTCGTCGAAGGGCACGCGCGACAGCACGCCGACGCCGTGCTCGAGACACGCGGGAAACAGCTCGTCCTCGGGCGACTGATCGAAGATGTTGTGGAAGACCTGCAGCGCGTCGACGCGGCCCGACTTCACGAGGCGCACCGCGCTTCCTGGATCGTGCGAGTTGATCGACACGCCGATGAACCGGATCTTGCCGGCCTTCTGCAGGTCCTGCATCGCCGAGAACCACTCGTCCTCGTCGGTCCACGCGTCCGCCCACACGTGGAGCTGCAGCAGATCGATGGTGTCGACGCCGAGGTTCACGAGGCTCTTCTCGGCGCAGCGGACGATCCAGTCCGCAGGAAAGTTGTCCGCGAGCTTCGCGCCCGGACGCACCGGCCACTGCGACGACTTGGGTGGCACCTTGGTGGCGACGGTGAGCCCCTGGTGCTTGCGCAACACCTCGCCGACGAGCTTCTCGGAGTGGCCGCTTCCGTACACGAGGGCGGTGTCGATGAACGTGACGCCGTGGTCGACGGCGCGCGAGAGCGCACGTCGCGCGTCGTCGTCGCGCTTGCCACCCCACATGCCGCCGCCGATGGCCCAGCTCCCGAAGCCAATCTCCGAGACGGAGAGGCCGGTCTTGCCCAGGGTTCGCGTGCGCATGAGCGATTCGTACCACGCCGGATAGGGCCGGGCGGGCTCGAGAAGCTGCGCTGAACCCTTTCCCAACGGGCCGGCTCTCACCGTGGATCGGGAGGGGTTCTCATGTGTCGAAGAGTCGAGTGTTCAGTTTGCAAGAAGCCCACGTACGCGGGCTGCGGGAAGCACGTGGAGCAGGTGCTTGGGGACGTGCCGACGAAGGAGCGGTGTACGTGTGAGCGCGTGGCTAGCGCAGGCTGGCTCGCGCGTCTGCTCGGCAGGTGAGCGTGGGGTCGCCCTCGAGGGAACGCGCGGACGCATCGACGACGTCGGCCGGCCTCGCGTCGATGAGAGGTGCGAGCGCAGCCCGCATCGCGGCGCGCGCGCGGTGGAGTCGGCTCTTCACCGCGTCGACCGACGCGCCAACGACCGCGGCCACCTCGGGTGCGGTGAGGCCCTCGCCATCGCGCAGGACGAGGACCTCACGCTGCGCGGGATCGAGCGTCGCGAGGGCCCGGAGCATCGCACGCTCGATCTGGCGGCTCGCCGCGGACGCCTCGGGATCGGGCGCGGACGTGGCGAGGTCGCGGGCCTCGTCGAGCGAAGCCTCGTCGAGCGGCGCGAACTTCGAGCGACGGTGGCGCTTGATGCAGAAGCTGCGCGCGATCGTGTACATCCACGTCGAGAGCGACGCCCCTCCGCGGAAGTCGCGGATCGTGCGCGCCGCAGCGATGAGCGTCTCCTGCAGGACCTCGCTCGCGTCCTGTGGGTCGCGACACATGCGCATACCGAACCGATACACGCGCGGCTCGTAGCGGGCGAGGAGTTGCTCCAGCGCACGGCGATCGCCCGTACGACTCGCGGCCAGCAGCTGTTCGTCGGTGTGCACGAGCGTGGAGTGTAGCCGAACCCGCGGTTTGCGGTACCGGCACGGCCTGTGCTCGATGTCCACGTGCGCGTCCCGATCCCGTGAACGAGTGACAGCATTCGGTTCCGACAGCGGCCTAGCTCACGTGCCCGATGCGGATGCGGCGGACGTCGTGCTGCTGCTCGATCTCGGCGATCAAGTTCTCGAGGCCGAGCTCGCGAGGAAACGTCACGTCGAGCGTGACGTCGAGGTGCCGGTCGGCGACGTGACGATCGTAGCGGAGCGTCGTGAGCGTCACGCCGCGTGCCCCGAGTGCTGCTGCGATGTCGGCGAGCTTCCCGTCGGGTCCGAGCATGAGCTCGACGTGACGACGGAGCTGGCGGTCGTCCTTGTCCTCGAAGCGTCGCAGCAAGGTGAGCGCGATGACGCCGCAGACCGTGACGAAGCAGGCGACGGGGTACATCCCTGCGCCGGACGCCATGCCGATGGCGCCGACCAGCCACAGCCCGGCCGCGGTCGTGAGGCCCTGGATCGAAGTGCCCTGCCGCAGGATCGCGCCACCGGCGAGGAAGCCGATGCCCGTGACGATCGAAGCCGCGATGCGCGAGGGATCGATCGCGACCAGGTCGGTCGAGTGGTAGTGCTGCGCGAAGACGAAGTTGGTGGAGACCACCATGAAGGTCGCCGACGCGAGCGCCACGAGCATGTGCGTTCGTAGACCCGCCGGACGACCATGGCGGTCGCGCTCGTAGCCGATGATGCCGCCGAGCGACATCCCGATGACGATGCGAAGCAGCAACGTGGCGAAGGGTTCCATGACAATTCGTAACGAATCGCTGGCCACGCCGCAACGTCCTTGGCGGTCGACTCAGTGCGCGCCGCCGATGTCGACGGTGCACCACGAACGTGACGAGCGAGGTCGTGGAGACGCCCGCGAGCTCCGTGATGAGGCGGCTGTCCCACCGGCCCTCGAGGACGTACTGCAGCGTCGCCATACCGACGGTGAGCAGGCCGATGCCGAAGAGATCGATGGGATCCTTCCGGCTCGCGATGTCGATGAGGTAGCCGCCGATCCTCGGGCCGAGGTGCCGCCGTGGATGATGACCACGGGTCGTCAGCCCACTTGAAAGGCACGGTCGCACGCGGTAGCACGCGAGCATGGAGACCAACATGGCGATCACCGACAGGCTGCGCACCCTCGTGGGCGAGGCACTCGCGTCCAACCGCTTCGATCACGTCGTGCCCGTGCGCAAGGCACGCGAGGCGCTGGCGACGGTGAACGACCTCGCGGGTCGTCCGTTCTGCACCGCGACGGAGCTCTCCGAGCGCACCGCCGCCGAGGTGAAGCGCGCCGCCGACCTGCGCGAGCCCGCGCCGGTCATCGTGTACTTCGACGGCAAGGATCACCGCACGAAGGTGAAGGTCGAGGAGCTGCTCTCCAGCCGCTCCATCGCCTTCCGCGTGCTCGACGTCTCCGAGGACGAGGCCACGCGCTCGTTCGCCGAGACCGCGTCGAAGGCCAAGGAGTTCCCGCTCGTGTTCATCGCCGGCAACGCGGTCGGTGGCCTGCACGAGCTCATGCAGCTCGACGTCAACGGCGAGCTCGCGCGCCGCGTCTTCGGCGCATGAAGCACCTCGGGCTGCTGCTCTGTGCGGCTGCGGGAGCGCTGTTGCTCCGTGCCTCCGCACTGGCAGCGCCCCCGTCGCTGGCCGAGCGCGCGCTCGCGTCCCACGTTGCCTACGATCACGCGGTGCGCATCGCCGACGAGGTCGGTGAACGCATGGCCGGCACACCCGCGGCCGATCGCGGCGTCGCGTGGGCGCTCGCGGAGCTCAAGGCGCTCGGCTTTGCCGACGCGCACACCGAGCCGGTGACGCTGGCGACGTGGCAGCGCGGGTCGAACGATCTCGTCGAGCTGGTCGCGCCGTACCCGCACACGCTGCACGCGCTCGCCCTCGGGCACAGCCCTCCGACGGCAGCGGGTGGCCTCACCGCCGAGGTCGTCGAGGTCACGTCCTTCGAGGAGCTCGCGAAGCTCGGCGACAAGGTGCGCGGCAAGATCGTCTTCTTCGACGGCGTGATGAAGCGCAGCCAGACCTTCGACGAGTACGGCCGTGTCGGCCAGACGCGCTTTCACGGTGGCGTCGCGGCCGGAAAGCTCGGCGCCGTCGGTGCGCTCGTGCGCTCCGCAGGGACAGGCGCTCACCGCCTGCCGCACACGGGCTGCACGTTCTACGACCCGAAGGTCCCCGCGATCCCGTTCGCGGCGCTTGCTGCCGAGGACGCCGGCCTCCTTCACCGAGCGCTGGTGAAGGGTCCGGCGCGCATCAAGATGGTGCTCGGCGGTGGCATGCACCCACAGGTGACCTCGGCCAACGTCGTCGCGGAGGTCCGCGGTCGCGAGAAGCCCGACGAGATCGTGCTCGTCGGCGCGCACCTCGACTCGTGGGACGTCGGTGACGGCGCGATCGACGACGGCGCCGGGGTCGGTATCGCGATGCAGACGATGACGCTCGTGAAGGCACTGCGACCAAGGCGCACCGTGCGCATCGCGCTGTTCATGAACGAGGAGTGCGGCACCGATGGCTCGGCGGCGTACGGCAAGGCGCACGCCGCCGAGGCTGGCAAGTACGTGGCTGCGATGGAGGCCGACGAGGGCGCCGGCGCGCCGCTGCACTGGTCGGTGAGCGGCGACGAGAAGTCACGAGCGCTCGTGACCCGGCTCGCCGGTCCGATCGCCTCGATCGTGAAGGACGACGTCAGCGTGAGCGACCAGGCCGGCACCGATCTCGCGCCGCTGCGTCTGCTCGGTGTGCCCGGCGTGAACCTGTCGCAGGACGCCACCGACTACTTCGAGTGGCACCACACCGACGGCGACACGGCCGACAAGATCGACCCCATACAGATGAACCACGCCGCGGCGGCCTTCGCCGCGATGGTCGTCCAGCTCGCCAACAGCGACGAGACCCCGACCCGATCGTTCCCCAGGCCGCGGCCCTAGCGGGTCACGGCGTTCTCTGGAAGCGGGCGATGAACGCGGAGACACACTCGCGCGACTCTTCGTCCTCGTCGGTGAAGTGAGCGCCGAACCCGACGCCCGGCTCGACGTGCACGACCTTTGCGACGGCGCGCAGCGCGGCCGACGAGCGCATCGAGCCGACGAAGAGCTGCACCTCGTCGCCGATCTTCACGACGGCGTTCGACTCGACGAAGATGCCCGACTTCGATAGGTTGCGCGAAGTGCCGAGCACCGTGCGCACGCCTTCGGGGTGGCTTTCGACGATGAGCGTCTCCGTGCGAACGAGCTCTCGCGAGAAATCACGGCGGGCGTCGTCACTCATGCCGCCATTGTACCGCGGCCTCGCGGTCTGCTCGACATTGCTCTGTGTCCTCGTCGCTGCGCCACATCCTGCGCGCGCCGACGGCGTCCTGCGCACCGCCATCAACACGGGGTACGAGCCGGCTCTCGCGGGTGACTTCGGCGGCCACGGCTGGGTGCTCGTGCGCGCCGATCGCGAAGGCGCGCTCCCTCGCGGCGCGCGCATGTCCATCGAGTACAACACCGACACGCTGCGCCTCAGCATCGATCGCGCCCGCTTCGATCGCGTCGAGCTCGGCATCGGGGTCGTCGGCGAGGCGATCCTCGCCGGCGTGCTCACCGACTACTGGCGCGACGGCCACGAGGAGGGCTCGCATGCCTTTTCGGCCAGCTACGTCGGCGCGATCGGAGGCGCCAAGGTGGATCTCCGACCGCACTACCTCGAGATCACTGCGGGCGCTCGTCGCTGGCTGTTCGGTCGCTGGACGGGGACCTCGCCCGATCTCGTGCTGCCGCCGAGCGCGTGGGTGGGCGAGCTCCGCATGCGCTACACGTACTGGAAGATCGCGCCCGATCCGTCGACGTACGAGGCGCAGCGCGCGTTCTGGCGCGTGCGCGGCGTGGGCTTCGGGCTCGAGGTGTCCGGCGATCTGCGCTCCGAGGCCCACGCGTGGGGCGCGATCGGTCCGTCGTTCGCTCTGACCGATCCGCGCAACGATCCGTCGCGCGTCGTCGTCGGTGCGCACCAGTGGCTGAGGCTCGGCTGGCAGGTGGCGTCGCGCGTGCGGCTGCAGGCGCGCGAGGAGGCGCACTGGATGCACGGCGAGGACGATCTCGATCGCCAGCGCATCGGTGGCATGAACCCGTACGTCGTGCCGCTCGCGGGCGCGCCCTGGCCGTCCTACCTGTCGGGCAAGCTGCTCGCGCTCGAGGGCTCGGTCCACCTCCGCGTCAAGAACCAGCAGGAGCTCGGCATGCTCGTCGACGGCGTGCTCACCGAGGACGTGCGTCGGGTCGGGGCCACCGACGCGCGCTGGCTCGCGGGCATCGGCGTCTTCGCGGATCTACGCCTGCGTGGCTTCCAGCTCGACATCCGCGCCGGCTGGTCCCCGACGACGCAGCCCGGCAACCACCGTGGCTCCGGCACGCTGCTGGTCGCCATCGGCTGGGGCGGCGTGCGCGCGCGGTAGTCGGCTACCTGGCGCAGCGAAAGCCGAGATCCGTGTCGCGGTAGTCCTCGGGCCAGCCGACGCGGTTGGCGGTGCGTGGCGCCGCCAGGATCGAGCAGCACGCACCGCCACGCACGCTGCGGCGCGGTGCACGCCCGAGCTCCTCTGCGCCACGCGGCGTCGGCGCGGTGTGCGAGCGGCCGTAGTAGTCGGCGGTCCACTCCCAGACGTTGCCGGCGAGATCGTAGAGGCCGTCGCTGCTGGGTGGATAGCTGGCGACCGCGACGGGGCGCCCGGGGTTGTCCGGGCAGCGACCCTCGCCCTCGTAGTTGCCCCAGTTGGCGCGCGCGCAGTCGGGCGCGTCACCCCACGGGTAGGTTTGCGAGCCGGTCCCGCGGGCCGCGCGCTCCCACTCGAGCTCGGTGGGGAGCCGCCCACCGACCGCCCTGCAGTAGGCCGCGGCCTCGCTCCAGCGGACGTCGGTCATCGGTAGCCGCGAGAGGAGATCGGTCCACATCACCTGGCGACGAACACACGCCCCTGCGAGCACGCAGGCCGTGTACGCGCCGCGCGTGACCTCGGTTCGATCGAGCGTAAACGCGGCGACCTCGACGAGGCGCGCGGGTCCTTCGTCTTGTTCCGGGCGATCGATCCCGGTTCGCACGCTCGCGCCCATGCGTACACGCGCGCGCGGGAGCGACACCGGGGAGGGGTCGAACGTGGCGATGGCGAGCAGCAGCCGGAGCAGCGCGAGCACGACCTACATTATGACAAATGGCCGCATCGAGGCGCTTCGCCCCGGCGGTGCGATCATGTGTGAATCAGGCGCGCCCACGCATCGGCGAGGGGACCGGCTCCTTCATCGCATCGATCGGGTTGCACTCGTCGATGTCGTCGGCGAGCTCCTGCCCGATGGTCGAGATCACGAACGGACCGCCGAGCTCCTCGGCAAGTGGTTGATCTCGAATGTCTTCGGAGGCGTCCTCGCCGGTGAGGGCGTCGCGCATGAACTCCTCCGCCATCTCCTCGTCGACACTCCCCGTGGTGTGGAACGCCCCACCCTGCGGGTCGGGAAGAAATGCGTTGGCGTCGTCTTTTCTCTGCTTGGCCATGGTGATTGCTCCCTGGCGATGCTCTGCCGCCTTCATCTGCTGCGAGGATGGGGCCACCTTCGCTGCCGCGCCGCGTGGCATGCCGTCCGTGCGCCGGACGTGCGCGTCCGGTGGGCGGACGGTCTCGGACACCGATGCTGCGATCTCCAGCGCTTGCGCCTGGCGACGTGCTTGCAGCGGCCTGTCCCATGAACGACGCGCTCGTTGCTCGCCTCGCGCTCCGCGGGGTCGACGCCCTCTCGGACGCCGAGCTCCTCGCGGTCGTGTGCAGCTGGCCCGTGGACGAATCGCAGCGGCTGCTCGATGGCGAGCCACCGATGAAGCGACGCGGCGACGATCCGCAGCTCCGCATCACGGCGCTGCTCTCGCTCGCGCGCCGCCGCGATCGACCGGTCGCCGAGCTCCCGACGCTCGACAGCGCGGCGGCCGTGGCGGCGCTGCTGTTCGAGCTCGGCCACGCGGAGGTCGAGGAGCTGCACGCGCTCGCGCTCGACTCGCGGAACCGACTCGTGCGCCGCGTCGTGGTCGCGCGCGGTGCGGTGAACCAGGTGGCCACGTCGGCGCGCGAGGTGTTCCGGCCGCTCGTGCTCGCGGGCGCGACGCGAGCCATCGTCGTGCACAACCATCCGAGCGGCGATGCGCAGCCCAGCCCCGAAGATCGGCAGCTCACCAGTCGACTCGGCGCGGCCGGTGAGCTCCTCGGGATCGCGCTGCTCGATCACGTCATCGTCGCCAGCGGGGGATATTTCAGCTTTGCGGAGGAGGGCGGCTCGCCGCTCCGTCGTCAGGGCGCTCGACGTGCGAATCGCTGAAATGTTGGACACCCGATCGGCATTGGCTAGGATGGCAGAATTCTTAGCGTGCGCACCCCCCTCATCACGATCTTCCTGGCGCTCGTTGCGGTGCTTTGTCTCGGTGCTGGCCGCGCAGAAGCGCAGGCCGACTACGTCGGTACGCGCGCGCTCGGCATGGGCGAGGCACTGCGCGCGAACGCCGCCGGTGCGTCCGCCATCCTCCTCAATCCGTCGGGCATGTCGCTGTCGCGAGGCTACGTCGTCGAGGCGGGCTATGGCATTCGCGTGGAGGACGTCGGTCACCACGCGTTCGTGGCCATCGTCGACTCGGTCACCTCGCGTGTCGCCGCCGGCCTCTACTACGAGTACATCCATGCGAACCCGAAGCTCGGCTTCGACTGGGCCGGCGGCCGTGTCGCCGACGACAAGCTGACGCGCAGCGGCCACGCGGCCGGCATCTCGCTGTCGATCGCGCTCGGCGAGCGCTTCCTGCTCGGCGCGAGCGTGAAGTACCTGCACTTCGACACCAACGCGCCGCTGCCCGCCGGTACGCACCCCTCCAAGCTCAGTTTAGATCACATCAACGGCGTGACGTTCGATGTCGGTGCCACCTTCAAGCTCCATCCCAAGTTCCAGATCGCTGCCGTCGGTTACAACCTCTGGAACCACGGGAGCCGCGAGACGCCGACCTCGGCGGGCTTCGGCCTGTCGTTCATCCCCATCCCCACGCTGCTCATCAACTTCGACGGCGTGGCCAACTTCACGGGGTACAAGACGCTCGTGGTCACCGACGATCCCAGCGTCGTGAAGTACAAGTTCAAGCCGACCGGCCGCTTCGGCCCCGGCATCGAGTGGCTCATCGCCAGCAAGGTCCCTGTCCGCGCGGGCTTCGTGTACGACACCGGCCTCAACGCGGCGTACGTCACCGCAGGCACGGGCTACTTCGGTCAGTCGTTCGCGGTCGACCTCAGCTACCGCGGCAAGGTCACGGGCGGCGTCGAGAACTTCCTCATGATCGGTCTCCGCCTCTTCATCAATTAGATCGTGGGGCATCGCGTCCGCAGGCCTGCGTGCGTCTGCCCCGTCGCGAGGCGTGTGCACCCCGTGGTAGAGTCGTAACGGGGGTGCGGGATGGCCGAGTTCGAGATCGCTGCCGGCGTTGGGGAACAGCGCGTTCCGGTGGTTCCCGACGAGACTCGGCCTGCGAAGGCGTCTACCGCAGCGGCGGGTCGAGCGGCGGTGCAACGCATGCTCGTCCATACCGAACACACAGGCCTCAACCTTCGTTCGGCTCCTAGCACCGCGGCCGACGTACTCGGGACGCTCGTACGGGGCTCCGAGGTCGAGACATCCGGCGCGCCCGAGAGCGGCTTCGTCGCGGTGAATGATACCGCTTCGGGAAAGCGCGGCTGGGCCTCCACGAGTTACTTGCGCGCAGTTCCGTCGGGCTTCAGTCGCCCGCCGCTGACGTTGCCGCCCGCGAAGCCGCCCGCAGTTGCAGGGGCGATCGCAGCCCACGTCGTCAGCCAGACGCTTCCACGAGCCGCCCAGGACAATACTCGCGTCGCGATGACGCCGAGGTTGCTCTCCGCTGCCGTGAACGTGTCCGCGTTGCCGAAGGACGATCACAAGTACGAGACGATCGCCGGACGCGCGTTCGTGAAGGGCGCTGGCGATGCGAGCGACATCGACCCGAACGACGTCGCACAAGGCGGGCTCGGTGATTGTTACTTCCTCTCGGCGGCGGCCGCCGTCGCGCGCGCGAACCCCGAGCTCATCCGGCGACTCATCAAGCAGGTCGGACCGCATGCCTACGAGGTCACGCTCTACGGGGAGGATCACTTCTGGTCGTCGAGCACGCCGCACAAGTTCGTCGTCAGTGACCAGTTTGCCACCGATGGGCACGGGCACGCCGTCTATGCACAACCGGGTGACGTCGGTCGGGAGGGTCCGGAGCTCTGGGTGATGCTCCTCGAGAAGGCCTTCGCCACGATGAAGGGCAGCTCGAAGGCGCTCGAAGGCGGCCTCGGCTCCACCGGGCTCGGGCTCTTGCTCCAGGGCGGCGGCAAGGACTACCAGACCGGAGACTACACGCCCGACCAGCTCATGAAGCTCATCAACGACGCGATGCACGCGCACCTGCCGGTGACGACCGGAACGGGGGTGGTGATCAGCAATGGGGCCTCCTTACTCGACGAGCTGAAGGCGAAACATCCGTCGCTGCCGGACTGGTTCATCAGCAAGGAGAAAGAGCGGCAGCTCGCAGCGATGGCGAAGGTCGGTGCGGTACAGCCGCACGAGTACTCGATCGCCAGCATCGATCTCAAGACACGGCACGTGAAGATCCAGAACCCATGGGGTTTCGCCCACCTCGATCTCTCGTTCGAGGACTACAAGGCAGCATTCACCGAGTTCTCGATCGGCGCTGCCCAATGAGATGGGCGGCGCCTCTCACTGCGCTCCTGCTCTCCGCCTGCAGCACGCACTCGTCCGCCGCCTCCCCTGTACAAGGAAACTCCGTGACAGAAGAACGCTTGGAGCTCGTCTCGACGACGGTCGCGTGGATCGGCGATGCCCGATGCGGGATCGGCAACATCCATCGTGCGAGCTACGTCGACGGCACGGGACGGTCGCAGGAGGGCCTCGTGGTCGACCTGCTCCCTGCTCCCTCTGCCGGTGAGAAGGAGCGTGTCTTCTCCGTCGGCAAGGACAGCTCGTTCGAGCTCGGCGGCGCACGCTGGGTGGTGCTGAGCATCGAACCCGGCACCCGCGGCAGGGTCACCCTTCGCAAGACCCGCTGAGCTTTTCCGGGTCGTGACGCATCGGGAACTTTTCCTGATGCGCGGTGTCTGCTCGGGTAAGGTGCGGGCTCCATGAGCGAAGCCGCAGGGCCGCTGCAAGCGATACGCGAGGCGCTGCTCATCCGGCGGCTCCGGCAGCGCGACGAGAAGGCGTTCGAAGAGGTCGTCGTGCTGTACCGCGACAAGGTCTTCGGGCTCGTGCTGCGGATGGTAGGCAACCGCGAGGAGGCCGACGACCTGTCGCAGGAGGTCTTCATCACGGTGCTGAAGTCGATCCACACGTTCCGTGGCGACTCGAAGTTCTCGACGTGGCTCTATCGCATCGCGTCCAACCACACCAAGAACCGCATGAAGTACCTGCACCGTCGGGCCTACAAGACCACGGGCGAGCTCGACGAGGCGGCCGAGCATGCGATGACGCGCGGCGATGCCCAGGCGAAGGGTCGCGAGCAGACGCCCGAGTCGGCGATGGCGGGCCGGCAGATCGATCGAGTGGTGCAGGACGCGATCGCGCAGCTCGACGACGACCACCGCGAGATCATCGTGCTGCGCGACATGGAAGAGCTGTCGTACGAGGAGATCGTCGAGATCACCGGGCTCGCGGAGGGCACCGTGAAGTCCAGGCTGCACCGCGCGCGAACCGCCTTGAAGGAGCACGTGCAGAAGCGGCTCGGTGAGGGGTAACGTGAGCGCGATGGACCACGAGGCCACCCAGGCGCTGTTCTCCGCCTACGTCGATGGCGAGCTCACCGCCGCCGAGCGCGCCGTCGTGGACGCGCACCTCGCCGGCTGTGAGGCGTGCACCGCCGAGCTCGCGACGTTCCGCTCGACGCTCGCGGCGATGCGCGGCGCCGTGCCGGTCGCACCGCCCGATGCGTTCATGGACGAGCTGAAGGCGCAGATTCGCGCGCGCTCGAGAGGCCGCTTCTTCGGCGCGCGTCGTCGCGGCTACGGCCCCGAGATCGCGTCGCTCGTCACGCTGCTCATCGCGGTCGGCGTGTACGTGCTGCTCTCGGTGATGCAGCCGACGTGGCTTCTTCGCTGAGAATCGAAAGGGAACAGGGCGACCAGCGTGGTCGTCGCTGCGCGGCCGCATGGTCGATGAGCTCAGCCGCGGAGCGACACCGCCGGCTTCCTGTCGCCGCGTTCCGTTCCGTGTTGCGATTCAGTGGCAATCCGGCGGCAAGAGCCCCGGCCGCTCGAGCGCACAGACCCAGCGCCGCCCATCGGGGATGCACCGCGTGAGGTAGCCCGCGCGCACGTACTCGACGGGCGTGCGCGGGACGAGTGGCCCCGTCTCGTCGGTGGCTGCGAAGTGCGGGTGGTTGAGCACGAGGTCCGGCATCCACGCGACGACCTGCGCCGCGGACGCTTCCTTCGTGTGGCCGGGATCGTAGTCGCGCGTGATGCCGGGATGCATCGCGACCTCGCGGGTGTTGAGGCCGAGCGTGTCGAAGGTGCGAAAATCGGTCTCCCACGGGATGACGCCGGCGGGCCGGACGCTCATCGACGTCGATGGCGGATAGCAGCGCGCGAACGCCCGCCCGGCCCCGCGCCACTGCCGGGCGTAGCTCTTGACCGACACGATGACCTTGCCCGAGTCGAGCAGACCCTTCGAGACATCGTGCAGGCCTTGCATCTCGACGATCGCGAGCGCCGCGCAGGCGATCCCGACGACCATCTGCACGATGCGCTGTCCCGGTAGCTTCACGAGCACGAGGCCGAGGCCGGCCGCGATGAACGCCCACGCGGCCGGCACGAGCGGCTGGTAGAACCGGTGGCCCTCGAGGTAGTCGCCGCCGGCCGCTGCATACGTCCAGCACGACGCGAGCAGCCACGGCATGAACGCGAACGTCGCCGCACGACGCCGCGGCCCGCCGAGGATCGCCACCACCGGCGCCGCGAGCAGCACCGCGCCGATGTAGCGCGCCTTTGCGAACTCCTCGAGGTCGGGCACGCCGCGCTTGAAGAAGCGCACGCCCGAGAGCTTCGCGTAGTACGTGTTGGGCAGCGGGTAGCCGTAGTAGAGCCAGTGCCCGAAGAACAGTGTGGAGATCAGCAGCACCGTGAGCCCGAACCAGCCGGCCGCGCGACGTCGCTCGTCACCATGGCTGCGCAGCACGACGAGCGCGTCGTGCAGCAGCGCGACGGCGACGAGGATCACGCACTCGGGCCGCGCGAGGTACGCGAGCACGCACGCGCCCGCGCGAGCCGCGTTCGGCAGGCGATGCACCGCGAGGCTGAGCAGCAGCAGCACCGCACAGACCGCAGCGAACGGGGTCTCCATGCCGGGCGCGGCCCACGTGATCCAGTCGCCCGAGGACAGCGTCATCGCGCACGCACACAGCGCGAGCGCGAACGACGCACCGAGGCGACGCGCGAGCAGGACTGCCATCCATCCGCCGAGCAGCCCGAAGAGGTTGGAGGCGAGCACCGCCACGCGCGGACCGTTGAAGCCGAGCTTGAGCAAGAGCGCGAGAAAGAGCGTCCAGCCCGGGCTCGTGAACCCATCGACGCGGTCGTCGAGGTTGAACGACAGGTGCCCGTGCACGGCGAGGTTGCGCGCGTAGCGCAGCGTGATGAAGGTGTCGTCGAAGTCGAAGTCTCCGACGAGCCTGACCTCGCGAACCCAGTAGATCGCGAACCCGACGAGCGCGGCCAGGACCGCGAGCTGGGCGACGCGGCGCTCGGGGATCTTCACGACGGCACGTATCTCCCGTCGTTCACCCCACCGTCAAGGAATCAAAGCTAGTCACACGCGTGCAGGTCGCAGCGACGGAAGCTCCAGCCGACGGGCTCCATCCACGAGACCTCGCCGGCGACGGCGCGGACGGTGACCTGCGACAGCGCGGTGGTGCCGTTGCCGAAGTCGAGCGTGATGTCGCGCGCGATGCCGTCGGTGCACTCGCCGCCGACGAGGACGGTGGAGGCGTCCGCGCTGTACCAGTCGGTGCCGAACGCGCACGAGACGCCGGTCTTCGTGTTGTGCACGAGGCCTGCGCCCTGCATCGGGGCGACCGTGTTGCCTTCGATGACCGACCGCAGCGTCGTGAGCGTGCCGCCGCCCTGGAAGACGTAGTCGGAGAACGACGTCGCATCGTTCGATGCGGTCGCGCGCCACGAGCCGACATAGCGCTGCGCGTACGAGTCGTTTGCAGGTAACGAGGCTCCAGCATCGCACCCGGTAGCGAAGCCGGCAGCGACGGGGAACAGCGTGGCGAGGACGAGAGCAATCCGGGTCATGGTGTCTCCTTGTTTCGAGGCACCGTAACCGGGCAGATCGAGGGTCGCGAGTTTTTGGTCTCTCGAAAGACGACCGGGCGTGGCTACTTCGGCGCGGCGGGGTTGAAGAACAGCGTGATGGCGAGGCAGTGGAACGCTTCGTCACTCGACTGGGTGACGATCTTGTCGACGACCTGCACGGCCGGGTTCGCGGTGAGCCATGCGGTGATCTTTTCGCCGAGCTGATCACGCTCCGCGGCCATGGTCGCGGAGAAAACCTTCACGGCGGTGAAGTTGAGGGCGTTGCTGCCCGAGCTGCTTGAAGAGGCCATTTTGATTCTTCTTCCCGTCACCTACGGCGCCTTCGCGCCTCGATGATCCTGTTGTTGTCGGTGCTGCGCGACGATGGTGCGGATCTCCACTTCGCTGAGGATGTGATCGCCCGCCTTCGCGGCCGCAAAGATCGCAGCGACGAGCGCCGGTGCGGGATCGATGCCACGCTTGGTCAGCCAGTAGACGACGTTGGACTCGCCGCTCATGTGGCCGATCTCGATCTCTTGCTCGCGTCCGAAGAGGCCCGCGGGCACCCCGGAGTAGATGCGGTCTGCGAGGAAGGCGTCGCCCTTCTTCTCCGCTTTTATGATCGCCGCCGCGTGCACACCGGTGGCCGTGCGAAAGGCATCGCTCCCGACGAGTGGATAGTTGTAGGCGATCGGTACCTCGCAGGCCTCGGACACCTTCGTGCAGAGCTCGATGAGGTGCGTGAGGTCGCGATCACCGAGCTCGCCGAGGAGCTTCAGGTTCACGAGGATCTGGTCGAGCGCCGCATTGCCGACGCGCTCGCCGACGCCGAGCATCGTGCCGTGCACGCGGTCGGCGCCGAACTCGAGCGCGTAGATCGCGTTGGTCACGCCGAGGCCGCGGTCGTTATGGCCGTGCCAGTCGATGGCGACGTGGTTGGCACCGCGCTCCGCGAGGAAGCGCTGGGTCCAGCCGATGAGCGTGCGGATGCCGTCGGGCGTGGCGTGTCCGACCGTGTCGCACAGGCAAAGGCGCGTGGCGCCGTGCTCGATGGCGTTGTCGAACAGCGCGGAGAGCACCTCGGGCCGCGAGCGCGTGGTGTCCTCGGTGACGTAGGTGACCGGCAGCCCGTTCTTCACGGCGAGCGAGATCGCCTGGCCGGAGAGCTCGAGCATGCGCGGCAGCTCCCAGTTCTCGGCGTACGCGCGCACGGGCGACGAGCCGATGAACGCCATCACCTCGAGCGACATGCCGGTGCGCTGGCTGACCTCGATGATCGCGGCGATGTCGTTCACATGCGTGCGCCCCGCACAGGCGGGCCGGATCTTCAGCTTCTCGTCGCGGATGGCCTCCGCGATGCGCACGCAATCATCCACGGCGCGCTTGCCCGCGCCGGGCAGGCCGATGTCGACCGCGTCGATCCCGATCTGCTCGAGCAGGCGCAGGATCGTGAGCTTGTCCTCGATGCCGGGATCGCGCACCGATGGCGACTGGATGCCATCGCGCAGCGTCTCGTCGAAGAACGAGAACGGCTTCTTGAGGAGTGGGCCCTTTCTTTCGACCTCGTTCCAGTCGTAGATGATGTCGGCCTCGGACAGAGGCCCGTTGCTGCCGGGGTTGCTCACGCCTCGATGACCACCGCGATGCCCTGACCGCCGCCGATGCACGCCGAGCCGACCGCGCGCTTGCCGCCGCGACGACGCAGCTCGTGCGTGAGGTGCGCCATGATGCGCGCGCCCGAGGCGCCGAGCGGATGACCGAGCGCGATGGCGCCACCGTCCACGTTGGTGCGTTCGCGGATGAGGCCGAGCTCCTTTTCGACCGCGAGGTACTGCGGCGCGAAGGCCTCGTTGACCTCGACGAGATCGAAGTCGGCGATCTTGGTGTTCGTGCGGTCCATGACCTGGCGGATCGCGGGCACCGGCCCGATGCCCATGATCTTCGGATCGACGCCGGCGATGCCCCAGCTCGTGATCTTGGCGAGCGGCGTCCAGCCGTTCTTCTCGCCGGCCTCCTTCGAGCACAGCACGAGCGCAGCGGCACCGTCGCAGATGCCCGACGCGTTGCCGGCGGTGACGACGCCATCCTTCTTGAACACGGTCGGCAGCTTGGCGAGGATCTCGGGCGTCGTGGTGGGACGCGCGTGCTCGTCGACGGAGAAGGCCACGGGACCCTTCTTGCTCTTGAGCTCGATGGGCGCGATCTCCTCCTTGAAGCGACCGGCCTCGTTCGCCGCGGCCCATGTCTGCTGCGAGCGCAGCGCGTAGTCGTCGCACTCCTTGCGGGTGATCTTGTGCTGCTCGGCGAGGTTCTCGGCGGTCATGGCCATGGGCAGGCCCGTGAACGTGTCGGTGAGCGAGTCCCACAAAGAGTCGGACAGCTGACCCGGACGACCGAACGGCAGGCCCGTGCGCGCGCCGTAGATGACGTGCGGCGCCTGCGACATCGACTCCGTACCACCGACGAGCGAGACCTCGGACTCACCGAGCAGGATGCTCTGTGCGCCCTGCACGATGGCCTCGAAGCCGGAGCCGCACAGCCGGTTGACCGTGAGCGCGGGGACGGGGATCGGCACGCCCGAGCGCAGGCCGACGTGGCGCGCCAGGTAGATCGCGTCGCGCGAGGTCTGCTGCACGTTGCCGAAGAAGACGCTGTTCACGCGCTCCGGAGAGACCTTGCCGGCGGTGAGCGCGGCCTTCGCGGCCTCGACGGCGAGATCGGTGGCGGACAGATCCTTGAGGGCACCGGAGAACGCACCGAACGCGGTGCGCTTGGCGGCGACGATCCAGATTTCGCGGGAGAGCTTGTGGGCCATGGGTGGTACTCCTTAACGTCTAAACATGCCGGGCTTGTAGGCGACGATCTTGCCCTCGAACGCGGAGGCGGCGACCGTCGATGGGGAGGCGAGGTAGAGCTGGCCAGGGCCCGAGCGGCCCTCGTAGTTGCGGTTGATGGCGGAGACCGACACCTGGTCGGTGCGCGACGACACGCCGGGGCCGCAGCCGATGCACGCGCCGCAGCCGGGCGGGATGAGCTTCACGCCCGCCTTCTCGAACGCGTCGATGTAGCCGCGCTTCCGCGCGTACGCCTCGACGTCGCCGGACCCGAACTGGATGTAGAACTCCACGCCGTCCGCGACCTTCCGACCGTCGGCGAGCGCGTCGATGCAGACCTCGGCGTAGAGGTCCATGTCGACCTCTTTTCCGGCGGTGCAGGAGCCGCCGTAGGCGATGTCGATCTTGCGATCACCGAGGTCGCTGATGAACGCGCCGTTGGTGGGATCGCTCGGGATGCCACGGCTCGCGTCGCCGGGCGTGGCCACCATCGGGCGGATGGTCGACAGGTCGATGACGTGCGTGCCGCCCGCGTACTCCGCGCCCACGTCGGGTGCGAGCGAGCGCGCGCGGAGGTCTTGCACATCGACGCCGGGCCGACGCGCGGCGATCCACGCGAGGGTCTGATCGTCGACCTCGCACAGGCCGCCTTTGGCTGCGCACTCGGTGGCCATGTTGCACAGCGTGGCGCGCTCGTCGGGGCTGATGCTCGCGAGGCCGGGGCCGCCGAACTCCATGACGCGATCGAGCGTGAGCTGCTTGCGCGCGTGGTTCGCGAGGATGTGGAGCATCACGTCCTTCGCGGTCACCTGCGGTGACAGCTTGCCCACGAGCTCGAAGCGGATGGACTCGGGCACGACGACGAACGTGTAGCCGTCGTGAATGAGCGCCGCATACTCGGTGGCGCCGACGCCATACGCGAGCGCCCCTATGGCGCCCCCCATGCACGTGTGGCTGTCGGTGGCCTGGATGAAGTCACCGGGACGGATGAGCTTCTCGCGCGCGATGGTGTGGCAGATGCCGGGCGACTTGCCGTCCTTGGCCGAGTAGTCCTTGACGCCGGTCTTCTGCTGGAAGGCGCGCTGCATCTGCCTCAGCACGTTGATCTTGGGGACGAAGGGCGCCATCTTCGGCACGCCGTCGGCGTAGATGAGGTGGTCCTCGAAGACGGCGAACTGCGACGCCTTCGGCAGCGTGTAGTCGGCGCCGAACTCCTCCTCGAGGAACGCGTGGACCTGCGCCGTTGTGAACTCGTGCGAGTAGCCGCCGTCGACGGTGACGCGCACGTCGTCGCCGGGCTTGACGTAGGCGCCCGTCTCACCGACGAGGCGGCTCGCGAGGATCTTCTCGGCCATCGTCATGAGGCGCTTCGTGGTGGGCGGACGCTCGTGCGTGATCTCGCCGGCCTCGAGCGCCTTGCCGAACGGGAACAGCCCGCCCGCCATGATCATCTTGCGCGTGAGCGGATCGACGTCGCCGCACAGCTCGGCGATGGGGATCGACTCGCCCGCCTCGAGCCGCGGCAGCACCGCGTGCCCGGCCATGAGCACGCCCTGGTTGATGTTGTTGCGCGCGTGGATCGGCGCGAACGACGCAGCGACGGCGAGGCGGATGCCCGACCACTTCTCGGCCTGCACCGCGGTCTCGCGCGACGAGCCGACGCCCTTGCGGAAGCCCGAGACGATGACCTCGAAGCCGCCGTTCTTGAGCTCGCCGGCCGAGAAGAGCTTCTTCCCGTTCCACAGGAGGCCGGCATATGCGTTCTCGGCGATGTCGGACGGACGCCAGTCGAAGCACGTCCACGCCGGCGTCATCGCGTCGGTGTTGATGTCGTCGAGGAGGTCCGCGACCGACAGATCGCGCATGTGCAGCGTGAGCGTGCCCTCGAGCTGCTGACGGATCAGCGCGAAGTCCTTCGTCAGGTAGAGAACTTTCTTGCCGGGGGTGAGCCGGAAAGCTGCATCGCGCGCCATGGGAACCTCGAACCGAGCAGGCAAAATATGCTTTGTATGCGGGCTCTTGCAAGGTGGATCCGCGTCGAGCAAAGCCTGCATAAGACTGCGAGCTCGCGGCAAACCCGCGCAGGCACGACAAAGGTCGAGTGACGAGCGGCGCTGGCGACGCGCATTACATGATGGGAAATTGCAGGTCCTGATGCCGAAGCTGCCCCTCATCCTCATCCTCGACTTCGACGGCACCGTCACCGAGCGCGACATCGGTGACGAGATCTGCGAGCGCTTCGCCCACGAGAGCTGGAAGGCGATCGACGACCTCTGGGTGAAGAACGAGATCACGCTCCCGGAGGCGCAGCGCCGCATGTGGGCGCTCGCTCGCTGCACGCGCGACGAGGCCGTGCAGCACGCGCGCGACGTGGGGCACCGACGCCCGGGCCTGCACGCGCTGCTCGATGCCGTCGAGAAGATGGGTGCAGAGGTGTGGCTCGCGTCCGGCGGCTTCGACTTCTACGTCGAGGCGCTGCTCGCCGAGGAGAGCCCGCGCTTCGCACGCCGCTATTACAACGCCACGCGCTTTGCCGATGGCCTCGTCGAGGTCTCGTTCCCGCACGAGGCGCTCGCGTGCGACCGGTGCGCGGTCTGCAAGGGCAAGGTCTGCGACGAGGCGCGGTTGCTCGCGGAGCGCGTCATCTTCGTCGGCGACGGCTCGTCCGATCGCTGCGCGGTCGGGCGCTGCGACGCGCTCTTCGCCGTCGAGGGCGGCATCCTCGATCGACACTGCAAGGAGCGCCGTGCCGAGGTCACGCGCTTCCGCACGTTCGACGAGGTGACGCGTGCTATCATGAATCCGTGAGCGACGAGGAACGACGCGCACGAGCCGAGGCCCGACAGGCGTGGCCCATCCTGCGCGCTGAGCTGGCGGATGAGCAGGCGCCCGACGTGAGCGGTTTGTCGGCGGGAGAACGAGTGGCGATGGTGTGGGCGCTCACGCTCGATGCGTGGGCCTCCTCGGGGCGAGAGCTTCCCGTGTACGAGCGTCGTGATGTTCCTGGAAAGTTGCGACGCCTCGCCGATGACCGTTGCTGAGCTCAACGATGACTTTCGAGACATGTTCACCTGTCTCATCGAGCAAGGCGTGGACTATGTCGTCGTCGGGGCTCACGCCCTGGCAATGCACGGCATCCCGCGGGCGACTGGCGACATCGACATCCTCGTGAGACCCAGCGCCGACAATGCTGCGCGTGTCGTTCGTGCGCTCGAACGCTTCGGTGCGCCGCTGGAAGCGCATGGCATCGCGGCATCCGACTTCGAGCGCGAGGGCAACGTCTATCAGGTGGGCCTGCCTCCTCGCCGGATCGATCTGTTGACCTCCATCACGGGAGTCGACATCGAGGACGCCTTCAGGACGCGCGTCGAGGCCAGCGTCGGTGCACTGCGCTTGCAGTTCATCGGGCGGGCCGCGCTGCTGCAGAACAAGCGCGCGACGGACCGCCCCAAGGACCGCGCCGACGTGATCGAGCTCGAGAAGCTCGGCCGCTGAGTCAGGCCTTCTTGCGGTCGATCGCGAACGGCGAGAAGGCCTGGCACACCGGCATGAGCTGCATGCCGTTCACGTTCATGTGCGCGGGCAGCGTCGTGACCCACAGCACCGCCTCGGCGATGTCCTCCGACGTGAGCGGCTGCGTCCCCTCGTAGACCTTGTCCGCACGCGCCTGATCGCCGCCGAAGCGCACCGTCGAGAACTCGGTGCCGCCGCACAGGCCGGGCTCGAGGTTGGTGACGCGCACCGGGGTGCCGAGCAGGTCCGCGCGCAGGTTGAGGCTGAACTGATCCACGAAGGCCTTCGTCGCGCCGTACACGTTGCCGCCTGGATACGGATAGCGCCCCGCGACGGAGCCGATGTTCACGACGTGGCCGCGACCGCGCTCGACCATGCCGGGCAGGAGCGCGCGCGTGACGTACGCCAGGCCCTTGACGTTGGTGTCGATCATGCGGTCCCAGTCGTCGAGGTCGGCCTCGTGCGCCCTGGCGAGCCCGAGCCCGAGGCCGGCGTTGTTGACGAGCACGTCGACGGCTGCGAACTCCGCGGGCAGCGAGTCGACACACGCGCTCACGCCTGCGCGATCACGCACGTCGAGCACCCGCGCAAGGAGGTTCGGCCCGAGCTGTCGGGCGAGCTCGTCGAGGCGATCTTGCCTGCGACCGGTGGCGACGACTCGGTCGCCGCGATCGATGAAGCGCTTCGCGATCGCGGTGCCGAAGCCCGCGGTGGCACCGGTGACGAAGACGGTGAGATGGCTCATCCGAGTCGAGTAGCACAGGTCGGCGCAGGAGCGGCGACCGGCTGGTGCGAGGTCAGAACGCGCGCGAGCAACGCGCGGAGGGAGACGTGAGGTCAGAACGCGCGCGAGCAACGCGCGGAGGGAGACGTGAGGTCAGAACGCGCGCGAGCAACGCGCGGAGGGAGGCGTGAGGTCAGAACGCGCGCGAGCAACGCGCGGAGGGAGGCGTGAGGTCAGAACGCGCGCGAGCAACGCGCGGAGGGAGGGGAGGCTCATCGGGCTCCGCCCGATGAGGGGAGGCGGGAAGGCCGCCCCCTAAAAGAAGCGGAGGCGGAAGGCCGCCCCCTAATTAATATCCACCGCGTGGGCCTTGAGCGCCTCGAGCGACACGATGTCGAGCGTGTCGACGTGCGTCGCGGCGATGAAGACCTTAGGCGCCTTGCCGGCGTCGTACGCCTCTTTCCAGCGCGCGGCGCAGAGGCACCACTTGTCGCCGGGCTTGAGGCCCGCGAAGCCGTGCGCGGGCGCGGCCGTCGAGAGGTCGTTGCCGCGCGCGCGGCTGTACGCGAGGAAGTCCTCGGTCACCTGCACGCAGACGGTGTGGACGCCGCGATCGGTGTCGTCGGTGTCGCAGCAGCCGTTGCGGAAGTAGCCGGTCTTGGGGCGCTCGCTGCACATCGCGAGCGGTGTGCCGAGGACGTTGAGCGAGGGTCGCATGCACACCTCCTACGCCAACGAGGTGTGCCTTACAACCCTGCGTCCACTGTCACAGGCGGGCACGAGGCGACGTCGGTGGAGGTGCACACCCCCGGACCGACGCCGAGATCGTCGCCATACGTCGAGCACACGAGCCCGGGCTCGCACAGGGTCGCGGCCGCGCCGCTGCAGCTGCCGGCGCGTGGGTGCAGCCAGTCGCACACCTGCGTCAGGCTGCACCCCAGCCCCGCCGCACACGGGGTGGTCACGCAGCGCTCGGCGGCGTACGGCACGAACGAGGGGGCGGTGCACACGCCGCCTTCGCAGGTCTGGCTCCGAGGACAGCCGCTCACGCCCGTCGAGCTGCACGACGAGCCGACGTCGCCCCAGTCGGTGCACGTGCCGGTCGTGCCGCCGACGAGCCCCAGGCACGCGAGACCATCCTGGCAGGCGAGCGCGGTGTCGCACGCAACACCCCTTTGCAGCTGCTTCGTGCAGACGTGCGCGGCGGGATCGCAGTAGCGGCCGCTCTTGCACGGCTCGCTACCATCGCACGTCGTGCCGTCGTCGAGGATGATGGGATCGGCGCACGTGCCGTCGACGCACACGAAGCCGATGGCGCACGCGACGTCGTCACTGCACGCCTTGCCTCGGGCCCGCTTCGGCTGGCAGGTGCCGCTGCACCACGCGACGGTGGGATCACAGGTGTGCTCGACATCGCTGGTGCCGCACGGGGCGCCATAGCTCGCGTAGGCGACGCACGTGCCTTTGCACGACGGTTCGTGCACGCAGACTCCGCCCTCGCACTCGAGGTCGGACGTGCATAGCGCTCCCACCTGGGCGCGCGGCCGTACGACCACATCGCAGATGCGGCCCCGCTTTCGCGCGGCCAGCACGGGATCGCACGGCGAGCGCTCGACCGCATCGAGGCAGCTCTGCGCATCGACCGAGTCGTAGCCGAGGCGATGCTCGTCGATGGACGCAGGCAGATCGAGCGCGTCGGGTGCCGCGCGATCGGCGGCAGCGTCATGCAGGATGGCCAGCACGCCGTCGGTGCCGCACGAGGCGCGCTCGCCGCGTCCCGCCTGGCCGCAGCGCCTCGCCCATGCGCAGCTCGAGTCGACGAGCTGGTTGCGAAAAGCCTCGTAGCGCCCCGGCCCGCAGGCGCTCGCGAGCAGCAGCACGACGAACGCGGCGCGCATCAGACCGCGATCGCGAGCCCGAGCTGCGCGCGTGCCTGCAGGTACGCCTCGCCGAGCGCGAAGTCGATGAGGTCGTCTTCCGCGCCGGGTGCGCACTCGTCGCCGACGACGCGCGCGGCCGTCGGCAGATCGTTGCACAGCAGGAGGCCGACGCGATCGGCCGTGCGCGCGAGACTCGTCACGTAACGTCCGAGGTGGATGCGTTCGCGGCGCGCGCCGAGCAGCGCGTCGACCGTGGGGCGGATCGTCTTCGCGAGCTGCGACGCACGACCCGCGATCGCCTTGCGCAGCTCGGCCACTCGCCCGTCGGCGTCGTCAAAGCGCAGGCCCGGCTGAACGAGCGTGAGCGCGGCGCCGAGGTAGTCCTTGAGCTGGCTCGTCGGCAACGCACCCGCGAGCGCGCGTCCCGGTCGCAGGTAGGACAGCGCGCGACCGAGCCGGAACACGAGCAGCACGAGGTCGGTGCACGCGAGCGCCTGCGGGCCGACGATGAGCACCGGCGGGCGCGATGCACCGACGTGGATCTCGGCGCCGAAGTCGGCGCGCGTGTGCACGTGTGGCGCCGGCACCGTCAGCTCGTGACAGGCGTAGGCGAGCGCCCGCGAGAATAGCTCGGGCAGCGCATCTTCGGGCATCACGGGACCGACCTCGAGCGCCTCGAGCGAGATCTCGGGCGCGCTGACCGAGAACACGTCGGCGAACAGCGCACCGAGCGCGCGATCGTCATCGACGTGGCGCAGCGAATCGAACACCGGCGACGACAGCGCGGCGTGCGCACGGACGAGGAAGCGCGGGCGATGTGCGCGCAGGTACTGCGTGGAGGACAGGTCGCTCTCGCCGCGGCACGCGAGCGCCATCGCGGAGACCAGCGCGGCATCCCAGCGCTCCGCGTCGCGGTGTGTCGAGAACAGCGCGAGGCCCGGCGAGGGGTCTTCGGGCTGCAGGCGCCACGCCTCGCGCAGGATGCTCGCCGTCTCCACGGAGCTCGCTGGATCGCGGTGCAGCAGTGCGGCGAGCGCGCGACGCGGGCGCGGATCGTCGGGCGAGAGCCGCGCGACCGTCTCGTACGCGACCTGGGCGGCGGAGAGATCGCCGAGGCGCGTGCGGTACAGCTCGGCGAGGCGCCACCACACCATGAGCGGCCGCTCCGTGGCGTCATCGGCGAGACGATGGATCAGGCGACGGTAGAGCTGCTCGAGCCGACGCCACTCGCCGCGTCGACCGAGGGCGGCCTCGACGAGCGTCAGCGCCTCCGCGCGCGTCGGTGCGTGATCGAGCACGATCTCGAGGTGACCGGCCGCTTGCTCGTCGTTGCCCTCGGCCGCGTCGATGCGGCCCGCGAACTCGTGCGCGTCCGTGTGATCGGGATCGATGGACAGTGCCGTGTCGAGGAACGGCCGGGCGAGGATCGCGGCCGCGCGGATGCGGTCGGAGCTCGCCGACTCGCGACCCGGACCGAGCGCGGTGAGGTACGTGGCCCAGCCGAGGAGCGCGTGATAGTCGGGCTGCTCCCCGTCGGCGTCGACGGCGAGCTGCAGCTTCTGCCGCGCCGCCGCGTGCTCACCGCGCGCGAGCTTTCCCTGGCCCTGGTGCGCGTGGACCTCGGCGTCGAGGCGCGGGTCGCTGCGTTTGCCCATCGGGATCGACGCGCCGAGCAGGCGATCGTAGGTCTGCCTCCGCTCGTGGTTGCCGAGCGTGTCCCAGGCGAGCCGGATGCGCGCGTCGATCTCCTTCAGGCGGCCATAGTCGCGCCCGAGATCGACTGCGGCGAACCGCTCGAAGCGGAAGCGCTTCGCGAGCGCGGCGTGAGCGAGCGCGAGGTCCTGCGTCGCAGCATCACGCGGCACGCCGAGCAGCTGGTAGTGATCCTTCGCGTGCAGCGCGAGGTACTCGGCCAGCACCTCGTTGCGCAGCGCATCGGTGTCCGCGTCGACGACGCGCGGCACCTCGGTGGGCGTGTTCGGCAGCGGGATCGAGAACACGCCGGAGTCCTCCTGCATCGGCATGTCGTCGTCGGACACGAGGTCGCGCACGGCGGTGTCGATGTCGGCGAACAGACCCTCGTCGCTCGCTCGCGGCGGTAGCTGCTGGGAGGCGCGCTCACGCCCGAGCTCGACGAGCGCGAGTGGATCTCGTGTGGGCGTGGCCTGCGCACCCGCACCGAGCGGCTCGAGCTGCGCGCAGCCGGTCTGGAGGAGCACGTCTGCCACCACGAGGAGGCTGGCTGCCTCGCGGTGCGCAACGAGCTCGGCCACGAGCGGCCGCTGATCGAAGATTCCGAGCCCATCGCTTCCGAAGACCTTCGCGAGGGTTGCGCGGTAGCGCTCGGCGACGAGCGTCAGGGAGAAGCGCGCCGGGTGTGACCGCATGCGCGGCACGATCTCGTCGAGACGAGCGGTGCGACGCAGGCCCGAGAACACGAGGCGCGGCGTCTCGAACGGCAGCTCGAGGCGCTCGCCCTCGGGCTCACCCGGCTCGAATCGAAACTCCCCATCGGGCCAGCGCAGCGTCGTGACGAGCTTGTGCCGCATCTGCGCCGCGAGCTCGTCGAGCAGCGCCTGTTCGTGCAGGTAACCGAGACGCACGAGCACGCGACCGAGGCGCACGTTCTCGCGCTGCGCGAGGCCTATTGCGTGCTGGTGCTGCGCGTCCGAGATGCGTCCGCGCGTGACGAGCAGGTGTCCCAGCGTCTCGGGCCGCAGGTTCGAGCCGACGGCCACGGCTGCACCGCGCCTGAGCGTGACCTCCTTTTGGACGCGGCCGCGCACGAGCTGGAGCGTGCCGGTACGCCGCTGTTCCCACAGCTCGAGCAGGAGGCGCGGCACCGTCAGCTCCGCGAGCGAGCCTACCTCCACCTCGCCGTCGAGCTCGAGCGTCGGTACCTCGTCAGTCACCGCGGTGACGAGCGCCGTCACGAGCTCGGGCAGGTCGAGCGGTGTCGAGAACACCTGCGCTCCGAGCGCACTGGCCCGCTCACGCGTGTGCTCGTCGATGTGGCCCGCACCGAGGAAGAACAGCCTCACGGGCGCGAGCTGGGCCAGCTCGCTCGCGAGCTGGAGGCCATCCTTCTTGGGCAGGCGCAGGTCGCAGACGACGAGCTCTGCGGCGCGGGTCGTCATCTCCCGCAGCGCGCCGTCTGCGCTATCGACGTAGCGGATCTCGAGCTCTCCTGCGACGACGTGCGGGGCGAGGAGGTTCTCGAGGGCCCGTTGGGTCAGCGGGTCGTCTTCTACGATGAGGACCGACGGTGGCACCGGGTCACGACCGTATCATGTCGACGACGGGAAATGACAGGCGCAGAGGTGGTCGTCCGTCGCCGCGATGAGCGTGGGTGCGGACTCCACACACACCGACGGACGACCGCGCTCGACGTAGCGGGCACAGCGCGGGTGGAAGTGGCACCCTGACGGCGGATCGGCGGGCGACGGCGGCTCGCCGAGGAGCGGCAGGCGCAGGCGACGGCGCGTCGGATCGGGCACCGGCACCGCCGAGAGCAGCGCGCTCGTGTACGGGTGCAGCGGTGTGGCGAACAAGGCGCGCGGCCGACCCGACTCGACCACTCGCCCGAGGTACATGATGAGGACGCGATCGCAGAGGTGCCGCACCATCTTGAGGTCGTGCGAGATGAAGAGCATCGACAGGCCGCGCGCGGCCTTCTCGGCGGTGAGCAGGTTGACGATCTGTGCCTGGATCGACACGTCGAGCGCGGAGAGCGGCTCGTCGGCGACGACCAGCTTCGGATCGGTGGCGAGCGCGCGCGCGATGCCGATGCGCTGACGTTGTCCACCGGAGAACTCGTGCGGCTTGCGCTGCGCCGAGTCCTTCGGTAGGCCCACCTGCGCGAGCAGCGCGGCGACGCGCTCGGTACGCTCCGCCGAGGTGCCGAGGTCGTGCACCACGAGCGGCTCGGCGACGATGTCCCCGACGCACATGCGCGGGTTCAGGGACGCGTACGGGTCCTGGAAGATCATCTGCGCGTTGCGACGAAAAGCGCGCAGGGGGCCGGGGGCGAGCGCGGTGACGTCGACGCCGTCGATGGTGACGCGACCCTCGTCGGGCTCGACGAGCCGCAGGATCGCGCGCCCCAGCGTGGACTTGCCGCAGCCCGACTCCCCCACGAGCCCGAGGCTCTCGCCCTTTGCGATCGAGAACGAGACGCCGCTCACGGCCTGGACCGGGCGCGCCTTCTTGAAGAGGCCGCTCTGCCCTGGATAGCGCTTCACGAGCGACTGCACGTCGACGAACGCCATCACGTCACCGGATAGAAGCAGCGGACGAGGCGGCTGGGATCGTCGGAGGGCGAGGCGGCGAGCGTGCTTTCGAGCTGTGGCTCTTCCGCGACGCAGCGCGGCTGCGCACGATCGCAGCGTGCGGCGAAGCGGCAGTGAGTGGGCAGCTCGTGGAGGCGCGGGACCATGCCCGGGATCTCGGTGAGTGGCTGCGTGGCGAGCTCGTCGTCGAGAGAGAAGGGTGGGATGGAGCGCAGGAGACCGCGCGTGTACGGGTGGCGCGGCGCCGAGAACACGACGTTCACCGGTGCGCGCTCCACGACCTGACCCGCGTAGAGCACCACGACCTCGTCACACGTCTCGGCGACCACGCCGAGATCGTGCGTGATGAGCAGCAGCGCCGCGCCGGTCTCTTTGCGTAGCGTGCCGAGCAGCGCGAGGATCTGCGCCTGGATCGTGACGTCCAGCGCGGTCGTCGGCTCGTCGGCGATCACGAGCCGCGGCGAGCACGCGATGGCCATCGCGATCATCACGCGCTGCCGCATGCCGCCCGACAGCTCGTGTGGATAGGAGAGCACACGTCGCTCCGGATCGGCGATCCCGACCTTCTTGAACAGCTCGACCGCCTGCGCGCGCGCGTCCTTGCGCGAGAGCCCGCGGTGCAGGACGAGCGGCTCGCCCACCTGATCGCCGACGCGCACGACCGGGTTCAGCGAGGTCATCGGCTCCTGGAAGATCATCGTGAGACGATCGCCCCGGACCGCGCACATCTCGCGCTCGGTCAGCGACAGCAGATCACGTCCCTCGAAGATCACCTGGCCCGACGCCACGCGGGCGGGCGGATCGTGGAGCAGCCGCGCGATCGACAGCGCCGTCACGGACTTGCCGGAGCCCGACTCGCCGACGAGGCCGAGCGCGGCACCCGGTGCCAACGAGAGCGACACGCGGTCGAGCGCGGTGACCTCGCCGTGCGGCGTGGAGAAGCGCGTCACCAGCTCCTTCACGTCGAGGAGCGGCGCAGAGGCGGGCGCTGTTACCACTCGTGATCGTCGCAGCCGCCGCCGGGGCGGTTGGAGCGCTTGCAGGGATCGAACGTGGCCTCTTTGGCCTCGCGCCCGTCGCCGCGGATCATGCCCATCGAGAACACGCGCTCGACGGCGCCGCTACCGTGCACGGGCGCTTCACCCTCGACTCGCACGCAGAGCTCTGCGCAGCGCTCGCGCGGGGCTCCGACCTTCTCCAGCGACTCGAGGCGAGCGCCGCACTCGCACCTGTATTCGTAGATCGGCATCACGGAAAGCATGCGCTGTCTTGTGGGAGCGGTCAAAGCGCGGGTCGAAACTGCTTGTGTCGTATGACCGGAGTCGCTAGCAACGCGGCGTGAAGAACCTCGTCGCTCTCGGTCTCCTGGTGCTCGGTGCTGGCTGTGGTGGCAGCAACCATCCTGTCGATGACGGCGGCGTCGGCGATGCTGCGATTGCCGGTGACGCGGGCTGCACCGACGACGGCGGCTGCGGCGCGAAGCAGGCCGGTCAGGCGCTGCTCGTGCACGAGTACGCGGACGCGTTTCAGGCCGGCACCGCGTGCGCCGCGCCGATCGACTGGACCGCGCTCGCGAACGGCGCCGCGCAGACGGTGCTCGACGGCGACGGCTCGAGCGCGGTCCTCTATCGCGCGATGCGCTCGATCCAGCTCGGCGTGCCCGAGGGTCACCAGGAGCTCTTCTACCCGGGTTGCGGCGACGAGGGCTCGACGCCGTATCAGGAGAGCACGTGGTACGGCGTGTGTGGACGTCCGCACGGCAACGCGGTCGTCGTCACGCAGGCACGTTCCGGTAACACGCTCGGGCTCGCCGTCGGCGATCAGATCGTCGGCACGTCGCGCTGGACGGCGGGCGCCACGTTCTTCGATCAGATCGCGAAGGAACCCGTGTGCGGCTCGTCGATGCCATCGGTGGGTGCGCAGCACGAGAACGCCGCCGCCTCGCTCTTTGGCCTCGTGCGCGCGGGCGACACGCTGACGGTGCAGGACGTAGGCGGCACGCTGCGCACGGTGACCGCGCCCACGCACGACGCGATGAGCGCGTGGTGCATCGCGCCGTTCGGCGGCGTCGACGACTTCGAGGCGAAGGCCATGACGCGGGGCGATGGCGTGGTCGTGATCCGGGTGCCCGGCTTTCTCTCGTCGGCGCATCCGCTGCCCGACCCCGCCACGCAGGCGAGCTACGCCCAGTGGGTCTCGGACTACGTCGCGCGCCTGGCGACCACGCTCGATGGCGTGAAGGATGCGCCGGCGATCGTGTGGGACGCGCGCTCCAACACAGGTGGCTCGCCCGAGGTCGCGCTCGCGATCGTCGCCGGCATGCCCGGTGCGAAGGCGGGCGTGCTCTCGAAGGGCTTCCGCCGCGTCGAGGGGAGCGATCCGTTCGCATACCAGCCGGCGCCCATCGCCTCCTACTCGTTCAATGCCACCGTCGGCGGACCGCTCGCGTACGGGGGCAAGGTCGCCGTGCTCATCGACGGGCTCACGTACAGCGCGGGCGACTTCTTCGCGTACGCCGTGCACCACTTCTCGGGCGCGTTGCTCGTGGGGCGGCCCAGCGCGGGTGCGTTCGGCTACGGCGGCAGCGCGTCGGTGACCATCGGGACGCCGCCCGAGTTCGCGTACACGGTCGACTTCATGAAGTCGGTCGACGACCAGGGCGTGCCGCTCGAGGCGAACGAGGTGATGCCGGATCTCGTCGTCGAGTACGACCCCGCCGACCTTGCCGCAGGCCGCGACACCGTGCTCGAGGCCGCGGTGAGCGCGCTCCTGAAATAGCCGGTGCCTCCGGCAGTCTGACCGTTGGCGTCGTCGGGAACGACCGTCACGTGAAACATTTCCCACGCCATCGATATCGCGTGGATGCGAGCGTGCTGTCGCGCGGACACGATGGCCCGCGAGCTGCACCGAGGGAGAGACACCAGCTCACTTCCCCCGGAGGCTCCCCCATGAACAAGTTCATCACGCTCGTCATCCTCGCGTCCTCGTCGCTCGCGTCGTCTGTCGCGCTTGGCGACAACTCGGGGCAGCGCCCCGGTCCGTCCGCCTGGGTCACGGCGAGGAACCAGCCGCAGTACAACAGCCTGAGGGCGCAGTCGTCGCAGCTGGGTGCGCGGCTGAATTCCTACAACACGCGTGCGATGACGCCGGCTTCGACCCCCGCCGCGTACAACGCGCTCAAGTCCGAGCAGCGCACGCTGGCCGCACAGGTCCAGTCGTACAACAGCACCGTGCAGCAGTTCGCGCAGCGCAACCCGGTCTCGCCGTACAACACGCCGGCTGCCACCGCCGCGCGCACGGCTCAGGCGCAGCAGAACAAGTTCATCATGAACCTCGTCGCGTCGCGCGCGCGTCGCTGAGCGCAGCGTTCCGCGTGATCGCGGCGCGAGCGATCGGCGACGAGCGATCTGCGCACAGCTCCGCCCATAGCGAGAGTGCGCGCTCGACGGAGCCTTCTTCCTCGTGCAGCAGCGCACGGCTCATGCGGGCCTGCACGGAGGTCGGATCGAGGACGAGCGCCTGATCGAGGTGCGTCACCGCTTCCACCTTGTCGCCGCGCGACGCGAGCAGCGCACCGAGGTTGGCGTGCGCCGGTCCGAGGCTCGGATCGAGCGCGAGCGCGCGACGGTACGCCTCGATCGCCGCGGTGTGGTTGTGCGCCGTCGTCTCGTGCAGCGCGGTGTCGAACCAGCCGAGCGCGGTCGTCGGCACGGCGTTCGGACCCGACGTCTCCCGGCGCGTGTGCTCGATGGACGTCACCGCACGCGGCACCGCGCGCGCCTCGAGCGCCGCGACCTCCTGCGACAGCTCGTCGAGCGCGAAGTCCATCACGCGCTGCCCGGTGAGCGGCTCGAAGGGCTGGTCACCCGCCACGACGAGGCGCTCCCCGTCGGAGAGCACGCGGAGGTGGAGCAGGGGACGATCGAGCGCGGGCAGCTGCGCCCGGAGCGCGTGGATCGCTTCTCGCACGCGCCGCGCGGGGACGCCACGTTCGGTGAGCTCGCGAGCGGCCTTGGCAGCGACGAGGTCCGTGAAGGCGTACATCGCGCGGCCGCCGTCGGCTGGCCTGTACGATGGACCCACGAGGCCGATCTGCGCCCAGTAGCGCACGCGGCTCTCGGGCACCCCGATGATGGACGCGACGTCGCGCGTCGACAGGCCGTCGTTCATGGCTGCTCCTTGGCGGAGCCGGACTCCAGGCAGGGGCCCGACTCCAGATCGAGGTCGACGAGGAGCTTGTGGTCGTCGACGCGGCAGCGCAGCTGACCGGCGCGTACGTCGTCGGGTAGATCCATGCGCGCGCGACCGATCTCGAGCGCGCGCTGCACCACCGCCTTGCGCGCACGCGCGTCGTCGTGGAGCGCCTCGCACAGCCGGCGGCACATCGCCTCGTCTTGCGGCAGGCGCAGCCGTTCGTGGCGCAGATCGATCGTGAGCATCGCGGAGCCGAAGAACGCGCCGCCTGCGGAGCTGCCCGAGCTCGCCCCGCCCTCGACGAAGATCTCCGCGTGCTGGAGCAAGAGGTCGAGCGCGGTGAGGCTCAGGCGCTCGCGAACCTCGCGACGAAAGAGCGGCAGCGTCGGCTCCTCTGGATACGGCGGATGCGCTGTCACGGCCAAGGCACACATTGTCTTACATGGTCCGGCCGACGTGGCGCCGGAGCAACTTTCGGAGACAGTCGCCTGCCGTTTTCAGTGTCCGCGTTCCGTCGGGCAACGGTCGACGAGCGAGGAGACGAACGCATCATCCGGCGACGCAGCACGACGCCGAAGCTGCGTCATGGCCTCGGAGAGCGACGTCGGCGGCGCGCCCATGCGACACAGCTGATCGAGGTGCAGCACCGCCTGCCAGACGGCGTAGCGACGGGTCTGGAGCTCGGTGTACGTCCCGAACGTCGGCACCGTCGCCGCCTTGCCGCAGAGCGTGTAGTCGAGGTCGAGGTCGTACTCGAGGACGATGGGCCGCGCGCTCGTGCGCACCGCCTCCGGAACGATGTCGCGCGCCCCGAGCAGCGGCGACAGCGAAGGATCTCGACGCAGCAGCGAGGCGCGCACGCCGGGCTGCACGAGGAAGTGTCGCGGGACGAACGTCAGGTCGGGGCGAGCGCCCTCGACGACGCGGAGGTAGTCGAACGCGAACGTCGTCTGGAAGTACGACGTGATGACGACCGCGTGCGGTGGGCTCTCGTCGAGCAGCGGCGCGAGGATCGCGCGCGCGTCGTCGAAGCGAGCGAGCGACAGCGATGGTGCCACCCACGCTGCACGCACGCCGACGAGCGCGAGCGCTGCTCCGGCGATCACCGTGCCGCGCGCCTTGGCCAGGTGTGCAGCCACGGCGACGAGCGGCACGCACAGGAGCGCGAGCGCTGCGACGCCGGTGCCGAGGTACGCAAACGCGTCGGGGTTGCCCGAGTCGAACGTGACGAAGAGCCGACCGAACACGGGGCCGAACAGCATGAGCGCGAGCACGACGGCGAGCCGCGGGAAGCGACGCGCGCACAGGTAGAGGCCGCCGAGCGCCAAGAAGAGCGCGACGGGCGTGAGCTGATCGAGCAGCGCACCGACGAGCAAGGTCGCGTCACCGTGCGCGCCGCCGCTGGCCGACTTCTGGAACGACTGCGCGCTCACGACCCAGAAGAAGTTCGCAAGCGTGGTGGGATGACCCCAGTCGAAGATCGGATCGTGGGCAGCGCGGAGCGGCAGATACAGGTAGACACAGAGGCCGAGTGCCGTCGCCAAAGCGGCCCTTGCGAGCGCCTTCCAGAAACCGGGGCGGGCGTGCTCGGGGACGATCAACGCGAGCGCGGGCGGTGCTGCACCGACGAGCACGAGGTAGTGGTGATCGGTGAGCCCGAGCCCGAAGCACAGGCCCGCCCACGCGAGCCAGCGCGGCTCGCCAGTCTCGGTGTAGCGCACGCACAGGGCTATCGTGCCGAGCACCATCAGCGCCGAGAGCGCGTAGACCTCGGGGCGCACCGCCTGGAAGGCCGCTGCGTAGCTCGACGCCCACAGGAGCCCCGCCGCGATGCCGAGGACCGCAGCGGATCGACCCTGCACGAAGCGCCGCGCGATGCGCTCGCCGAGCCAGGTCACGACCGAGGCTGCGGCCGCGCCGCACACGAGCTGCGAGAGGCCAGCGCGCAAGGAGACGTCGCCGAGCGGGAGCAGCATGAAGAGCTTCTCGACGAGCACGGCGAGCGGCTGGCCCGGTGCGTGCGCGATGCCGAGCTCGAAGCCCGCACCCGCGAGCTCGCCCGAGTCGAGCCAGTACAGCGACGGGCAGAGGCCGAGCGCGTAGGCACACGCCGTCAGGACGAACGTCAACGCCGCGGGGCTCATGCGCGCCTCATCTTCACCCCTGGCACGGAGGAGGCGAAGGATTTCGTCCTCCACGCGTTTGGGGAGGTGGAGGTCGTCATGAAACTGCGCGACAGGATGTGGACCACGTCTCGGATCGGGGAGCTCGTGGGGGTGGTGGCGTGCTCGGTGGTGGCAGCGTCGGCGATCCACGCCGGCCTCGCGCACCTGCTCACGACCCTCGACGGGCTGGGGCTCGCTCCTCCGCTCACCGACATCCTCGCGCCGCGCGCGCTCGGTCCCGCGGCGCACGAGGCGCGGCGGCTCTTCGTCGAGCTGGGCGTCGTATTCGGGGCGCTCATCGCGGCGTGGCGGACCCGCGCCTCGACGTGGACCGCGCGCTTCTTCTCCTGGACGGGCGCGGCGGTGCTGTTCTCGGGCTGCTCCTGCGTGCTCACGAGGCTGCTCGAGCGGCAGCTCGGCTTCGTGCCGTTCGGCCTCGCGACCGCGTGTCTCGTGCAGGTGCCCATCGCGGGGCTCGGCTGCGCGTCCGTCCTCGTTGGTGTGGAGCGCGCAGCAGGCCACGATCATCCGGGCGGCATGGCGTCGCTGGGTGGTGCGATGCTCGTCGTCCTGCTGGGGCTATCGGGCTACGCGATGCGCCCCGTCTCGTACCAGCCTCGCCCTGCGCACACCGCGACCATGATCCCGTGTCGAGCATCGCAGCACGACGCGCTCGTGCGCCTGCTCGGCAGCCTCTACCCGATGCTCTCGCTGCAGCAGCGCCACGTGCTCGCCAACCGGCTCGAGGCGCAGCGGGTCTACGGTCCACCTTGCCGCCCGCCGTCCGGTGTGAGCATCCGCGGGGCTCGTGGCGTGAGCGTCGAGCCGCCCCCGCAGCGTCATGCGCTGTCACTTTCGCTCGCCGCGATGGGCATCGCGGCGGCCGTCGTGGCGGCGGGCGTGCTGCGCCACCGGACGGCGCGCGCGCACTTTTGACGTCTGTTTTTTGATACCGTGGAGCCGCGATGGCGACTCGATGACGGACCTCCAGCGGTACCCGATCCTCGTCGTGGACGACGAGGTCGACAACCTCGATGCGTTCCGCTTCAACTTCAAGCGCGTCTTCCAGATCTTCACGGCGTCCTCGGGGGCCGAGGCCCTCGGGCTCCTCGAGGCGCACGACTTCGCCGTCATCGTCAGCGATCAGCGCATGCCGAAGATGACGGGTCTCGAGTTCCTGCGCGCCGCCCAGGGCATCCGGCCGGACGCGGTGGGCATCATCCTCACGGCGTACACCGACCAAGAAGTGCTCATCGAGGCCATCAACCTCGGCCAGGTGTACCGCTACATCACCAAGCCCTGGGACAGCAAGGAAGTGAAGGGCGTGCTCACGCAGGCCATCGAGCGCTTCCATCTTCGTCGTGAGAACGCGCGGCTCCAGGAACAGCTCGCGCAGTACGCAGGCTATCTCTCGCGCGAGATGCATGGCGAGTTCGACTTCGGCCAGATCATCGGCGACGCGCCGGCGCTCAAGGAGGTCCTCGACAAGGTCGAGCAGGTGGCGCCCACCAACTCCACGGTGCTGCTCCGCGGTGAGACGGGCACCGGCAAGGAGCTCGTCGCGCATGCCATCCACATCAACTCGCAGCGCGAGAACAAGCCGTTCGTGCGCGTGAACTGTGCGGCGCTCGCGCAGGGCGTGCTCGAGAGTGAGCTCTTCGGTCACGAGAAGGGCTCGTTCACCGGTGCGGTCGCGCGGCGCCCCGGCCGCTTCGAGCTCGCCGAGGGTGGCACGCTGTTCCTCGACGAGTGCGGCGACATCCCGATGGAGGTGCAGGTCAAGCTGCTGCGCGTGCTGCAGGAGCGTGAGTTCGAGCGCGTCGGTGGCACCGAGACCGTGCGCGTCGACGTCCGCGTCGTCTCCGCGACGCACCGCAACCTCGAGGAGCTCATCTCGCAGGGCAAGTTCCGCGAGGACCTCTACTACCGCCTCAACGTCTTCCCCATCACGCTGCCGCCTTTGCGCCAGCGCACCGAAGATCTACCGCGGCTCGTCGAGCACTTCGTGGGGAAGTTCAACCGCACGACGGGCAAGAGCGTGCGCGGCTTCGACGCCAGCGCGCTCGGCGCGATGAGCCAGTACGGCTGGCCGGGCAATGTGCGCGAGCTCGAGAACGTCGTCGAGCGCGCCATCATCGTCGCGCGCGGGCCCGACGTGACGTCCACCGATCTCGACTTCGGTCGTCGTGCGCAGAGCAACACGCCCATGCCCGTGCCGCACGTCGTGCCGCAGGCGGTATCGGGTCGTCCCCTGCAGGCGCGCCTTCACGAGCAGGAGCGCGCCGAGATCATCGCCGCCATCGAGCGCAACCAGAACAACATCGCGCAGGCCGCGCGTCAGCTCGGTATCAACCGTTCCACGCTCTACTACCGACTCCGCAAGCACGGGCTCGAACACCTCTTGCCGCAGAAGCCCGCCGAGGTCACCGAGCCGGAAGGCACCGCCTGATGCGCATCCTCGTGGTCATGGATCCGCCCGAGCTCGTGAACCCCGACGGAGACACGACGCTCGTCATCATGATGGAGGCGCTCGGGCGCGGTCACGAGGTCGCGATCTGCGAGCCACGTCACCTCGAGCTCGACGGCGAGCACACGTTCGCGACGGTCACGAGGGTGGAAAAGGCCGAGCGCGCACGACCGCCGTTCGTGCTGTCGGCGGGCAGGCGCGAGGCACTCTCGAGCTACCAGGTCGTGCTCATGCGCAAGGATCCGCCGTTCGACGTGGATTACTTCACGTCCACGCTGCTGCTCGATCGCGCCAGGGGCAGGACGCTCGTCGTCAACGATCCGGCGTCGCTGCGCACGTGGAACGAGAAGCTCGCCATCTTCGAGTTTCCGAAGCTCATCGCCGAGACGTATGTCACGCGCTCGGTCGCGCGCCTCCGCGAGCTGCTCGGTCAGCTCGGCGGCGAGATGATCGTGAAGCCGCTCGATGGTGCGGGCGGCGCGGGCGTCTTCTTCGTGAAGCAGGAAGACCGCAACGCGCAGGTCATCTTCGAGTCGGTGTCTATGGGCGAGCGCAAGTGGGTCATGGCGCAGCGCTACCTGCCCGCCGCGCGCGAGGGCGACAAGCGCATCCTGCTCCTCGACGGCGAGCCCATCGGTTCGGTGCTGCGCGTGCCGCGCTCCGACGACAACCGCGGCAATCTGCACGTCGGCGGCTCCGCGGTGAGGTCGCCGCTCTCGTCGCGCGAGCAGCAGATCTGCGACGAGGTCGGCGCGTGGTGCAAGCAGCACGGCCTCTACTGGGTCGGCCTCGACGTCATCGGCGGTCACCTCACCGAGGTCAACATCACGTCACCCACGGGCGTGCAGGAGATCAATCGCCTCGAGGGTCACAGCGGCAAGGCGATGCTCGAGTCGCGCTTCGTCGACTGGATCGAGCGCCGCGTCGCCTGACGTGAGCGGTCGCTTCCGCACGCTCGCGCTCGTCACGCTCGCGCTCGTCGCGACCGCCGCGCTGTGGCAGCACCCCGGCTTCCTCTCGGGCGGCTACGACTTTCGCTACTTCGAGAGCGCGATGGAGGCCGCGCGCCGCAACATCGCCTGGTTCCACCAGGCGCCGCTCTACGATCCGTGGATGTGCGGAGGCGAGGCGCAGCTCGCCAACCCGCAGTCCATCGCAGGCTCGCCCGCGTTTCTGCTCGTCGTGCTGTTCGGTACCGCGGTCGGTACGAAGCTCATGATGGTGCTGTTCATCGCGCTCGGCCTCGACGGCATGTATCGCCTCGCGCGACAGAGCGGCCTCGGCGGCGAGGCGTCCCTCGCCAGCGCGCTGACGTTCGGGCTGTCGGGCTGGGTCGTCGCACACTTCGCGATCGGCCACGTCTCGTTCTTCGGTGCGACGCTGCTGCCGTACCTCGTGTGCTTTTACCGTCGAGGACTCGATGATCTCCGCTGGGCCGTCGCAGCCGGTGCAGTGGCCGCGCTCATCGTCCTGACGGGCGGAACGTCGACGGCCGTGATGGCCGCGGTGTGCCTCGCGGCCATCATCGTCGTCGATGTCGTGACGTTGAAGACCGCGCGGCCGCTGGGCGTCGCCGTCACGGCCGGCGTGTGCGCGCTCGCGTTCGGTGCGTACCGCATCCTGCCCGCGCTCGAGTTCGCGATCGATCACCCGCGCCACACCGTCGAGACTGATCGCTTCGGCCTCGTGTCGTTGCTGCGGGCTGCGGTGAGCCTCGACGTCGCCGGCAAGCTCCCGGGGCAGCGCTACGCGCTGCACGAGTATGTCTGGCGCTTGCCGCTCCTCGCGTGGCCGCTCATCGTCCTCGGCGGGATCGCGCTGTGGAAGCGCACGCTCCCGACGCAGCGCCTCGACCTCACGGTGCTGCTCGTCGCGCTCGTCGGCGTTGGCGTGGCGATGGGCGACGCGTTGCCGTACGGACCGTGGTGGGTGATGCGGCACGTGCCGGTGCTTCGTGATCTGCGTGCGCCGTCGCGCTACGTGCTGCTGGTCGCGCTCGCGCTCTCCTTGCTCGCGGGCGCCGGTGTCGAAGCGTTGCGGGAACGGATCTCCGGGCGCTCCATCGTTCTCGTCGTGCTCGGCCTGCTCGCGCTCGACGGCGTCGTCTTCGCGAACCGCGCGTTCACAGGGGTGTTCATGCTGCCGGCGCCCCCGATCTCCCACGCGAGCTTCCAGCAGGTGCAGGGCCACTGGAGCCAGATGCTCCCGCTCGTCTACGCCAACCGCGGCGACGTCGGCTGCGACGAGGAAGCGCCGCTCACCCGGGCGAAGGCGCTCGAGCTCGGCGACGTGCCGCAGGCGCGCCTCGAGGATCCGTCCGCGGGTCGCGTGGATCGTATCGAGTGGACCCCCAACGGCTACACGGTGACACTCACCACCACGCGCCCCACGACCCTGTTGCTCGACATGAACTGGAGCGAGCACTTCCACGCCAGCGTCGGCAGCGTGAAGCGCTGGGGCGACAAGTGGCCCGCAGACAAGGACGGCGGCCGCCTCGCGGTCGAGCTCCCCCCGACGGCGGGCACCGTCACCGTCCGCTACCTCCCGCGTACCTTCGTGCTGGGCTGCATCGTCACCCTGCTCGCGGCACTCTCGACGCTCTTCCTGGCCCGTCGCGCACGCCCCCGGAAAGGGGACGCGACGCGCACCATCGGCTAGAGCTTTTCGAGGGCGATGGCGGCTGCCAGCTGGGCGGACTCACCGACCGCTGCGCTGGTGACGCTGATGTCGACGGTGTGCTCGGTGCCGACGAGGACGTAGGCCTCGCTCGTCATCGGGGTGGTGTGCGGCTCGCCGATGCGGGTGCGGAAGCCGCGCGTCGACGTCGTGCGCCAGGCCTCGGGCGAGTCGGCGCGGAACGGATGCTCGACGTCGGGGTCGAGGAACGCATGCTCGACGCTGAGCTCACCGCCGACGACATCGATCGTGGCGACCTTGCCGTCCGGCCCGTGGTAGATGCGCTCGGCCATGAGGCGCGAGGCCTGCGTCTTGCGCTCGGTGACGAGGCGCGCGCGCTCGATCGACAGCTTCGGCGCGCCGCTCGACGTCCATCCCCCGGGCAGCGTGGCGGGCAGGAGCGCGGCCATGCGCTCGATCTCGACCTGATCGTCGGTCCACACGGCCTTGTGCGGCTTGTGTGCGATGCAGCCGGCGAGCAACGCAAACAGGGCGAGGTACCTCACGAGATGCGCTTCGTCATCGGAGAGGCGATCCACGCGTGCCCGAGCCGCGCTTCGGTGAGCAGCTGCGCGAGCCCGCGATGCACGGCCTTCGAGTCGAACGGGATGCGATCGTGCGCGTCGTCGGGCCTGGTCTCGCGCAGCATCAGACCTTGCCGCCCCCGCGCGCGAGCCACTCGGACCAGCCGCCGGCCATCGAGCGGACGTTGGTGTAGCCCATCTTCTGGATGCTCTCGGCTGCGAGCGCGGAGCGAAAGCCACCTCCGCAGTAAAGGACGATGGGCGTGCCCTTGTCGGGGACGACCATCTCGATGTCGCGCTCGATGACGCCGCGCCCCATGTGCTCGGCGCCGGTCGCGTGGCCGGCGTGCCACTCGCCGTCCTCACGCACGTCGAGGAGGTGGAACGCATCGCCACGCGTGCGTCGGGCGAGGACCTCGTCGACGGTGATCTCGGTGATGCGCTGCTTTGCTGCGTCGACCAGCTTCAGAAACTCGGGGGAATGGGTCTTGGCCATGGGTCACCTTCCAGGCTACACAAACACATGGGACTGTCGCTGAGTTACATCGAGAAGCTACCGAAGACGGACCTCCACTGTCACCTCGATGGATCGCTCCGCATCTCCACGATCCTCGATCTCGCGGCGCAGCAGAAGGTGCGACTTCCCGCCGAGGATCCGGAAAAGCTGTTCGCGCACATCTACGCGGGTGACGTGTGCGGCTCCCTGGAAGACTACCTCAAGGCGTTCGACGTCACGCTCTCGGTGTTGCAGACGGAGGAGGCGCTGTTTCGTGCCGCGTACGAGCTCGCGGAGGACTGCGCGCGCGAGAACGTTCAGTACATCGAGGTCCGCTACTCTCCGATGCTGCACACGCAGAAGGGGCTACGGCTCGCCGAGATCGTCGAGGCCGTGATCCAGGGGTTGCGCAGGGGTGAGCGCGACTTCGGCGTGCGCTCGGGCGTCATCCTCTGCGGCATCCGCAGCATCAGCCCCGAGGCGTCGCTGCGCATGGCGGAGCTGTGCATCGCGTTCAAGAACCGCGGCGTCGTCGCCTTCGATCTCGCGGGCGCCGAGTACAACTATCCAGCGAAGGATCACCGGCAGGCGTTCCAGCTCATCCTCGACAACAACGTCAACTGCACTGCGCACGCGGGAGAGGCGTACGGTCCGGAGTCGATCGCACAGGCGATCCACGCCTGCGGCGCGCATCGCATCGGTCACGGAACGCGTCTTCGCGAGAATGGTGACCTCCTCAATTACGTGAACGACCACCGCATCCCGCTCGAGATCTGCCTGTCGTCGAACATCCAGACCGGCGCGGCGCCCGACCTCGCATCGCACCCGCTGCCGTTCTTCTACAGCTACGGTCTGCGCGTCACGATCAACACCGACAACCGCCTCGTCACGGACACCACGGTGTCGAAGGAGCTGCACCTCGTGCACCGCACGTTCGGGCTCGAGCTCGCCGACCTCAAGGAGATCATCGTGGATGGCTGGAAGTCCACATTCCTGCCCTACCGTGAGAAAGCGGACATGCTGCGCAAGATCACGCGCGAGCTCGAGCTCTTCACCGGAGATGAGGTGGAAGATGCGCGGCTTCGATCGGATCGAGCGGCGCAATCCCCGTCGCTCAGGCGCTCCTGAACACACGCGTCGTCACCGGTACAATTTGAAGGGCTCCGTCGGACCGCGTACACTTCGCAGCGCGGTGAGCGTGTGAGCGCCTCGGCGCAAACCACATGAGCGAATCGAACGAACCGGCCCTGTTGCCGCATCTCCCCGCCGTGTTCAACCTCTGCTCGCGCATGACGTTGTCTGCCATCGATGCGCAGCGTGCGACCTACCAGACGTTCCAGCGCGCCGTCATCGGCAAGCCACCCACGGATGCGAACGAGCGCGAGCTGTGGCTGCTCAAGATCGCGGCGCACCTCGTGACGTCGCGGCTGCCGAGCGAGCCGGAGGTCGACTTCGATCTGCTCGACGACACGCTGCGCTCCGAGGCGACGCGCACCAACGAGGTCGCGTCGCTCACGTCTCCGCAGCGCGAGTTCCTGCTGTGGGAGCTCAAGCAGGGCTGCATGACCTCGGTCATCAACTGCCTCTCGCCCGGCGAGCGCGTCGCGTTCGTGTTCTCGTCGGTGATGGGCAAGACTGACGCGGAGGCCGCCATCGCGCTCGACATCAAGGAGAGCGCCTTCAAGGTGCGCCTCTCGCGCGCGCGCAAGAAGATCGGCGATCACCTCGCGCCGCGCTGCGAGCACATCGATCCGCGCAACCCGTGTCACTGCCCGTCGCGCATCGGGGTCGCGCTGCGCAAGGGCTTCATCGCGCCGCCGCTCAACGCCGAGGCCACGCTCCGCAAGAACCTTCGGCCGTTCAACAACGAGATCAAGTCGCACGACGCCGTGGACATCTTCCGCACGCTGCCGCCGGTCGAGGTGCCGGAGGCGCTCGTGCGCCGGATCACCGACTCGCTGCACACCGGAACCTGGGACGACGAGCTCGCGCAGAAGTAGTATCGCCCGCGCTGGCCGCTGCCTCGCAGAACGTCCAGCCAAACAGGAGCACATCCCATGACCGTCATCGGCCACCTGGCCACCGCCGGCGTCGTCGCCGGCACGACCGGGCTCATTCCCGTTCGCACGACCTTCCGCCTCATCGCCTACTACATCCTCGTGATGGCGTTCTTCGTCTTCTGGATCCACCACGCGGATCCGAAGGAGGCGGCCGCGCTCTACATCGACTGGACCGGCAACATCGCCGGGCTCTACTTCGTGTGGAAATACTGGCGCGGCACGCAGGGCCAGCGGTTCTTCGTCGCGATGCTCGTCGGCAGCCAGCTGCTCGGAGGGTTCAGTCATCCCTTCGACATGCTCGTGCTGAAGATCAATGGCGCGGTCCCCGTCGGCAAGTGGGAGCCGCAGAACTTCTGGCACACGCCGCTGTTCGGCCTTGCCTATTGCACCCTCGTCTCGCCGCTCATCTGGTGGGTGCTGAAGATCCCGTACCGACGCGCGCTCGGCGGGCTCGTGTTCGGCTACGCGCTGCACATCTGCATGGACACCATCACGTACAACTTCCCGATCTACTGGTTCTGGCCGTTCTCGGGGTGGGGCTGGGCCTTCGCGCAGGCGTGGATTCCCGAGACCACGGGCGCCGCGACGACGTTCGGCGGCGTGCTCTATCGCTTCCGCGACACCGACTACAACCCGCACTGGGGCTGGGTCATCTACCAGACCGAGCCGCTCATCAACGTGCTGCTCTCGTTCCTGTTCGCGGCGCAGCAGTGGATGCGCCACTGGGGCCTCGCGCTGCCCGTCGAGAACCGGACACCTGCCGTCGAGACCCCAACGTCCTTGGACACCCGCAAGGAGTCCGCGTGAGTTACTCGCAGTGCGTGCCGGTGCAGTCGGTGACGCAGCCATTGTCGCAGTGGGTCGTCTTCGTGCCGCACCACAGCTGATCCTCGCGACCGTAGCCCTGCTGTAGATCGTTGCCGACGCACTTTGCGGCGTTATCGCAGCTGATCGCGGGCGGCACGTTCGCGCTCCACCAGCCGCACGTGTCGATGTCGAGGCGTGCGTCCGCGCAGAAGCGGACCTGTGCCTTCGTGTCGACTCCGGTGACCTGCTTGCTCGATGCGCACTCGATCCCGGCCTGGCAGTCGGTGCTGGCGTCGCAGGTCTTCACGCACGCGGCGAGCGTCTGCTCCTTGACCGCGAGCTCGACACACACCTCGTCGGCCCCGCAGCGGGCGCACGTGACCTCGGGCGATGCGCACGCGACGTCGGGGATGTTGTGGGTCTCGTCGTAGGGCTGCTGGCCTCCACCCGGCTGACAGGCGGCGAGCGAGGCGACGAGGGCGAAGGACACGAGGATCTTCATGCCTCGCTCCAGTGCAGCGAGCGGGCCGCGGTGGTTCACAGAGGCAACGTGTCGAGATCACTCGATCCGCGTGTCTGGAGCACGCGACGCGACCCGGACAATGATGTCAGTGGTCCGCGAGAACCAGAGCCTGCTCGAGGTCCGCGATCTGATCGTCGATGTGCTCGATGCCCGCGGAGACGCGCACGAGCCCGTCCGCGATCCCGAGCTGCTCGCGCGTGGCCTGCGGGATGGACAGGTGGGTCATGAGCGCGGGCGCCTCGATGAGCGACTCGACACCGCCGAGGCTCTCCGCGCACGCGAACAGCTTCGTCGCGCGCAGCATGCCGCGCGCCCGCTCGAGCGCGCTCTTGTTGAGGGACGGCTTGAGCACGAACGCCAGCATGCCGCCGGGCGCCTTCATCTGCTTCTGCGCGAGCGCGTACTGCGGGTGCGACGGCAGGCCGGGGTACGTGACCTTCTCGACAGCCGGGTGCGACTCGAGCCAGAGCGCGAGCTTCATCGCGTTCTCGACGTGGCGCTGCATGCGCACGGCGAGGGTCTTGGTGCCGCGCAGCACGAGGAAGCAGTCGAGCGGCGAGGGCACCGCGCCGATCGCGTTCTGCATGAACTGGAGCCGCTCGCAGATCGTCTCGTCCGACGTGATGACCGCGCCACCCACGACGTCCGCGTGCCCGTTGAGGTACTTCGTCGTCGAGTGCACCACCATCGTCGCGCCCAGATCGAGCGGGCGCTGCAGCATCGGCGTCATGAACGTGCTGTCGACGGCGAACGGCACCCTCTTGTCGCGGCAGATCTGCGCGACGGCCGCGATGTCGCAGAGCTTGAGCAGCGGGTTGGTCGGCGTCTCGACCCACACGAGCTTCGTGTTGGGCCGCATCGCCTCGCGGAAGCCATCGGTGTGGCGCGGATCGACGTACGTCGTCGAGATGCCGAGCTGCTTCATCACGCGCTCGAAGATGCGGTACGTGCCGCCGTACAGATCGTCGCCAGCGACGACGTGATCACCCGCCGACAAAAGGTGCAGAACCGTCGTGGTCGCCGCGCAGCCGGATGCGAACGCGAAGCCGTGCTTGCCGCCCTCGAGCGCCGCAAGGTTGGCCTCGAGCGCGTAGCGCGTGGGGTTGTGCGAGCGCGAGTACTCGAAGCCCTTGTGCTCGCCGGGTCCGTTCTGCACGTACGTCGAGGTCAGGAAGATCGGTACCGAGATGGCGCCGGTGATCGGCTCGGGCGCCTGCCCCGCGTGAACCGCCAGCGTCTCGAGGTGCTTGGATTCGGTGTGCATCGCCTTACAGCTCGTCCACGAGATCGGCGCCCTCTTCGACGCCGAAGAGCTGCTGCATCGCGGTGCGCTCGACGACGTCCTGCATGCGGGCCCCTCCGTAGCGAGCGACGATGCGATCGTCGTACTCGTCGGCGACGACGGCGACATCGTGCACGGTGGCGATGAGCTCGCGCTCGTCCATCGTGACGCCGCCCAGCATCGAGTGGTGGAAGAGGATGACGTTGCCGTCGGGCACGTAGGCGAAGGCGCCGAAGCGCAGCTTGCCGTTGAGGATGAGGAGCTGACGGAACAGCGACGCCTCGGGCCGGATGCCCGACGCCACCTGCGCGACCGTGCGCACGATCGCCTTGTCGTCGTGCTTCGAGCCCTTGCCCGTGGGGACGACGCTGATCATGACGTAGCTCGAGCCCTGGCGAACCAGGTACAGGTGCTCGTCGATCTTCTGGAACGCCTGGCTCTTGCCAAGCGCGTGCTCGATGATCTTCTTGCTCTCGGAGACGGCGCTCATGGTCGTCGTGGTACCACGGCGCCGCGACTGGCGGCAACGCGGCGGCTAGAAGCGGAGCGCCGGCGTCGAGAAGATCGTCTGCGGCGCACCACCGTATGGACGGACCTGCGGCACCGCGAGGTCGAGCGCGGCCTTGCGTGCCGTCGAGCCGTCATCGGGCGCTCGGCGTGCTGCGTTGAGCTGCGTCTGACCCGTACCCCACACGACGGCGCCCGCGATCGTGAGGGGCACGCCGAGGAGCTCGGCGAAGGCGCCACCATATGCGAGCCCGAGCTTGGCGCTGTAGGAGTGGTCGTCGTTGATGACGGTGCCGATGCAGATGCCGCCGATGATCACGAGCCCGAGCCCCGTGGCGGTGAGCGCGATCCCGGTGTTGCGCCGATGCCGCGCCCTCGTGATGTGCTGCTGCTTCGTGACGGGCGGGATCGCGCGCGGCATCGAGTAGGGATAGCCGTAGCCGTAATACGGATACGGCGCGTACGGAGCGCCAGCCTGCTGCACGACGGGCTGCGGCGGCACGACCGGCTGCGGCGGTGGCTCCAGCGACGGGCGCACGCCGCGCGCGTGATCGGCCGAGGCGCGAGCGCGCAGGTTGTCCTGAAAGGTGCGATCCCCGTCGTTCTGCGGCGGAGGAATCTGCTGAAGGTACAGATCGAAGGCGTGCGCCGCGTCTTCGTAGCGGCCGAGGCGCTCGTCCGCCATGCCGATGTTGTAGTGGAGGCTCGGCGCCGGCGACAGGCGTTGCGCGCGCTGGAAGAGCGCGAGCGCGAGCTCGAACTCGCCGCGCTCGTAGGCCGATTTTCCATCGGCGAAGGCCTGCTTCGCCTCGGGCGGCGGCGCGTCGGCCGCGAGCGCGAGCTGCGAGGCACCAAGAAGGATGCAGAGCGGAGCTGCGATACGCCGGGTCTTCATCGGCGGCCATCTTACATGGGTGGGCCTGCGGCGGCGCGGCGGCCACGTCGACTGCGCGTTGCGATGCCGTGGTGTCGAGAGAGATACTCGTGACGTGCTCCGCCGCACGCGCGTCCTCGTCGCCTCGCTCGTGATGACGCTCGCGCTCGTCGCGGCGTCCGCGCAGGAGCCAGAGCCAGAGTCCGAGGGCGGGGGCTCGACGATCCACATCCTCGGCGAGGAGCCGAAGCCTCCTGTCGTGCCACCCGCTGCGCCACTGCCGCTGCCCGACGATCCGGATCAGCCGAAACACGCGCCGCCAGAGGGTGAGCACATGCAGGAGATCTTCGTGCCCGCCGGCAAGAGCGTCGACGACGTCGTCGCGCCTCCGACCGCGATCACGTCGAAGGTCGAGGGCCTCGGGCAGCCGATCGCGGAGATCCGCGTCGATGACAACTCGCGCACGCTGAGCAACACCATCGAGTACGTGTCGGGACTGCGCGTGGGGCAGGTGCTCTCGGGGTCGATGATCGAAGAGGCCACGGTGCGCCTCTACTCGACAGGGCTCTTCAAGGACGTCGCGATCACCTGGGAGGCGCCGTCGCCGAAGAACGCGGGCAGGGGCGTGCGCGTCGTCATCCGCGCGAAGGACAAGTTCCCGTGGGTGGTGGCACCGATCTTCTCGTACCAGGCGCGCAACTACGGCGGCGGCGCGGCGTTCGCGCACAACAACCTGCTGGGCCGCGGCATCAAGCTGCTCGTCTACGCCGACTACACCACCGCCGAGAAGATGCTGCTCGCGGTGTGGATCGACCCGTCGATCCACAACACGCCGTTCTACTACCGCGTCGACGCGATCCTGCGTCGCGACACCATCGTGGAGTACGCGCGCGGGCACCTGTCGAACCCGCGCGTCGAGCGCCAGACCAACCTCGACACCATCGGGCTCGGCGCACAGGTGGGCGTCCTTCTCGCGCGCCGCTTCCACATCGATGTGCGCCTCAAGGCCTACTACGACTGGACGCGCTCGCCCGACTGCTTCAACACCACGAACGTGAACGGATACGGCACCTCCGACGTCGTCGCGTCCCAGGGCTCGTGCGTGGCGCCGTCGAGCTCGGGCTGGGACAACACGATCACCACGAGCATGGGCTGGGACAGCCGCAGCAAGGTCAACGGCGTGCAGAAGGGCCTACAGCTCTCGCTCACGTGGCAGTACGGCCCGAAGTGGCTCGGCGACAACTGGGACTATCACCTGCTCAACCTGACCGGGGTCTACGCGTTCCGCTTCTTCAAGCAGCACAACCTCATCCTGCGCTGGGGCGGTGACCTCGACTTCTCCCCGCCGTTCAAGCAGGAGATCGAGGTCGGCGCGATCGACTACACGCTGCGCGGCACCGTCTACCGGCAGTTCCGCGGGGACACTTCCGCGCACGCGAGCGTCGAGTACCTCGTGCCGCTGTTCACCGTGCTCGGCCTCTCGGTGCGCGGCATCGGCTTCTACGACACGAACCTCACGTGGTTCCGCAGGCTGCCCGCGCAGACGAGCACAGGCTCGCGCCTCGTGACGTACGGCAGAGGCTTCCGCGACTACCTGCCCGACACGCCGTCGGGCGTCGTGCGGCAGTCGTGGAACAACGGCGTCGGCGTGGGCATCCGCATGTACCTGCGCGGCGTCGTGCTCCCGCTCATCGGTTTCGACGTGGCCTACGGCATCGAGCCCAACACCTTCCGTTACTATCTCGCGATTGGCAGTGTCCTCGACTAGCATCCGCCCATGCGGTTCTGCCCGTTCTGTGCGCAGGAGAACTCGGACGATGCGTCCGAGTGCGCTCACTGTGGGCGGAAGCTGCCGGTGGTGGCGACGGCGCCGGTCGCGCCGGCCATGCGCAGCATCCCGGCGGTGCCGCCGCGGCGTGCGCCGAGGCCGTTCGCGCGCACCCGTCCGTTGACGCCTGCACCCGCGCCGCTCACGCGGGTCGATCCGCCGGTCGAGCCGGCGACGCCGCAGCTCGTGGTGGACACGGGGTCGCGCGCGCGGAGTGGCACGCTGCTCGGCATCCCGGCGCGCCCGCTGGATCGCGACGCGGCGACGCGTGTCGAAGGGCCGACGCTCCGGCACGACGGCGTCCAGCAGCAGGATTACACCGACGAGGAGGCGCGCCTCGCGCCAGCACCCGAGACCACGGAGCAGGTGCCGCGCTACGACGACGATCCCGTCGACAACGCCGACACCGCGATCCGCACCATGCCGAACCTCCCGGTGCGCCCGCCGCTGCCCGAGCCGGAGCTCGGTGCGCTCGACGCCACGGACACGCAGATCCGCGTGCCACCCGTGCACGTGCCCGCACCGACGCCGCGTCCGCGTGGTGATGGCCGCGCGCCGCCGATGCCGCTGCCGCCACCACCCATGCCACTGCCGCCGCCGCCCATGGCGAAGACCCCGCCGCGCTCCGTGCTGTCGCTGAGCAGACCCAGCTCGCTGAGTGGGCTCGCGCCTCCGCTGCCCGAGGCTCCGCGCCTCGAGGCAGACGGACAGGTGCCGCTCTTGCCCGAGGCGGAGCCGCTCGAGTTGCCGACGCGCTCCACGCGACGGCCCACGCAGTCGCGCGTCGAGCCCATCGCACAGCTGCCCATCGACGTCGCTGAGATGCCGCCACACCCACCCCAGAAGATCTGGCCGTCGGTGCTGTACCTCGTACCGCTGGCGCGTGCGATCTGGTCGCGCCACAACGCGAAGCGCGCGCTGGGTGGGTTGTTGCACGACGACCAGCGACGGGTCGATCAGGCGCTGCGAGATCTCGGCGAGGCCGCGTGGCAGATGCAGCCGCGACCGCCAGAGCTCAAGCCAGAGCTCGACCGGGCCGATGCGGACGAGCAGAAGCGCATCGCAGCGGAGCACGAGCTCGCGCGGCTCGATCTCGCCGTCGAGGCCGAGCGTAGTCGCTGGGCCGACGAGGAGTCGCAGCGCAAGAGCGAGATCGGCAAGCATCAGAACGAGGTGAAGAAGCTCGTCGAGCAGGTGACCGAGCAGCGACGCGCGCAGAAGGTCGAGGAGCAGACGCTCCGCGAGCTCGAGCTGAAGCTGCGTTCCGCCGAGCGAAAGCTGCAGCAGCTCCTGCTGCGCGTGGCGAAGGCCGAGACCACGCCGCCCGCCAAGGGCGGTGGCGAGGCTGCCGTGTCGATGGCGCGCGAGCAGGCCGAGATCGCCCGCACCGAGATCGACGGCCACGCGCCGCTCGTCGAGGAGCAGCACGGCAAGGCGCGCGCGTACGATGCCCCGCTCGCGGAGCTGGAGAAGCACCTCGCCGACGAGCATCAGCAGGTCGCGGTGCAGGAGGCAGAGCTCGATGCGGCGCGAAAGACCAGTGCGCAGACCCTGGCGAGCCTCGAGCTCGAGCACGTCGAGCAGGACGGGACGAGGCTCGCGGCCGAGCGCGGCGTGCGTCTGCGCCTCGTCGCGACGGGCACGCTGCTCAGCCTTCACCGCATGGACGAAACGCAGAGCGGTGGCGCATTCTCGCCGCTGTACCGCGCGCTCGACGAGCTCCAGACCGTCGCGTCGCAAAGAGAGGCACGCATCGCCGAGCTCGACGAGGAACGCCAGGGCTACGATCGGGCGGCGGTCCAGCGCGGGCTCATCGCCGTCGGTGGCGTGGTCGGCCTCCTGGCGATCCTGGCGATCGTGCTCATCGTCATCGTCAAGCATTAGCCTCATCCCCGCGGGAAGATCGCGGGGACCGTCGGCCGTGTGGCAGCCCATCCGGCACCGCGTGACCCCGACGCGTGCCGTCTCTTCACGATGAGCTTCTCGAAGGACGCGGCCGGCGGCGCGCTGTACTACGGCGGCACCGGCAATCCGACGCCGTTCCCCTGCCGCAACGCACCGAAGTAGCCCGGCGCGTCCTTACTTCGCGCCTTCCTTGCGCGCGAGCTCGCGGTCCTTCTTGATGCGCATGATGTCGGCGGCCGTCTCCTCGACGGCCTTGCCGGTGATGTCCATGATCGGCCAGCTGGGATGGTCGCGGAAGATCTGCTGCGCGTACTTTATCTCCTGCGCGATGTGATCGCGCTGCGCGTAGCTCGTGTCCGGCGGCATGCCGAGGTGCTTGAGGCGCGCCTGGCGGATCTGCGAGAGCTGATCGGGCTTGATGGTGAGCCCGAAGATCTTGTCCTGGTCGATGGCGAAAAGCTCCTCGGGCGCGGGGATGCCGAGCACGAGCGGCACGTTCGAGACCTTGTAGCCCTTCTGGGCGAGGAACGTCGACAGCGGCGTCTTCGACGTGCGGCTCACACCGACGAGCACGAGGTCGGCCTTCGGCAGGTTGCGCGGCTCCTTGCCGTCGTCGTTGCGGACCGTGAACTCGACGGCCTCGATGCGGCGGAAGTACTCGTCGGAGATGGTGTGCAAGAGGCCCGGCACGCCGCGCGGCTGCTGGCTCAGGAAGCCCGCGAGCTTCGCCATCAGCGCGCCGATGAGATCGACCGAGTCGACGCTCTCGTCCTCACACAGGTTGCGGAGGATCTCGCGGTGCGCGTTCGACACGACGGTGAACACGACGAGCGCGTGCTGCTCCTTGGCGCGGAGCACGATGGCGCGCATCTCGGCCTCGAGGCGCACGCGCGTGTACATGCGGATCTGCACCGGCACCCCCGCGAACTGCAGCAGCGCGGCGCGCACGACCTTCTCGGCGGTCTCGCCGGTGGCGTCGGAGATGACGAAGATGAGGCGGCTCTCGGGTTCGTCGCTCATGGAAGCACCGGCAGGCTCCGTCTCGGTTGCGTGGACAGCATCGTGGCCGCGTGGGCCCTGACGCGTGGACACTCGGGATCGGGCGCGTCGAGCCGCCCCGTCTCGTGCAGGCTGACGACGCGACAGCCGCCGCGACACAGCGAGAGGTACTCGCAGCTCGCGCACGGCTGCTCCGCATCGCGCCAGGTGCGGAAGGCCCCGAACGCGTCGGGCTTGTTCCAGTAGCTCTCTAGGTCGGCGACCTTTTCCACCGAGCCGTCGGGCGGCGGCGCGAAGCTGCACGCGGTGAGGCGACCATCGGCCTTGGCCCCGACGAGGTGATCGCCGCCAGCGCAGCCGTAAATGGACAAGAAGCGGAGCAGGCGCGCGGGCGGGTTGCGGTGCGCGATGAACGGCACGAGCGAGCAGTCGAGCCGCACGCGCAGGCGTCTCCACACGGAGAGCTTGAGGATCTTCGGGAGCAGCCCCTCGGCCTGCTCGTTGGTCATGCGCTGCGCCTCGTAGTCGCGACGGCCGCGACCCGAGGGCTTGAAGCGCAGGAGCTCGAGCTGCGAGACGCGGCGCTTCCTCGCGTGGGCGAACAGCGCGGGCAGGTCGTCATAGCTCGTGCGCGTGAGCACCGCGTTGATGCCGATGTCGGGGTGCACCTTGCGCAACGCGACGAGCGCGCGATCGGCGCGGGCGAACCCGCCGCCTCGGGTGGGCCCGCGCACGGCCGCGTATGTGGCACCGACGCCATCGAGCGAGACGTTGATCTGACCGAAGAGCGGTGCCCAGCCGACGAGGCGCTCGAGCGTCGCATCGTCGTAGAGGCCGGAGGTCGTGAGGTTGGGCACGATGCCGCGGTCGCGTGCATGGCGTGCAATCTCGCCGAGCCACGGCAACGTGGCCGATTCGCCGCCGCCGAGCGCGAGGTGGAACACGCCGGCCTCGGCGAGCGCGTCGATGGACTTCTTCCACTCGGCGAGGTCGTGCTCGTGGGGCAGGCCCCCGGGCGTCGCCGACGTGTAGCAGCCGGTGCAGCCGGCGTCGCAGTGGTTGGTGAGCTGGAGGTGGGCTTCCAGCGGCGCGGACAGGGGCGTGTCCCCGAGCCGCTCGGCCTGTCCATCGGGCTCCTGCCACGCGGCGCCGCCGTCGTGCCCGAGCTCCCTGGCCTTCTGCCGATCGACGAAGACGAGCGCCGTCGGCGTCTCGAGCTGCACGATGCCGCCCCAGCGCTCGGGCCGAAAGCGCCTCACGCGGCCGGCTTCTTCCTGCGCAGCAAGAGCGAGAACACCGGCGTCAGCATCGCGATCGCGGAGACGCCGAAGAGCAGGAACGTGACGTCCACGCCGAGCGACGACGAGTTGGGGTTGTAGCCGAGCTTGGCGGCGAGGATGCCATCGCCGCGGCGCAGACGGACGAGCCGAAGCCGAACGAGCCGGACGAGCCGGACATGAGCGCGCTGGAACACGGACCCAGCGTAGCCCAGATGGCCGGACGCCATACCTGGCCTCAGCCCGCGGACATAAAAAAAGCCCCCCGACCCGTGAAGGTCGGAGGGCTTCGAAGCGCCGGGGCGCTACGTGGTTACTTGTCCTTGAGGCAGGCGTTGA
>JBDTCO010000007.1:0-3309 GCA_039923495.1 Polyangia bacterium
GCGCTGCCACACGGGCGGTCGCGCCGCCGAGTCGAGCAGGCTCTGCAGGTCGGGGACACTGCCGTTGTGCAGGTACGGCGCGCGCGCCCAGATGCCGACGAGCGTGGGCGCGAGGTAGCCGTCGGTGCTGCGCATCGGAGGCGTGCCGAACCACGTGGAGTTGATGGCGTCGGCCTCCTGCTTCCGGAACTTGAGCGTCCGCACCGGATCGGTACCGACCTCCCCGTAGGGCACGACGACGTTCGGGTAGCTCGCGCCATCGTGGTACGTGCCGTGGCACGTCGAGCACGTCCGGTCGAAGACGACCTGGCCGCGCTTCCACGGCTTCTCACGGAGCGCCTCGAAGGGCCACTTCGGATCGGGGAGCGACAAGATCCAGTTGCCGATGTCCTCGAAGTCGGCGCTGCGTGCCGCGATCTGATCGACGGAGAGCCCGAACGCCAGCAGCGTACCCGCCATGGTGCGGAACGACGGTGCATCCCCGGAGCCGTCGTTGAACGTGAGCATCTTGTACTTGAGCTGCCACCACGCGGGCGCGCGCTCGAAGCCGATCTCGTCGTTCAGGGTGCCATCGGGGACGCCATAGATGGAGCCGCCGAGCGCGAAGGCCATGCCGACCGCGTCGGTGGCACCGGCCGCACCCGTGCGGTGGGTCAGGTTGACGGGCGACGCGATGCCCGCGAGCTTGGCCGCCGCGGTGAGGTCGTCGAGCAGGCCTTGCACGTCGAGCGTGGAGTTCGCGACCCCGAGCATGGCCGTGCCAGCGACGGTGCCAGCGTGGCACAGCATGCAGTCGAACGTCACGTAGTTGCCGACCGGACGGATCCCGAGCGGCAGGCCATCGTTGTCGAACGGCGCCTCGTGGAGCCCGTAGCGCTCACGAAACGCGCTCCAGTACGTTCCCGGGTAGTTTTCTCCGCCGGGCCACACGACCGAGAGGCTCTCGATCGCGATGCGCGGGATGGCAGGCTCGCCGACCGTGTCGACGGACAGGAGGTTCCAGCCACGAGCCGCTGCATCCGCGTCGTACGCGTGCACGACGGGCAGTCCCTGGAGCGGCGCGACGAACGTGGGCTCGCTGCAGGCGCCGGCGAGCGTGACGACGAGCACGAGGGCGGAGCTGCGCATGAGCGAGGAGTGCCACCCGCGTTGCCGGCGGTCAATCATTGGAGTGGAGCGCACCGTACAAAACCCGGCATCGCGTCCTCGCACTCTGGGCGGTGTGCCTACTCCAAGAGCGGCTCCTCGCCGCGCGCGTCGCCGGTGAGGCGGATGAAGCGAAGGGTCGGCCCGAGCGCCACCCGCAGCCCCGCGCCGCGCCGGGTGAGGTAGGTGTCGCCGTCGATGGTGTACCCGATGTCCTCGTCGGACTCGAAGAGGACCTCCTGCGCGAGCGCGTCGATCACCTTGTCTCTTCGCATCGGCGCTCCGGCGCGAAGGCGCGGCAGCTCGGAGATGAAGCCCACCACATCTGTGTGAATGCCGAGCACCTGGAAGCGATCAGCCCGGTCGCGTGTGCGATAGAACGGCCGGAAGCCGAGCCCGATCTGGTCGACCACCGACGCCGCGACGACGCTGAAGTCCTGGCGTGCCCACGTCTCGCCATCCACGGTGACCTTCGCGTGCACGCGGCGATAGAGCCTTCGTGCGAGCGCACCACCGATGATCGCGGACGAAGCGGCATGCGCCACGAGGCGCGCCGCGACGGCGGGCGACGGATCGCCGGACTCGTAATAGGCCTCGAGGAAGTTGTAGATGAGCCCGTTGCCGAAGATGAACCCGAACGTGTCGTCGATCTGCAGGAGCGGCCGCGTGAACTCGTCGAAGGGCACACCGCGCTTGTGCTTGTCGATGAGTTCGAAGAGCAGTCGCGGCGGGGCCCCGCGGATGCCGAACGACGTGGCGACGGTGTTCATCGTGCCGCCGCGGAGGATCGCGATGGGCGGCAGCTCGTCGGTGCCGTAGGCGCGGATCATCGCGGTGAGCGTGTGGTGCAGCGTGCCGTCCCCGCCCGAGATGCCGAGAATATCGATGCGCTCCTTGTGGAAGTCCTCGCAGACGCGATGCAGATCGTCGAGCGAGTGCGTGGCCTCGGCCTGCCCGTGCGCCCCGATGAGGTAGCCGAGCCGCTGGATACGCGACGGATCGCGCCGGTTCAGCCGCGACCGCGGGTTGGTGATGAGCCCGATGCCCGGCACGAAAGGCACTCTCTCACGAAGGCAGCACGAGTAGCCACCCCGGCCAGAGGAGAACAACGAGCCGTGAGCGCACACGATTGTCGGCCCGATGTGAACTGGTTCAGGCGGCTGAGTCGGCCGGTTTAACGCGGATAAAACCACTATGTTTCAACAACCTAGTGTCTGGCACGCATGCTGCTCAAGGAGGGATGCACAACCCTCTCAAGGAGCCCGCCATGAACAAGTCCAGCCTCTTCGCAGTCGCCATCGCCTTCTCGCTCGTTGGCACCACCGCGACCAGCTTCGCGCACTCCGAGGGTCACCCGACCTCGCTCGGCACGTCGCGCAACCGCACCGTCGGTGGCACCAACGCCGTGAAGCTCAGCGTCATGCGGGGCAGCACGATCGGCGCCGCGAAGGAGATCGTCGCCAGCATCTACAACAGGCCGATCCAGTACCTCCACGCCAATGGCAACTACTACGAGACGAACACGGACCTCCGCACGATGCTCACGAACGGCTTCAAGATCGCGCACAAGCTGCCGGCCGAGCTCGCCGGCGAAGCGAGCCGCATCGAGGTGCGCCCGTGGGCCGCTGGCGAGCCGCACGTCTTTTCGAAGCACGTCACCGGCGCGGTCGCGATGCGCCTCTCGAGCCAGGCCGCAGAGCTCCTCCGCAACGCCGATCGTCTCCACGCCAAGGGGGAGATCACCGACGTGAGCCTCCAGCACGCGAAGTTCATCGGCGGCCTGTGGCACGAGACGGCGAAGTACTTCGCCCAGAGCGAGGAGATCCTCGCGAAGAACCGCGTCTCGGTCGAGCTCGACCAGTAAATGTCGATCGGAGATTTCGCGATGCGTGCCCGCACATACATTCGAATCGCCATTGCGATCTCCACTGCACTTTTATCGGTAAATGCGGAAGCCGGTCGCGTCCTTTCGACTTCTTCTGGACAGAAATACGAGCTCGGTAGATTGATTGGAAAAGGCGGCTTCGGTCGCGTCTACAAGGGCTGGAAGCTCGACCAGCAAAAGCGCGGCGAGCCGGTCGCGATCAAGCAGTACGAGTCGCTCGCCACCGCGATCGACGAGGACGCGGTCTTCAAGGGCGTCGCGTCGCTGAAGCACCTGCC
>JBDTCO010000008.1:0-25557 GCA_039923495.1 Polyangia bacterium
GGGCTTTGCCGGATGAGGGAGGACGGGAACGTCCTCCCCTGATAGGCCGCGGTGTTCGGAATCTTGTCGCTGCTGGCGGCGACGTGCGTGGTGCCGTACGCGGTCGCAGCGCACCGCGAGCGCTAGGCTCAGCGAAGGCGAGCGATCAGCGCGGGTCCGAGGCGTGCGCCGCCGAACCGAGCTCGTCGACGCTACGACCGCCGTCGAACGACGACCCCGTTACTTCGCGGCGTTCGTCTCGGCCGGCGTCGTGGCGGCGTGCTCGTTGTGCATGCGCGTCCACGTGATGTTGCCGCCCTTGACGTAGCCGCGCGCCATCACGAGGCCCTGCTTGTCGGAGCGGACGACGAAGCGCTGGATCATCGTGTTGTAGTCGCCGTGGTCGTGCGCGGTGACGCGCGTGATGAGGAGCTTCTCGTTGCCCATCTTGCGGACGTACGTCGCGCCCTTCGCGCCGCTGTTGAAGCCCTCGAGCCCGACGAGTGTCTGCTGCGCCTTCTTCGCGGCGACGAGCGAGATCCCCGCCGAGGGCTTTGTGTAGTCGAGCTTGCTCGTGACCTTGAGCTTGCCGCTCTTCTGGTCGAGCACGTTGTGCTGGATGAAGTTGCGCACCGGCGCGATGTTGATCCGGTGCGTGGTCGTCGCCGCGTGAGCGAGTCCGCCCGAGGCCAGGGTGCCGAGGACGACGGCGATGTTTTTCAGCATGACGCAGCTCGTTACAAGCCTCGTGCCGCGGATTGAAGCAAATGATTTCCTGCGATTACCGTCGCCGGTGACGACTGCTCTGGTCGCCACACGACCAGGCAGCAATCCAGCTATGGAAGCGAGTAGAGCTCTACCGCCACGCCGCCGCGGTCGAAGCCCTTGTCCTTGCGCAGCACCACGAGCTTGCTCTCGGAAGCGGTGATGCCCGCAGGCCTGCCCGTGCCGGGGAGCACCATCACGCGTGGCGCGGATGGCGCCACCTTCGGCGCGCTGAGGTCGAGCTTGTAGAGGTCGATGTCGTCCGGATCGTTGCCGTGACGCGCAACCGCGCTCGCGTTCGCGGGATCGACCTGCAGCTTGACGAGCAGCTCGTGGTCACCCAGCGGGACGGACGCGAGCGAAGCGAGGTCGTACTGAACGATGGGGCGTGCGAGCGGCACGACCTGCTCCGCGAGCCCGTTGACGACGATGATCTGCTTGCCGTCGTCGGACAGGCGCACGAACGTCTCGGCGTCGTTCTGCTGCCTGTGCGCGGCGGTCACCTTCGCAAACGCCATGAGGTCCTCGATCTCCTGCTCGACGAGGATCTTGTCCGATGGCACGTCGAGCCGCACGAAGCGGTCCGGTCGGCGCATGTCCTTGGCCTTGTCGAACGAGCCGATCTTCTGCGCCGACAGCACCGTATGACCCGCCGACCACCACAGCGGCCGCAGCGAGCCCGCGCGCGTGCGCACGAGGCCCTCGCCGTCCTCGTTGTAGGTGCGCTTGCCCACCACGTGGCCGTCGAGCCCGAGCACCGTCACGCTGTGCTCGGTGCCGGGGCTGCGCGGGTGCTTCTCGTAGAGCGCGATGGCCGGTTTGCCATCGCGCACGATCGCGTCGATGCCGTCCGCGGGGCCGAGGCGCTTCCGGTCCAGCGACAGCGCATCGCCCTTCCTCGTGATGGTGAGCGCCGCGAGTCGATCACCTTGCTTGTAGACGACGAGCAGGCGAGTGGGCGTGAGGAACGACGTGCGCACCACAGTCGACGGCAGCCCCGCGAGCGTGGGTCGCGCCTTGTCCTTGTCGCCCGAGCCATCCCACAGCGAGAGCGTTGCCTCGGTCGCGAGGTCCGTGGCGAGGACCGCGACCGCATCGCCGTTCGAGGAGATCGCGAGCGGGTCGTCGAAGAACTTCCCCTCGGGCGGCGTGAGGCGCGCGAGGGGGTGCGGTGCGTCGGCGCGGGCCGAGAGCGCGGACAGGAGGATGGCGATAGCGACGAGGCGCATGGGGCGAAGAGGACCCCGCGCCCAGCGACGTGTCAACCTCCGCCCAGCTCGGAAGGAGGCACCGAGCGGATGGTCCGCGCGCGGCCGGTCGTGACGTCGGGGAAGGTGATCTCGTCGGCGTGGAGCAGGAGGCGCGCCGAGGCTGCTCCGCCGTACATCGTGTCCCCGACGATCGGATGACCCGACGTCGCGAGGTGCACGCGGATCTGATGCATGCGCCCGGTCTCGAGGAGCACGCGCAGGAGCGTCGTCTGCCCGTCGAACGACAGCGGCGTGCAGTGCGTGACAGCCTCTTCACCGTTCGGATCGTCAGCGGGCAACCCGACACGGCGGCGTGCATCGTTCGCGTCCCGTCCGATGCGCAGCGCGATCTGCAGCGGCGCCGCGACGTGACCCGCGACGCGCGCGAGGTAGCGTCGATCGATCTTGCCCTGACCCATCGACCGCTGCAGGCGGAAGCGCGCCTTCTCGCTCTTCGAGAGGATGACGAGCCCCGACGTGTCGCGATCGAGCCGGTGGAGCAGCGCGCACGCCGGATCGAGCTCGCGCTGCGCCTTGCCGATGAGCGTGTCCCAGTCGTCGCCGCGCACGCCCTGGCTGCGCAGGCCCGCGGGCTTGTCGACGACGATCACGTCGCGGTCCCGGTACGCCACGACGAGGCCATCGCGCTGCAATGGCTCGTCGGGCAGGAACGCGGTGATGCGATCTCCGACCGCGACGGGCTGATCGAGCTTGACCTTCTTGCCCGCCAGCTCGACACGACCCTCGCGCACGAGCTGGGCCGCGGTCTCCGGATCGAGCTGGATGCGCGCGGCGAGGATCTCGACGAGCGTCCCGGGATCGCCGACGGCGGCGCGCAGGAGCTTCTTCACGCGATCGTCACGAGGACTGCAAACGCGACAGGGCGACGGCGACCTGCGCGCCGACCTCGGCGTTGTGGATCGCGAGGGCGCGGTTCGCGGCGAGCGCGCGCTTGTTGGTGGCCTTGGCGACGAAGCCCAGCAGATGCGGCGTGATCACCTTGCCGCGCAGCCCCTTCTCCGCGACATCGGCGAGCGCGGCCTCGATGGCGCGCTCGATGAGCGGGCCGTCGAGCGCGTGAGCCTTCGGGATCGGGTTGGCGAGCAGCACCCCGCCCGGGTGCAGCAGGAAGTGATGGTGCAGCACGAGCGCGGCCTCCTCGGCGGTCTCCACGCGGTGCTCGAGCGCGAGGCCACTCCTGTCCGTGTAGAAGGCGGGCAGCTCGCTCGTGCGGAAGCCGACGACGGGCACGCCGAGCGTCTCGAGGTACTCGAGCGTGCGGGGCAGATCGAGGATGGACTTCATGCCCGCAGATACGACGCCGATGGGCGTGCGCGCGAGCGTCGGCAGATCACTCGACACATCGCTGCCATCGCCGCGATGCACGCCGCCGATACCGCCCGTGGAGAAGATCCGGATGCCCGCGCGCGCCGCGATGAACGCGGTGGCCGACACCGTGGTCGCACCGTTCTGGCGTCGCGCCACACGGATCGCGAGATCGGCCGCGCCCGTCTTCGGCCACGTCGCGCCGGCCTGCGCCATCGTCTCGAGCTCTCGTGCGTCGAGCCCGACTTGCAGCACGCCGCCGAGCACCGCGATGGTCGCGGGGGTCGCGCCGTGCTCGCGGACCGCGGCCTCGAGCGCACGACCGATCTCGTAGTTCTCGGGCCATGGCAGCCCGTGCGCGACGATGGTGGACTCGAGCGCGACGACCGGCCGTCCCTCGTCGAGCGCCGCCTGGACCTCGTCGGTGTAGCGCAGCATCTCTAGTTGGTCTCGAGCGACGTCTTCATCGCGGACCGCAGCTCGCCTAGCTCCGTGACCGGCACCTCGTAGTGCTGGTTGCAGAAGTTGCAGGTGACCTCGGCGGGCTTCCCCTCTGCGATCATCTCGTCGAGATCGCTGGCCGAGAGCAGCTGCAACGTCGCACGGATGCGTTCGTCCGAGCACTGGCACTGGAAGCGTACCGGGCGATCCTCGCCGAGCACCTCGACGGGGTGCGAGGGCGAGAGGCCTGCCGCGATGTCGCGCGCGGAGACGTCGCCACCCATGAGAAGGACGTGCAGCGCGCCGGTGCGCAGGCGGTGCTGCGCGCGCGTGATCGCGTCGGCCTGGCCGCCCGGTAGCGCCTGGACGAGGATGCCGCCGGCGCGCACGACGTTGCCGTCGCCATCGAGCAGGACCTCGCACGACAGCGCCGACGGCACCTGCTCGCTGACGCGCAGGTACGCCTCGACGTCCTCGTCGATCTCGCCGGTCACGAGCTCGACCTGACCCTGATACAGGTCGCGCATCCCGAGATCACGCGTCACGTTGAGGATGCCGTGCCGACCGACGAGCGGCTCGAGCTGCGGGCGCGTGCCGAGCGTGCCCTCGACGCGCGGGTTCTTCACGTAGCCGCGGACGTCCCCGTGCGCGTTCGCGTCGGCCACGATGTTGCCGAGGGGCCCGTCGCCCACGACCTGCAGCGTGACGCGCTCCTCACCCTTCGTCATGGTCGCGAGGAGGAGGCCAGAGGTGAGGGCGCGGCCCATCGCCACCGTCGCTGCGGGCGTGAGCTGGTGGCGCCTTTGCGCCTCGCGGACCACCTCGGTGGTGATGGCTGCAGCGATGCGCAGCTCGTCGGTGGGGGCGATGGCGCGGACGAGCAGATCTTTGGCTTGCGACGTGGGGGCGGCGGACATGGGGACCCTCTCAGGGTAGCACCGTTGACCTTGTGCCGGCTCTTGACCCGCACCGGCGGCGGGCCTATGGCAATGGCATGACCAACACGAAGACGATCCTCGCGACCTTCGGCCTCGCCGCAGCCCTGTGCGGCCCCGCGCTGGCCGCAGAGCCTGGCGCGACCGCGCCGGACTTCACGCTCAAGGACACCGACGGCAAGAGCGTCCACCTCGCCGACTACAAGGGCAAGATCGTGGTCCTCGAGTGGTTCAACCCGCACTGCCCGTACGTGAAGGCCGCGCACACGAAGGGTTCGCTCGTCACCTACGCGAAGAAGGAGCAGGCCAAGGGCATCGTGTGGCTCTCCATCAACTCCGGCTCGGCAGGCAAGGAGGGCTCGGGGCTCGCCAATTCTCGCGCCGGGAAGGTCACCTTCGGGATGTCCAACCCGATCCTCCTCGACGAGTCGGGCGCGGTCGGCCACGCGTACGGCGCGACCAACACGCCGAACCTCTTCGTCATCGGCAAGGATCAGAAGCTCGTCTACAAGGGCGCCATCGACAACTCGCCCGACGGGGAGGGTGCCTCGCCGCAGGGTGGTAAGCTCGTGAACTACGTCGACGCAGCGCTCGACGATCTCGCCGCCGGTCACGCGGTGAAGACGCCTTCGACGAAGGCGTACGGCTGCGGCGTCAAGTACTGATGCGCCAGCTGGTCATCGCCTCGCTGCTCCTCGCCGCGCCCGTGATCGCCGTCGCTGCTCCGGCGGACGTGGCGCCGTCGGAGGCCAGGGCCACGGGCTGGAAGGTGCGCGCGGTCGCTCCGCATGGTGCGCAGGTCGGCAAGCGGGCCGAGCTCGAGATCTTCGTCGAGGCCGAGTCCGGCTATCACCTCAACGACGACTACCCGATCAACTTCAAGCCGACGGGCACCAAGGCCGCACGCTTCGATGCGCCGCGCATCGAGAAGAGCGCGGCCGTGCTGTCCGCGTGCCCGACGGACGCCACGCACAAGTGTGGGGCCCGCATGCCGGTCGCGTTCGTGGCGACGGCAGCGGGTTCCGCGCAGCTGGGCGGGACGCTGGCGTTCTCGGCCTGTAACGACGCGCAGTGCCTCATCCAGAAGGTCGTCGTCTCTACGCCGGTCTCCATCGAAAGGTAGGTTTCGTTGACACCCGGCGGCAGCACGTAAATGCTAGCCGTCGAGTGACGACGAGCCCTCTACGAGGATTGGTGTGCTGAGCGGCAACGACGCGCTCGCACGTGCGCTCGCGGCGAGCCGGCTGCGCGTGTGCCATGGCTTCGTCGGGGTGCCGCTGCACCGTCTCGTCGATGGGCTGACCTCGCGACGCACGCAGGGCATCACCTACGTGCCATCGCAGAGCGACCTGTTCGCGGCGTCCCTCGCGCTCGGGGGCGCGCTGCTCTCGGGTGGTGGCAGTGCGCTGTTCCTGCGCGCCGGCGGGGTGAACTTTGCGCTCGAAGCGCTGGCGACGCTCGGGCTCATGAACGAGCTGCGCTCCCCGGCCGTGATCATCGCCGGCTTCGATCCGGGCCCGACCATCGCTGCCACCGCGCAGGACGATCGCGGCACGTTCGCGCACACCTGCCATCTCGCGCAGCTCGATCCCGGCTCGCCCGACGAGGCGTATCACATGACCCGGCTCGCGGCGCAGGCCTCGCGGTTGGCGGGGATGCCGGTCGTCGTGCGCGTCTCGGGGCGCGTGCTCGACTCGAGCGCGGAGGTGCAGGAGTCGCTCGCCGATCCGCTCTCGCCCTCCGGCAACCCGTGGCCCGCGACGTTCGCGCGTTCCGCGGGCCCTTACGTGATGTCGTCGGCGACGTACCGCTACCACGTCGACAAGCGCGCGCGCCGGCTGCAGCAGCTCGAGCACCTCGTCGCCGCGTGCTCGACGCAGGTCGGCCTCGAGGGGGACGTCGCCGTCGTGCTCGCTGGGCACCTCGGATCGCGTGTGCAGAGCAAGGTCGCCGCGCGCAAGCTGCCCTCGTTGCGGCTGGGGGCGACGTGGCCGCTGCCGCGTCGCTTGCTCGAGCAGTTCCTGCGCGATCGGCGCGAGGTCGTGGTCCTCGAAGAGGGCGAGCGCTTCCTCGAGCGCGAGCTCCAGGGGCTCGTGCAGTCGCTCGGTCTGCAATGTCGCGTGCGCGGCGTCGAAGGGCAGCGTCCCATCCGGCTCGACGACGAGCGCCTCGAGGTGGTGCTGCGGCGGCTCGGCGAGGCGGTGACCGAGGTCCGCCTCGAGGAGCGCGAACTCGCCGGCTGGCGCGAGGCGCAGGACGCGCTCGTCGCGCTCGGACCGGTCGACATGGAGCCGTGGCCGTTCTTCCTCGGCCGCGCTCGCAAGAAGCTGTGGGGCTTCGGTGCGGAAGATCCGCGCGCGCAGCTCCTCGCGCAGATCCGGGGACTCGAGCGACCGTCGCTCGTCGTCGCCGATCCGTCGGCAGCCGCGATGCTCGGCTTCCGCGATCGGCTCATCGACGTGAAGGCAGGCTTCGGTCAGGCGCCGTCCGTCGCGGGGGCGCTCTCGACGGCCGATGGCGTCGAGGAGCGCGCGGGCGCACCGCTCGCGGTCGCGCTGCTCGGCGATCTCAACGTCTACCAGTCGTCGTTGCTCGGCATCATCGACAACGTGGCGCACCGACGCGACGTCCTCCATGTCATCCTCGTGAGTGACCTTGCTGCACCTGCGGGCGGCGCGCCGGGCACCACCATCGAGGGCCTGCTTCGTGGGCTCGAGATGCCGTACCTCACCGCCCGCCTCGGTGAGCCCGAGGTCGCCGGTGCTCTCGCTGCGATGGCGGCCGAGTCGGGGCCGCGCGCGCTCGTGTGCCTCGGCGCTGGCCGCGAAGAAGCGATTGGCGGCTGATGCTCGCGCTCGTCCGCTTCGTCTTCTCGCTGCTCGTGCTCGCGGTGCTTGTGTGGTTCGCGACGATGGTGCCGCTCGGCGATCACACGCTGTGGGGCCACCTGAAGGCGATCGCGGGCACCCACGAGGCCAAGGACTTCGCCGACGGGACGCGCAAGGAAGCGCAGAAGGTCGCGGACAAGCTCCTCGACAAGCCCGACGCCGCGACTGCGCCCGAGCCGCACCGGCATCACTCGAAGTAGGAACGAACAGGAACCAGGCGGCGGGCGACAGGAGCTGGCCGCTTCGCGGCGTGTTTTTTAGTACCCATGGGCCTCGAAGCGGCGACGACCATCGCCCATCGCCGGCTCCTGGTTCCTGTCGCTCTTTACTGGGAGCCCTCCACCGCGCCGATCGTGCAGGGGTCCGACGGGCGCGTGACGCCGCGCTGATCCGTGGCGGGGCAGTCGTGGCCGGCGCCGATCGCGGGGCTGCCGGCCGCCGGCAGGACCGTCGGCGTGGGGCCGCCGTGATCGCCGATCGCGCCCAGCTGTGCGTCGCTGAACATGGTGTCGGGCGTGCACGCGTTGTCCGCCGGGAACTGGAGGTTGCTCGACCCCGTGCCGGTCACCTGGCACTGTAGCGGCCCGCTCGTGCCGACGGCGCCCTGGAAGAGGCAGCCCTCGATCGTGAGCGTGGGGTTGCCGAAGATGTCGGCGGCGAAGCTGCCCGTCTTGTTTCCCGCGAACGTGGAGTAGCGGATCTTCCCGTCGCCGCCGAAGAGCGCGAGCGTGCCGGCGATGCTGGTGCCCTCGTTCCCGGAGAACGTGTCGTTCGAGAAGTCGAACGTGGTGCCGTCGGCCTGGATGGCGCCGAACGAGGCGGATGAGTTGGCCTTGAACGTGGACGCGGTGACGATGAGCGTGCTGTTGTGAAAGTACGCGGCGCCGGCGCTCGTGGGTGCCTGGTTGCCGTCGAAGAGGCAGCGGTCGATGGTGGTCGTCTGCTTCGCACCGTCGGGGGTGCGGAACAGCGCGCCGCCGAGCGCGCCCTGGCCGGACTGGTTGGACACGAAGCGCGTGCCGCAGAACGTGTGCGCGGTGTCGCTTCCTCCATCGATGGAGATGGCACCGCCGTTCCCGCCCGAGCCCGTCTGGTACTGCCCGTTGGTGGCCTTCACGCTGCACTTCGACTGATCGTCGCCGTTGGCGTCGTGACCGGTCGCGCGGTTGTTGCCGAACACCGAGTCGTACACGTCGAGCTGCGAGTTGAGCGACCCGATCGCACCGCCGTTACTCGCACTGTTCCCGGTGAAAGTGCTTCCGATGATGATGGCCTGCTTCGAGCCGGCGAGCGAGATGGCCCCACCGGCGACGTCCGGGCCGATGGACTCCGCGACGTTGTGGTCGAACGTGCATGCCTGCACCCACAGCGTCGCGTCGGAGACGGACAGCGCGCCACCGTAACCGTCGTAGAAGCCCTGCGAGCACGGCGAGGGCGCGGATGCGTAGGGCTTCGTTCCGGCGCTCTTGCCGTTCTTCAATGTCAGCCCGACGAGCGCGAGGCGGTGATCGTTCTTGCGATAGTCGGCGCCCGTCATCGAAAGGATGCGCGTCGTGCCGCCGCCGTCGAGCGTGATGTGACCGCCGCCATCGATCGTGGTGTCGAGATCTGCCGGGACCACGAGGGTCGACGTGATCGCGATGGTCGCGTCGCCGCACGCGAACGCGATGACGCCGCCCCCGGAGATCGCCGCTTGCAGCTCCTGCTGTGTGCAGCTTGTCAGCGTGACGCGTGGCGAGCTGGTGTCGGGCGGCGTGCCCGGCGCGGTGCAGATCGCCGAGGGTGCACCGCCATCGACGCCCGGCAGCGTCGCGAGGTCGCTGCTTCCTCCGTCGAGGCCGGTGAGGCCGCTGTCGTTCTTCGTGCCCCCGTCCGCGGCGCTCGTGCTGCCGTGGTGCCCGCACGCGCCGAGCGCGAACAGGAGGATGAGCCGCTTCATACCGTGATCCTTCAGGTGCTCGAGGTGCGCTCGTTGCGCTTCCTGCACGAGCTCCGCGTCGCGCCATCTTATCATCGCGGACGCGATGCCGTCGTAGCGTCAACAAGAGTTGATAGTTTCGGCATTCCCGGCCTGCAGCGTGCAGGAGCGGTGGCACACTGAAGGCGTGCGATCGCTGCTCGTTGCATCCCTGTTCCTCGCCGGCCCGGCTCTCGCGCAGCCGGCGCACCCGGTCAAGGGAGGAGAGCCGCTGTGGACCGACTCTCATGCCAAGGGCGACGGCGTCAGCACGATGCAGGCGTTCTCGAAGCTGGCGCGCGCGCTCGGCCCGGCGGTGGTGAACATCGTCGCCATCCAAAACGGCGACGAGCGCACGCTGCTCGAGCGTCAGCTCCATCCGGACGCCAAGCCACACGGCCAGGGTCGCGGCCAGGGCACCGGCTTCATCATCAAGAAGAGCGGGCTCGTCCTCACCAACTGCCACGTCATCGAGGGCTCCGACGACATCCGCGTGCGCCTCTCCGACGATCGCGAGCTGACCGCGCGCCTCGTCGGCAAGGACGAGCGCACCGATATGGCGCTGCTGCAGATCGACGCCGGCGCGCCGTTGCCCGTCGCGCCGCTCGGCAACTCCGACAACCTGCAGATCGGCGAGTGGGTCATCGCGATCGGCAACCCGTTCGGTCTCGACCACACGGTCACCGCCGGCATCGTGAGCGCCAAGGGCCGTCGCGACGTTCGGCCCGGCGGCACGAGCACGGGCTTCTACGACTTCATCCAGACGGACGCGTCCATCAACCCCGGCAACTCGGGCGGACCGCTCATCAACTCGCGTGGCGAGGTCGTCGGCATCAACACGGCGATGAACGCGCAGGCGCAGGGCATCGGCTTTGCGATCCCGATCAACATGGCCAAGGTCATCATGCCGCTCCTGCGCAGCTACGGGCACGCCCCGCGCGCGTGGCTCGGGGTGTATCCGCAAGGGCTCACGCCGTCGCTGCGCATGGCCTTCAAGACGGGCGCGCACCAGGGGGCGCTGCTCTCCGACGTCGTGCCCGATTCACCCGCGGCGCACGCAGGCCTGCGTCCCGGCGATCTCGTCTACGAGTTCGACGGGCAGAAGATCGTGCGCGCCGACGACCTGACCTGGCTCGTCGCCACGACGCCCGCCGGTCGCAAGATCCCGCTCGAGGTCGTGCGCGACGGTGCCTCGTTGCGCGTCGACGTGACGCTCGCGTCCGCGCCCGACTCCGACGAGACCCCCGCGCAGCCGAAGCAGCCCGCCACGCACAAGAGCTCGCTCGGCGTCACCGTTTCGGAGATCACGCCCGGCATCGCGCGCGAGCTCGGCAACCCGCAGCTGCGCGGCGTCGTCGTGATGGCCGTCGAGCCCGAGAGCCCCGCGCTCGAGTCCGGAGTCGAGCGTGGCGATCTCGTGCTGCGGCTGGGGCAGAACGACGTGAAGAGCCTCGACGACTACGCCAAGGCCGTCCGCGCCGTCACGCCAGGACAGCTCATCCGCGTGCTGCTCCGCCGGGATGGCCACAACACGTGGGTCGCGTTCCTGAAGCGCTGAGGGTCGCGGCGCGCCTCAGCGTGTGAGGTAGGCGCGGCGACGCGCAAGCGCACCCACCCCGATCAGCATCGCGAACAGCAGCGCGCCGCGTGACGGCCTCGAACCTGGAGCGGCCGAGCAACCGAGGTACTGCGTATCGGAGACGTAACCATCCTTGGCGGCGATCTGCGTCGTCGCGGTGAGCGTCCCGCGCGTGGCGACGAGCGAGCGCTTGGCGGCACTCTCGTAGTGAAAGCGGTAGAGGTCGCCGTCGGGGCGAGTGATCGTAGAGCCCGCCTCGCGCGCTTGCGCCACCCCGTCGAGCGTGAAGGTGGAGTACGCCCCGAACACCTCGCGGCCTGCAGCATCGGTCGTGCGTGCCTGGACCCAGACCAGGTCGTTCTCCGCCGGTGAGGACACCTGACGTTCGAGCGTCATCGCCGTGATGTCGGTGTCGGGCACGGCGGTGAGCGCGAGCGATCCGAGCGGTGCGCCGGTGCTCGTGAGCCCGAGCTCGAGCGACGCGTCGCCAGCGGTGCTCGGCGTGACGAACAGCGCGGTCAGGCCTTGCAAGCCTTTTTGCGAGGTGGTGACACCTGCTGGCGTGGTCACGATCGCGTCCAGCGATCCGTACACCCGCGAGCCCGCAGCGTAGTAGGCGACGGCGAACACGGAGGTGCCTGCCACCACGATGTGCGGCGCCGTGACCAGCGCGGCGGCCAGAGACGCGTCGTCGAAGCCGCGAATGCGCAACGTGGCGTGCGAGTAGAAGCGCGCCTCGTCGGCGCTCTTCGTGACGACCTTGGCCTCGTGGCGCACCGTGCCGTGCTTGTCGACGAGCTGGAGCGTGGCGGTGCCTTCGGTGAGCACACTACAGGTGCTGTCCAGCGAATCACCGTTGGTGGTCGACGACACCACCGTCACGACTTGCGGCGTATCCGAACGCAGCTGATAGGAGCCCGCCTCGCTCCCGAGGCCATGCGCGGTGATGACCACCTTCGCGCCCACCGCGTAGGGGAGGCTCAGCTGATCGCTGCTTCCGAGGAGGGATGTGGCGACGTTCTTCCCGCCGTCGTCCGTGAAGTAGCGACCGCTGCCACAAGCCGAGAGCGCCGCGATCCCTGCCAGAGCGAACACCAGAGCAAACAGTCGATAGGTCATCGCCTGTTTTGATGCAGCCCCCCCGCCTCTCGTCGCCGAGAATCAATCAGCGGTGCGCAGCCTAGATCGAATGCGCGCGGCCGTGCGCGGCACGGTGCGTGAGCCGCCGGCCGAGGCTGCGATCGACCGCGCGACCCAGTCGCGACGCCGCGTCCTGGATCGCGGCGTACACGTCGCGCGACTCACCAATGGCGACGATGGGCGCTGCCTCTTCGAGCTCGACGCGCACCTTGCACACCTTGTCGGCGCCTCCGCCGTGCGGACCATCCGAGAGCCGCACCACGACGCGTCCCACGCGATCGACATGCCGGCGCAGCTTCGCGCGGATCTTCTGGTCGACGAACTCCCGCATCGACTCGGAGAAAGGCAGGTGGATCTGGTGCGTCTCGATGGTCATGAGGCCTCCTGTGTGGAACCCCCGAGAGGGTTCCTTGAAGAAAACGCGCGGTGCACGATGCGCATTCCGGAGAAGCAGACTGTCTCGTCGAGGCCAAGGGTAGGAGGACCGGGTGGTGCGTATGAGGACGAGTATGCGCGCCTCCATCGGACTCATCATCCCCCTTGTCGAGTTGTACGGCTCCCGACGATTCGAATCGCCACAAATGAAAACGCCCGCTCGATGTTCCGAGCGGGCGTCATGAGTCGAGGTGTTGCGCGTACCGTCGCTGGAGCTACGGCGTGGCCTCCGGCGTGTTCGGGCTGCCGCCGTCGGACGACCGCAGCTCGACGAACTCGACGCGGCGGTTGAGCGACCAGCACGTCTCGTTGTGCGACGTGCACGGCTTGCCCTTGTAGTCGGCAGGCTTCGTCTCGCCGTAGCCGTGCGACTGCAGACGGCCCGCCTCGACACCCTTGTCGATGAGGTACGCCTTGACGGCTGCCGCGCGGTCCTCGGTCAGCCGCATGTTGTAGTCGTCGTTGCCGCGCTCGTCGGCGTGGCCCTGGACCTCGAGGAGCAAGATCTGCGGGCTGCCGATGAGCGTGGCAGCGACGGCGTCGAGGATCGGGAACGAGACGGGCTTGATGACCGCCTTCGCCGTCTCGAAGTACACCTTGTCGAGGATCTCGAGCTTGCCCTTGCGACGGATGACGCGGCCCTTGTCGGGGCAGCCGTCCTCGTCCTGGAAGCCGTTGTACGTCTCCGGCTCGTTCGGGCACTTGTCGTCGACGTCGAGGATGCGGTCCTTGTCGTTGTCCGGATCCGGGCAGCCGTCCTGGTCCTCGAAGCCGTCCTTGTCCTCGGGATCATTCGGGCACAGGTCGTCGACGTCGAGGATGCCATCCTTGTCGTTGTCGAGGTCCGGGCAGCCGTCCTCGTCCTCGAAGCCGTCCTTGTCCTCCGGATCATCGGGGCACTTGTCGATGCGATCGGGGATGCCGTCGCCGTCGCGATCCGTGTCGAGCTGATCCGGGCAGCCGTCCTCGTCCTCGAACCCGTTCTTGGTCTCGGGCTCGTTCGGGCACTTGTCGTCCTTGTCGAGGATGCCGTCGCGATCGTTGTCCGGATCGGGGCAGCCGTCCGAGTCCTCGAAGTCGTCGAAGTCCTCCGGATCGTCGGGGCACTTGTCGATGTCATCCTTGATGCCGTCGCCATCGCGGTCACCGATGGACGGCTCGAAGATGAAGCCGAGGAACACGCGCCACTGCGGCTGGCCGATCATGTTGCCCTGACCCTTGATGCTGTCGGGCGTTGCCTTGCCCTGCAGGATGCCGGCGCCGCCGCCGATCTGGAAGTACGAGTTGCGCGCCATGTAGACCTTGGCGGCCGCGAGCGCCTCGAGCGGGATGCCGAACTTGTTGCCGAGCAGATCGGCGTAGCCGTAGACCTCGCCGATGAGGTCGAACTTGTGGTTCACGACCGCGTACGAGACGCCGAGGCTGTAGGTGAGCTGCGTGCCGAGCCTGCGGACGCCGCCGGTGCCGCACGTCGCGTCGCCGGGGTTGCCGGGCGCGTTGATGAGGCCGCCCGACGAGATGCCGGAGGTCGGCGTGCAGAACGGGTTGCCACCATTGGCGCTCTTGTCGCCGCTCGTGATGAGCGCCCCGTGATCGGTGAAGCTGTGCTCGTTCGGACGGATGAGCGCGCCGAAGTTGATGGCGGTCTTCCAGCGACGCGAACGACCCCACTCGCGATCGATGATGATCTCGGGGCGCAGCGAGACCTGGCCTTCACCGAGGAAGTTGGGCGCGGAGCTGGACTCGGCGCTCGAGCTCGAGCCGCCCGACGACTTGCCGCTCGGCGCGTAGACCGAGAAGAGGAGGCCGATGCCGACGGGGTACTTCGACGTGTTGAGGAAGCGCGCCTTGAGGTGGAAGCCGATGTCGCCGACGAACTGCCCGGAGAAGTGCAGGGTGTTGTTGTAGTCGGGGACGTTGCTGGCGGTGTCGTAGGCGGGCGAGCGCTGCCCGCCCTGGATGTGAATCGGCAGCGAGATCCCGAGCTCGATCCACTTGAAGAGACCGACGGCCGCCTGCAGCTGCGGCGTGAAGTAGTCGGTCACACCGAAGTGGGTGTGGTTCGGCCCCTCGATCTGGAACACGTTGCGCGAGTAGGTCCCGATGAGCGCGAGCGAGAAGTCCAGGTGCCCGAGGATCTGGGAGGCGTTGACCGTGATGTAGCCCTTCGAGTCCACGGCTGGACGGAAGAGCTCGAGGTTGAAGGCGTTGCCAGCCTCGGCACGGCGTGGGGTGGAAAGGGCGGCCAGCACGAGCAGGGGGGCGACGAATCGCTTCAGCATCGTGCGTAGGCGCGAGAAGGACACAGTCGACATGCGGCTCCGGCGTGTAGGTAAATGCCCCGCATCGTCGCCTGGTTCGCCGTCGCTGTCAAAAACCAAACGCGCGCTTTCGGTCCGGGCAGGCTACAGACACACTGCGGGACACGGTGCGTAGAGACCCATGACGATCATCAGCACCGACCCAATCCCTTCCCGTGAAGCCTCGGCGGTACCCGTTGTGCCCGCAAAGACGGAGCCGCGGAAGCTCGCGCTCGCGACCACCTTCGATCGGCGCGCGCTTTTGGCTCCGTCCGCGTTGCTCGACCGCGCCGGCGAGCTGCTCGAGCGCGCCCAGGTGACGGATTCGCGCGCGGCGCTGGTGCTCGACGCGCAGCTCTTCGGCGATCGTCTCGAGGAGACGGTAGCGCTCCTCGAGAAGCGTCGCGAGCTTCCGGTGATGGCGCTGGAGGCACGCAGTGGCCTCCGCGACCGACCCGCGCTGGCCGCGCTCGACAAGGAGGAGTCGCGGCTCGCGGTGGCGGACACCGAGGGCACGCTCCGTCGCGCGAGCCAGGTCGGCGCGCCCTACGTGGTGCTTCGACTCGGCTGGGTCGACGGCGCGCGTCGCGACTGGATCTACGCGCGCGATCGCTGGGTGCGTGCGCAGCTCTCCGCCGATCACGCGCGCGCGCTGCAGGCCGCGCGTGACCGAGTCGCCCCCGGGCACGTCGATCGTGCCCGCGCCGCGCTCGATCGTCTGTGCCGCGTCGCGGACTCCCTCGGCACGACGCTGCTCGTGAAGAACTGCCAGCGCTACGTCGAGCTGCCCGCGCCCTTCGAGTGGACGCAGCTCGCGCAGGATCTCGCAGGCGCACCGGTGCAGCCACTCTTCGATCTACCCGCCGCGCACCTGACCGCGACGATGGGGTTTGCCTCGCTCGCGCTCACCGAGGCCACATTCGAGGGTCCACTTTCGTACCTCGGCGACGCATGCGGTCCCATCGCCGCGCTACCGGCGGGCCACGGCGAGCTCGGCGTGGCGGCGGTGAAGCAGCGCAGCGCGAGGCCGAACCACATCGCCTATCGCCCGTGGCCCGCGCTCACCGACGACGAGGTCGCGCTGGGGCTCGATCGCGTGCGCTGACGCTCCTCGTAGCGCGTAGCTCTCGGAGGAGAAGAACGCGCGGTGACCGGAAGAACGCGCGGCAGCTTCGCCGCAGCGAGGGCGGACGGGAACGTCCCCCTTTACGGCACCGTGATGGCGTTCCGGGTACACACCCACTTGAGGAACTGCTTGCCCTGCGCGTCGAGCTTACCGAACGCGGTGACGGCGCCGTTGCGGTCCTTGAGGAAGCAGTAGGACGCGCCGATCAGCCGCCACGCCTTTGCGGGCTGGGACTTCATCGCCTTCTTCGCGGAGTCGATGGCGCTCGCGTACTGGCCGTGGACGTACGAGTCCTGCGCCTCCTGCAGCGCCTTCTCGGCGACGGCATCACCACTGCGCGGGAGGTCGCCTTCGCCCGGATCGGTCTGCTTGCCGACCTGGTCGGACTTCTCCTGTGGCGTGGTCTTGACGATCTTTTCTGTCTTGGGGTGTGGCCGCTCGGTGTTCGGTGTCGGGTGCGGCGTCATCGCCGGCTTGGCCGTCGCGACGGCACCACAGGTCTTCACGATGTCGAGCGCTTCCTGGTTCGCCTCGTCGACGATGAGCACGGCCTCGACGTTCTTACGGGCCTCTTCGCACTCGTTCGCCGTCTTCTCCTTGCGCGCGTCGTCGAGGTGCTGGCGGATGAAGCCCTTCCGCGCACGCGCATACGCCTCCGCGCCGCGCGGACGATAGATGGAGTCCTCGGAGACCTCGGCGTACGCAGTGACCGCGCCGTCGAGATCTTCCTTCTCGGCCGCGGCCTGGAAGCGCACGTAGGCCGCGCGGTTCTTCCGCTCGGCCTCGGCGTGCTGACGCTTGTCGCGCGCGAGCTCCTGCGTGGGGTCGACGCGGAGCGCCTCGTCACACTTGCTGGTGGCGAGCTCCCACTCCTCGCTCTTCATCGCGCGGTCGGCGTCGAGGAGGAGCTTGGCGACGGTGCCTTCCGTGTCGCCGCCCTTGGCGACCGGCGCGACGGTGGGCTGGTTGATGAGGCGCCACGCAAAGGCGCCACCACCGACGAGCGCGATGAGCACCACGCCGACGATGAACCCGGAGCGCAGGCTGCTGCGACCGGTGGAGACATCGACGATCTGCGCGTCGCGCTCGAAGACGAAGTCCTCACCGGGTGCGACGAAGCGGAGCCGCACGTGGCCGAGATCGATGTGATCGCCGCGACGGAGCTCGACCTTGCCGTACTCCTCGCCGTTGACGCGCACGCCGTTGGCCGACTGCAGGTCGACGACGTGGTAGTGGCCGTTCTCGCGCACGATCTTGGCGTGGTGCCGCGAGATCGAGCGGTGGTTCACGACGACGTCGTTCTCGTCGGTGCGACCGATGACGACGGCCGCCTTGTCGAGCGGGAACTCCTGCCCGGCGAAGTTGGACGAGACGACGACCAGCCGCGCCAGGGCCGAGCTGTCCGGGCGCGCGGAGGCCGCAGGTGCCATCGGCGTCTGGACGGTCGGCGCCTCGATCATCTGGGTCGGGACGCCCGACTCCTTCATGTACGGCGTGGTCTTGTCGTCCGAGATCGGGCCAGGCGCCGCGCTGCCGCTGCCGCTGATGGGTGCGGACTGCGCGCGATCGAGCTTGAGCGCGAGCTGGTAGTCGCCGATCTGGATGCGATCGCCTTCGCCGACGGACGCGCGACCATCGATCTTGTCGCCGTTGAGCTTGATCCCGTTATAGGACGAGACGTCCTCGATGAAGATGGCCCCGTTCGACTTCAGCAAACGGGCATGCTTCCGCGAGACGTTCCGCTCGGTCAGGCGGATCGTGTTCCCCTCCTTGCGACCGATCGTGATCTCGTCGCGTATGAGGGGGACGACGGTGGTCTTCCCCTCGTCGTCTTCGATGATGAGCTTGTACATGCCGGGGAGGGGCGCACCGTCGAGAGAGACGGTCGTGACAGAGCTTAGTTCTTCCCGCGACTTTTCGTCAAGCAGCGCGCCAGGGCATCCGGAGTCATCGCGGCCGTCACGTATGCGAGGCCGACGAGGCGGGAGCAACGGGCGGCTGCGTGAAGATCCGCCACGCGCGGAGGTAGTCGTAGGCCGAGCGCAGCTGGAAGTCGTCGCCGATCTGCTGGTATGGCGCGGTCGCCGAGCCCGGAGGCACGGCGGCCTTCACGCCTTCGGGGGCCTCGGGCTTTTGCGCGTCGTCCTGCGGGCCGCGGAGGTGTCCCTGGAGATCTCGCTCCTTGAGGACGGGCTCGTCCTCGTGACCGGCGTGGAGCTCTGCGAGCTTCACCTGCTCGACGGTGATGTCAGGCGTGATGCCGCGCTCCTGGATCGAGCGACCGCTCGGTGTGAAGTAACGCGCGATGGTCAGCTTGAGCGCCGAGCCGTCGTCGAGCTCGATGACGGTCTGCACCGATCCCTTGCCGAACGTCTGCGTGCCGACGATGACGGCGCGCCCGTGATCCTGCAGCGCACCCGCGACGATCTCGGAAGCCGAGGCGGAGCCGCCGTTCACGAGCACGATCATGGGGAAGCCCGAGCGTGTGCCGCGTGCGTGCGCGCGCTCCTCCTCGATGATGCGACCGCCCTTGCCCTCGGTGCGAACGATGAGCCCGTTGTCGATGAAGAGGTCCGCGACACGCACCGCCTGATCGAGCAGTCCACCCGGGTTGTTGCGGAGGTCGAGCACGAGCCCGCGCAGATGGCCACCCGGTGTGTCGTGCTCGAGGTGCTCGAGCGCCGCGGTGAGGTCGTGCTCGGTGGAGTCGGAGAACTGCTTGATCTTCACGACGCCGACGCCGGGACCGAGCTGCTTCGAGGTCACGTTGTCGATGCGGATGATCGTGCGCTCGAGCTGAAGGACGTGCGGCTCCTTCCATGCCTTCGTGCCCGACGCGTTCGCGGGGCGATCGAGCGTGAGCGTGACCAGGCTGCCCTTCTTGCCGCGCATCTTGGTGACCGCGTCGTCCATGCGCATCGTGCGCGTGGCCACGCCGTCGATCTTCACGATGAGGTCGCCGCTCTGGATGCCGGCGCGCTGCGCCGGCGTGCCGTCGATGACCGACATGATCGTGAGGATGTTGTCGCGCGCGCGGCCCGTGGCGACGTAGTTCTCTTCGGGAGGCGCCGGGAGCTGGCGCATCTCGACCTCGATGCCCACGCCGCCGAACTGGCCCTGCGTATCGACCTTCATCTCCCGGTACTGATCGGGTTTGAGGAAGGCCGTGTGCGGATCGAGCGTCTCGAGCATGCCGCGCAGCGCGCCGTAGATGAGCTCGTCCTGATCGACGTTCTCGACGTAGTTGTTCTCCACGTAGCTGAGCACGCGCGTGAAGAGGTTGAGCTTGTGGTACGGGCTCGGCTTCTTGGTGAGCGCGACGGACAGCCCGCCCGCGAGCGTCATGCCCAGGAAGACCGAGATCACGCACGGCAGCAGAATCGAGCGGTTACGCACGCGCGAATGGTCGCACGCGGGTTTGCCCCTCGCAAACCCGGCGCGCGAAGTCGTCGATGGAGGTCCCGCACGGGAGGCGTTACGGCAGGTGGAGCTGGATGCGGCTGCCCGTGCCGCTGGCGTGCACCTCGAGCCGCACGTCGATGCGCTCGGTCAGCTCCGCGACGTGCGAGATGATGCCGACCATGCGTCCGGTCTGCCGCAAATCGAGGAGCGTGCGCATCGCGAGCTCGAGGCTCTCGGGATCGAGCGAGCCGAAGCCCTCGTCGACGAACAGCGTCTCGAGGCGGATGCCGCCCGCGCGCGCCTGCACGATGTCCGCGAGGCCGAGCGCCAGCGACAGCGACGCGAGGAAGCCCTCGCCGCCCGACAGCGTGTTGCCCGGACGACGCACACCGGTGTGGTGATCGAGCACGTCGATGTCGAGGCCACCGGCCATGCGCTGATCGCCTCGCTCGGTCACGCGCCGCAGCTCGTAGCGACCGCGGCTCATGCGGCCGAGGCGCAGCGATGCGGCCTCGAGCACCTCGTCGAGCAGGTTGGCGAGGACGAAGCGCTGGAAGGAGAGCTTGCGCGGGTTGTCGCCGTTCGCGACGTCGGAGAGTCGGCCGAGCACCGCGTAGCGCGCCTCCGTCTCCGCGAGCTGCGTGACCATCGAAGCCAGGCCCGCCGCGAGCCTGCGCAGCTCGTCGAGCTGGCTCGCCGCGCGACCGCGAGCCTCGACGGCGCGGTGGCTCGCGTCCTTGGCGACCTGCACGCTCGTCTTCGCGGCCTCGATGTCCGAGGGCACGAGCCCATGCGCCGCCGTGGTCGCTCGTGCGAGCCGCTCCGTTGCTGCCGCGAGGCGCGTGTCGTGCTCGGTGACGAGGCGCTCCAGCTCGTCGAGCGCGTGCGGATCTCTCCGGGCGGCCGCATAGCTCGCCTCGTCGTGAAAGGCAGCGGTGCGTAGCGCCGCGAGGTACTCCGTGTGGCGCTGCGCGCGCTCGGTCTCCAGCCGCGCATGCCCCTCGGCCTCCGATACATGGAGCGCCTGTGCGGCCGAGCGATCCCTGTCTGCCTGCGCGTGCGTCGCGCGCGCGGTCTCGAGCGCGCCCACGAGACCATCGCGCTCCAGCTTCGTCGTCGAGAGCGCAGCCCGCAGCGCCGCTGGATCGCGCAGGTGCGCCGGCGCCTCGAGGACGCGGAGCTCGATCTCCGCCTCGAGCCGCGCGCGCTCGTGCTGCTCCACGGCGAGCGCCGCATCGAGCGCCTCCAGCGTGCCGCGCGCATCGAGCTGCTGCTGCTCGAGCTGCAAGATGCGCGTGGCGAGCTGCGCTGCGCGCGCGCCCGATGCCTCGGCGGTCGTGAGCAGTTGCTCGAGCGCGGAGGCATCGGTCGATGGCGCCTCGCCGAGCTCGGCCGCGCGCTCGTCGCACCGGGTGCGCAGCGCGGCGATCTGTACCTCCTTCGTCTGCACGGACAGGAGCGCGCGCGCCGCGGTGCTCGCGGCTGTGCGCGCGCGCTCGTGGGCTGCATCGATGGTGGCGTCCTGCACGAGCTCGACCTCCGCGTGCGCGGGCGCAGGATGCGTCGCGCTGCCGCACACCGGACACGCGGCGCCGTCGTGCAGGCCGGACGCGAGCCGCGCCGCGTGGCCCGCGCGATGGGCCAGCTCGGTGGTGCGTAGCGAATCGGTCGCCTCCCCGGCGCTCGTCGCTGTGGCCCGTGCCGTGGCCTCGAGCGCTCCGAGCGCGGCGGTCGCCTTTTTCAGCTCGTCGCGCAGCGTCCCGAGCTCGACCATGCGGCGCGCCTGCGCGCGCGCCTGCGTGAGCTGCAGCCGCAGCGCCTCGAGCGGTGCAGCTGCCTCGCGCGCCGCCTCGCGCTCGAGTCGCGCGGCCGCCAGCGCGGCCTCGCCGTCGGCCAGCGCCTGCACCAGCTGCTCGCGCTGCCCCGCCGGTCGTCGGGCGCCGAGGGCTCGGAGCTTGTCGCTGAGCCCGGCCACGACGCGCTGTGATGCCTCGACCTTCGCGAGCATCGAGAGCCGCTCCTCGACCTCGCGGAGCACTGGCGCCCGTGCTTCCTCGACGAAGAGGGTGATCTGCACGGCCTCTGCATGGGCCTGCGCGGTGATCGCTGCTCGCGCCGCGCTCGCGGCTCGCAGCGTCGCAGCCTCGACCGCCACCGCCGCTGTGCGCAGCGCCAGCTCCACAGGGACCACGTCGCGCGCCCTGCGCCCCGCGGCGAGCACGGTCCGACGCGCGTCGGTGGCGGCGAGGTCGGCAGCAAGCCCGGCGTGCACGCGCCTCGCCTCAGCCTGCTCGGCGAGCCTCTCGGTCACGTCCTCTGCGCAGCGCAGCGCCGCCCGCGCAGCCTCCTCGTGCTGTGCCGCGTTCGTCGCGAGCTCGAGCGCCGCCGTGTGCGCCGAGACGAGCTCCGCCTCGCGTCCGTCGAGCTCCAGGGGGTCTTGCACGCCCGCGAGCTGGAGCACCGCGCTGCGCTTGACGAGCAGATCGCGCACGTCGAGCCCGACCGTGCCCGCCTGCGCCTTCATCGCCTCCTGGACGCGACGGTACAGCTCCGTCGAGAACAGGCTCTCGAGGATGGTCTCGCGCACCTTCGAGTCCGCCGTGAGTACCTCGCGGAAGCGTCCCTGCGGCAGCACGACGACCTGCCGGAACTGCTCCTTCGAGAAGCCGAGCAGCGTCTCTGTGCGCGCAGTCGCCTTGGCGGGCTGCGTCTCGAGGCTCGTCCAGGTGCCGTCGCGCCACGCGTCCAGCTGTGCCTCGGCAGCCACCGTGACCAGGCCGGTGCCACGCTTCTTCGGCCGCTCCTGCTGCGGCGATCGGCGGATGCGATAGCGGTCCTGACCGAGCGAGAACTCGAGCTGCACGTACGTCTCGGTACCGGCGTCGGCGTGATCGCTGCGCATCGCGCTCGCATCGCGCTCGCCGCCGGATGTGTCCCCGTAGAGCGCGTAGCAGATGGCGTCGAGCAGCGTCGTCTTGCCCGCGCCCGTCGGCCCGTGGATGAGGAAGAACGACCGCTCCCCGAGCTGGGTGAAGTCGACGCGCTCCTTCGTCGCGAACGGGCCGAACGCCTGCATCTCGAGGACCGCGGGTCTCACCTGCGCGTCTCGTCGGTGAGGTCGTCGAGCACGCGGGCGAGCTGCGTCGTCTGGGTGTCCTCGAGCGGGTGGCCCGTGACCTCGCCGTAGAACTCGTGGAACAGCTCCGACGGCGTGCGCGATGGACGTCGCACGCGCGCGACCTCCGTCGCAGCCTCGCCGAGCGAGACGCGCCTGACATCGACGGCGTTCGGGTACGCGACCTGCAGCCGCGCCATCGGATCGATGAGCGCACCCTCGTCGAGCAGCCGCGCGTGCACGTAGTCCTCGTTGTGTGGATCGAGGTGACCGGCCGTGACGAGCTGCGCAAGCTGACCCTCGATCACGCGAAAATCGCGACGGGGCGTCAGCGAGAGCTCCTCGATGCGCAGGTCACCCGGCGCGCCGAGCTCGACGAGCGTCACCGACTTTTTGTGGTCGACCTCCGAGAGCGAGTACTTGAGCAGCGAGCCGGCGTAGCGGACGTTGCCCTTCAGCGTCTGCGGACGATGCAGGTGGCCGAGCGCCACGTAGTCGAAGTCCGCGAACAGCTCCGCACCAACGGCGCCCGAGCCGCCGATCGACAGCGGACGCTCCGACTCGCTCTCGCTACCGCCCGTGACGAACGCGTGCGCGACGAGCACCGCGCGGGTGTTCGCCGGGCGCGAAACACGTAACGCGTCGAGGCGCAGCTTCATCGCCGGCTCGTGCTCGTGCACCTGCGTTGCGAACGCATCGCGCACCGACGCGGGATCGCCGTACGGTAGCGCGTAGACGTGGACCTCGCCGTGGGCATCCACGAGCGTGAGCGGCGTGACCTGCGATCCCACGCGCCCGGCGACATGCAGCCCGCCCGACGAGAGCAAGCGCGACCCGAAGCCGAGACGATCGGCGCTGTCGTGGTTCCCGGCGATGAGCACCACCGGCACGCGCAGCTCTACGACGATGCGGCTCAGCACCTCGTCGAGGAGCGCCACGGCCTCGGGCGGCGGGACCGCGCGGTCGTACACGTCGCCCGCGACGAGCAGCGCGTCGGGCTTCACCTCGCGAACCAGCTGGACGAGCTGCTCGAGCACGTGCGCCTGATCTTCGACGAGCGCGTGCATGTGGAGCGATCGGCCCAGGTGCCAGTCCGCGGTGTGCAAAAAGCGCATCGACTACGCCGTCGTCGTGGCAGGGAGTCTGATGCTCGCGAACAGCCACGCGAGCGCGATGCCGCTCGTGACGGCGACGTTGAGCGAGTCCCAGCCGCCGCGCATCGGCACGCGCGCGGTGCGGCAGCGCTTCATGACCGCGTCCGAGAGGCCGGGGCCCTCGGCGCCGAGGAGCAGCGCGATGCGCCCCGTGGGCGGCGGCGGATCCACGCCGATGACGAGCTCGCCACGAGGGCTCAGCGCGAGGACCTCGTGGCCGCTCTGCACGAGCGCATCGATGACGGAGCGCTCGTCGCCGAGCTGCGCGTAGGGTACGACCATCGTTCCACCGACGGAGACGCGCACCGCCTTGCGGTACAGCGGATCGCACGTGGCGTGATCGAGCAGGACCGCGGTGGCACCGAAGGCCGCCGCGTTGCGGAAGACGCCGCCGACGTTGTCGTGGTTGGTGAGGCCGCAGAGCCCGACGACGAAGCTCGGCCCCGTGACCGGAAGCACATCGGTGGCCGACAGACCGGCACCTCGATCGGCCAGCGCCAGCACACCTCGGTGCATCGGGAAGCCGATGATCGACTGCATCAGCGGCTCGGGCGCCACGTAGCACTTCACGCCGGAGGGGATGAGGGACGAGAGCTTGTCCGCCATCGGCTGCGAGAAGAGCACCGCGCGCGTTCGCCTCCGCGGGCTCGCCAGCAGCACGCGCACGACGACCTCACCCTCGGCGACGAAGAGGTCGCCGTCGGCGCGGACGTCGCGGTCGCGCAGCCCCGAGAAGCAGCGCAGGAGGGGATCGTTCGTCAGCTGCTCGAGCGACGTGACCGGCAGCTGCACGCGCTGTGTTACGGCGAAGGCGCGAGCATGAAGCCGTAGGCCGCGGTCGCGGCGACGAGCTTCGGGAGCTTGGTTTCGCTCACGTGGCCCGTCATCGGCGACGGGACGCCGTTCGGCTCGAGGCCGTCCGGACACGCGACCAGGTGCTCGTCATACGCATACGCGTAGCCAGTCGCGTCGGGCGTCAGGGTCTCGACCGATTGCCACGTGCAGCCGTCGACCCACTCGAAGTCGCTGCGGTAGACCACGGCCTTGCCATCGAGGGCCGCGTGGTTGATGACGACCGGCTCGGGGCCGAACACGGAGTAGTAGCTCATGCCTTCCTGGCGCTCCCCATCGAGCACGAGGAGGTAGCTGTGCGTCCGGTAGTGCTCCGAGACACCGAGCGCGCCTGCGCCGAGGAGCAGCCCGATCCCGAGTGCCAGGCCGCGTGATCGGACCCCGACGTGAACCGGCTGCAGAAGACCATTGTGCGTCGCCATGAGTTCGCCTCCGCAACTCACTATACGCCGTTTCTTTTCAGAAGTGCTGCCGCGTTGACTTTCTCGTCGCACACGGGTTTATTGCCGCCTCTACTTTCGTTCGAACACCGCAAGGAGCCCTGTTTCATGTCTGACTTCCTGTTCACGTCCGAATCCGTCACCGAGGGGCATCCGGACAAAGTGTGCGACCAGGTGTCGGACGCGATCCTGGATGCCATCCTCGCCAAGGACCCGGGCGCGCGCGTCGCCTGCGAGACGCTCGTCAAGACCGGCTTCGTGATGCTCGCCGGTGAGGTCACGACGTCGGCCTACGTGGACTTCCCGAAGATCGTCCGCGAGACGATCAAGGACATCGGCTACACGCACTCCGACATGGGCTTCGACTATGCGTCGTGCGGCGTGCTCTCCGCCGTCGAGGCCCAGTCGCCCGACATCGCGCAGGGCGTCGATGGCAAGGGCGTCTACACCAAGGAAGAGCAGGGCGCCGGCGA
>JBDTCO010000009.1:0-3808 GCA_039923495.1 Polyangia bacterium
CGAGGATCTTCACGAACGAGCGCGAGCGCAGCTCCGCCTTCGTGACGCCGGTCTTCTGCTCGCACTCGTCCTGCGTCATCGCGCCGCAGTTGATGGCGCGCAGGAAATAGTTGAGCAGGCCCTGGCCTGTCGCGGCGTCGTCGAACACGTCACCGACGAGCGTGGCCTGCGCTGCCTTGTCGAGGAAGGTGCGCAGGCGGTTCGACGCCGAGTCGAGGCCGCCGAGGAAGAACGTGTAGAGGGCTGCGTAGCGCACGGGGAGCTGCGCGGGGTGAAGGTCCCAGCCCTGGTAGAAGCCGTTGACGAGCGAGTGCGTGATGTCGTCGTACGCGAGCTTCCACGCCCGGTGCACGCTCGCGTTGTTCTCGGTGATCTGCTGCGCGGTGAGCGGCGCGCCGTCCTTCGCCGCGCGATGCGGCCCGATAGGCATGATGTTCGTGGCGCCATCGGAGAGCTGCACCGGTGTGCCCGCCAGCGTCACCTTCATCACGTGCTTGGCGAAGTCGCACGCGGGGTGCCGCATGTGCTGGTGCGCCGCCGTGATGCTGCAGTTGGCGGTGTAGTCGTACGTACCGAAGTGCGCGCCCGTGCAGCGCCCCTTCGCCGCAGCGACGAGCGCTGGCAGCGCGGCGGCACCGTCGGGAGCGAAGATGGACTGCGTCGTCTCGACCATCAGCTCGATCTTGATGGACCCCGACTGGATGCCGTTCTGCTGCTCGAGCCCGTCGAGTAGCGCGGTCAGCGCCGCGACCTGCTCGGGTGCCGTGATCTTCGGCAGCGTGACGACGAAGCGCTCGGGCAGCTTGCCCTTCGTGAGGCCCGCGAGGTGCGTGATGAAGAGGTCGACCGTGCGGAAGCTGCGCTGACGGAGCTCCTCGGTGAACGGCTTGATGCGAATGCCGATGAAGGGCGGCAGGCTCTGCTCGTCCATGCCCTTCTTCACTTCGTCGGCGGCCTGGATCGCGTGGCCGTCCTCCTCTGCATCGGGACGCGAGCCGTAGCCATCCTCGAAGTCGATGCGGAAGTCCTCCACGGCCTGGGACTTCAGCTTGGCCATGACGCGCTCGTGAACGCGGTCGGCGAGCGCCTCCGGGATGCCGAGCGTCTTCGCGAAGCCCTTCGCGCCGCCGCCATACTCCTCGACGGAGCGCAGCGCGACCTCGCTGGAGCGCGGCGCGGTGTTGGCCTTGAAGAGCTGCGCGCCACCGTAGACGGTGTGCACCGGCTGACGCGCATCGGCGTCGCCCGGATAGGCAGCCGCGATCACGGCGTTGGCGGGCTTGAGCTTGGCGATGATCGGCGCGAGCGACTCGGACGAGAACGAGGTCTTCATGCCCGCTTTTGTAAGCTCGGCGCCGGCAAACCGCAAACGCGGGCTACGTCTTGCGTCGGGCGAGCATGGCCTCGACGACGAAGCTCGCGACCTGCGAGGGTTTCGTGCCGGGTCCGAAGCCCGCGTCGAAGCCGAGCTCTCGCGCGAGCTTGTGATCGATGCGCGGACCGCCGAGCAAGAACAGCGTGTCGCGCATGCCCTGCTTCCTCGCGAGCTCGATGAGCTGCGTCGAGTTTTCGATGTGCAGATCGCGCTGCGTCATGATCTGCGAGACGAGGATCGCATCGGCGGAGACCTCGCGCGCACGCGTGAGCAACGCGGCGTTGTCGACCTGCGCGCCCATGTTGTAGGCGTCGATCCAAGGGTAAGCCTCGAGGCCCTTGTCGCCGGCGTAGCCCTTCATGTTGAGGATCGCGTCGATGCCGACGGTGTGCGCATCCGACCCCGTGCACGCACCGACGACGACCACGCGGCGACCGATTTCTTCCTCGATCAGGTGGTTGAGCTCCTTCCAGCTCCACGTCGGCGTGGTGACCTCGGGAACGATGATCTCTGCCCAGTCGAGCGTCACCTCCGCGTTGGCGTAGACCACGAACATGCTGAAGCTCTCACCGGCCGGCTCGACGGTGGCGACCATCACGTTCTTCAGGCCCATCGCCTCGGCGAACAGCTTCGCCGCTTCCTTCGCGCGACCGCCGGCGGGCACGGGCAGCGTGAACGACAGCTGGATCCGGCCGTCGTCCTTGCGGTCGCCGTACGCGCGGATCGGCTCCTTCATCGGCCCTTTCACGAGACGGCCTCGAGCGCGTCGAGGATGGGGTTCACGTAGTCGGCGCTCTTGGCGACGACCCCGTCGAGCCCGCGGCCACCGGTCTCGGGTCGCTTCACATCGGCGAAGGCGCCGCGCGCGACGGCCGAGAACATGCCCTCGGCCTGAACCTCGCGCAGGAGATCGCGTGCCTCGGCGAGCACCTGCTTCGCGCGCGCGACGACGCGGCCCTCGGGGTTCCAGCGCAGCTCGTCCGAGAGATGGCGCGCCGCCGTGAACACGTAGTCGGCACCCTTGAGCGCTGCGAAGCGGTCCTGGAGCAGCGGGGTGTGGATGCTCTCCGTCATCATGCCGAGCAGCTCGATGGTCTGGTTGGTGGCGACACCGACGAGGTCGTAGAGGCCATCGACGCGGTGCGACCAGAAGATGTCGCCGGTCTTGTGCTTCGTCGACGGCATCCACTTGATGGGGTGCCTCGGGAAGATCTGTCGGACGAGCTGCGCCTGCGCCATCTCCATGAGGAAGCTGTCCTCGATGGACTTGTCGATCTCGAAGGCGTGGCCGAGCCCCATGAGCTCGTCCGGCAGACCGGCGCGCTTCGCAAACGCCTCGTTGATGAACTGCGAGGAGATGACCGTGTGCGCCTTCTCGACGGCGTCCGCAGTGGTGAGGTAGTTGTCCTCGCCGGTGTTGATGACGATGCCGGCCCGCGCGATCACGCGGCGCGAAAAGTACTGATCGCAGAGCGTGCGACGCGGGTTGATGTCGCGAAAGAGGATGCCGTACATCGCGTCGTTGAGCAGCATGTCGAGGCGCTCGACGGCGGCGAGGTAAGCGATCTCCGGCATGCAGAGGCCAGAGGAGTAGTTGACCTGCTGGAGGTAACGGCCCTGCTTTTCCTGCTCCTCGTCGAGCGCGGTCCGGACGACCTTGAAGTTCTCCTGCGTGGCCCACGTGCCGCCGAAGCCCTCGGTGGTGGCACCGTACGGCACGTAGTCGATGAGCGACTGCGCCGTCGAGCGGATGACAGCGACGATATCGGCGCCCGCCTGTGCAGCGGCGCGGGCCTGATCTGCGTCATCGTAGATGTTGCCGGTGGCGACGATGACGTACTTCCACGGCGTCTGCCCCGTGCCGAGGCGTGCTCGTGCGCTCTCACGTGCGCCGCGGGCGCCATCGATGCGCGCGAGCGCGTCGACGGTGTGCGTGACCAGCGCGGCGCGCGCGTCCATGACGCTGATGCGCTCGAGCCCCACCGGCCCGCCGCCGTACGCGAGCTCCTCGGCTGCTTCCTGCGGGGACTCCGCACCACGGTGCAGCAGCGCGCCGAGCGCGAACGCAGCACCGCGCTCGAGGAGGCCTGCCTCCTTCAGGCGCTCGACACAGCGATTCACGATGGGGTGACCATCCTCGTTCGCTCCGTCGATACCGTAGGCACGGAGCACCGTGCGCTCGATGGATACCGTCGAGTGTTGATCGATGAAGGCCTGCATGCGGGCGGCGACGTCGTCCGCGAGCGCGCGGCACTCGTCGACGATCGCGTTGTCGATAGGGAGCGCTTCCACGCCGGGAATCTATCGAGGTTCGACCATCGCGTCGAGTCTGGTCCCCTCAGTTTTCTGATGCGGCGAGGGCACGCTGTCGGGTGCTCGTCGCGCGCGCTCGAAGAATTCCCGCCACCTTCGCGCTGGCACGACGCGCGCATC
>JBDTCO010000010.1:0-31020 GCA_039923495.1 Polyangia bacterium
TCGCCGCGATACGCGAGCGTCACGCGAGCACCGGCCTTGTCGAGCGCGATCGCGGCCTCGAGCGCGGAGTCGCCGCCGCCCACGACGAGCACGCGCTGGCTCGCGTGATCGGCCGGGTCGTGGAGGCGATGGGTGACCTTGTCGAGCGTCTCGCCCTCGCAGCCGAGCTCGCGGAAGTTGCCGCTGCGGCCGATGGCGACGATGACCCGGCTCGCGCGGAACACCTCCTTGCCGGCGTGGACCTCGAGCACATCGCCGTTGCGCACGACCCGGTCGACGCTCGCCTGGGTGGGTGAGATCCCGGCATGCGTGCGCTGCGCCTCGAGATCGGCGAGGAGCGACTCCCGCACGTCAGCGGTGAGCGCGAGCGACCCCGCGGGCTTCATCTCCGTCGGGTACGTGAAGATCAGCTTGCCCGTCGGAAAGTCGTGGATCGTCGCAAACGGCCGCGCGGACTCGAGCACGAGGAACGTCAAGTCTGCGCGCTTCGCCTCGAGCGCAGCAGAGATCCCGGACACGCCACCCCCGACGATGATCAGATCGTGTTCGGCCTTCCCTCGAGCAAAAGATCTCTCTGCCACGATCGCCTGCACCGCGCGCGCACCGGTATCGGCCGCAACTTTCAGGAGCGGGATCCCGCCGAGATCTCCGACGACGCGCAGCCCTGCGACGCGCGTCGTGCCGTCGGTGTTCACGACCGGAAGCTTCTCCGCTGTGCCGGCCGGCCAGCCCGTGTGGAGCCACTTCGCGTAGCGGGTCAGCAGCATCGGGCACGCATCGTAAGCGGACTACGCCCTCCGCATGCGAGCGGACACGTTCATTCTGCGAAAATTTCGCGTGCTCGATCCGCGCAGAGTTTGCGTAGCGATGACGCGGCGCGTTTCGCCCGAAACAACATCATCAGGGGCCGTTTCTCGACGGCAACTCAGATGCCCGTGCGCGTGAAAAGTGTCGTGTACATCGGCGACGTTCGACGAAAAACTGTTGACGCAAAACGGGCATGGGCTTAAACCCGCGCAGCCCCATGGCGACTACTTCCCACGTGCTCTTTCCACGGTGGAGCAACCACCTCGTCCGAGCAGCCCTCGGCGCGGTCGGGATTGGCGCAGGCATGCTGTTGATTTTTGCCTTCGCTTACTTCCGCTCTCCACTGTTCACCCGTCAGAACGAACCCATCAATCAACCGGTGGAGTTCGATCATCGTCATCATGTGCGCGATCACGGCATCGACTGCCGTTTTTGTCACACGACGGTGGAGAAGGGTGAATCCGCTGGGTATCCGCCCACCGAGGTCTGCGGCTCGTGCCACGGTCAGGTGTGGAACAAGAGCCCATACCTCGCGACGATCCGCGCGAGCCTCTTCACGAACAAGCCGCTCGAGTGGCTGCGCGTGAACGACCTCCGCGACTACGTGTACTTCAACCACTCGGCCCACGTGAACAAGGGCGTCGGTTGCGCGACGTGTCACGGTCGCGTCGACGAGATGGCCGCGGTCTTCAAGCATCCTCCGATGAACATGGGCTGGTGCCTCGACTGTCACCGCAATCCCAACCACAACCTGCGCCCGCGCGAGTTCATCACCTCCATGACCTGGAAGGCTGAAGATCCCGAGGCCATCGGTGCCGCGGTCGCGAAGCAGAACAACGTCCACACCCGAACGAGCTGCTCGACATGCCACAGATAGACCCAACCAAGCCCCGCTTCTGGCGTAGCGTCGAGGACTTCACGTCCGGCGCGGATCGCCCGAAGGCCGCGCACGGCTACCCCGAGCTCGTCGGTCGCGAGTTCCCCGTCGGTGCCACGGAGATCGATGGCGCCACGCGTCGCGACTTCTTGAAGCTCGTCGGCCTCACCGCCGCAGGCACGATGGCAGCCGGCTGCATGCGCAACCCCCCCGAGCGCATCCTGCCGTACGTCCGCCAGCCCGCCGACATCCGTCCTGGCATCCCGCTGCACTACGCCACCTCGACCTCGCTCGGCGGCTACGGGATCGGCTTGCTCGTGACGTCGCGCGAAGGCCGTCCGATCAAGGTGGAGGGCAACCCCGATCACCCGGCGAGCTTCGGCGCGTCGGGCACGTTCGAGCAGGCGCTCGCGTACGGCGTCTACGACCCGCAGCGCGGCAAGCACGTCAAGCGGAAGGGTGAGCTGTCGGGGTGGAAGAGCTTCAAGGCCGACGTCATCTCGCGGCTCGAGGCTGCCAAGGCCGACAACGGCAAGAAGATCCTGTTCCTCGACGGACCGACCGCCTCGCCGTTCGACGGCTGGCTTCGCAAGCAGGTCGGGAAGACGCTTCCCGAGGCGAAGTTCGTCACGTTCACCAGCGTCGATCGTGACGCCGTCTTCGACGGCACCGAACTCGCGTTCGGGCAGCGTCTCGAGACGCGCTTCGACTTCGACAAGGCGCGCGTCGTGCTCGCTCTCGATGACGACTTCCTCGAGAGCGGTCCCGATCGCCTAGTCCATGCTCGTGACTTCGCACGGCACCGCGTTCCAGCGCCTGATGGTGCCGAAGGCGCTGCGAGCCTCGGCGGCGATGACGCCAAGACTCGACCGTCTGCCGGCGAATGGATGAACCGCCTGTATGTCGCCGAGTGTGCGTACTCGGTGACCGGTGGCCAGGCGGATCACCGTCTGCGCGTCCGCGGAAGCGACATCATCTGTCTTGCTGCGGCACTGTACGCGCGCCTCGTTCCCGACGGCGCCGCTGATGTCGCGGCGCTCGCCGCGCCGTACAAGGACTCGAAGTGGGTCGCCGCCGTCGCGAAGGACCTCTCGTCGCGCGGCGCACAGGCGGTCGTCACCGTCGGCACGCGCCAGCCCGCCGAGGTCCATGCGCTCGCTGCAGCCATCAACGCGACGCTCAAGTCCGAGGTGGTCGAGTACGGCCGCCCGCTGCTCCTCGACACCAAGAGCGGCAGCTCGACGCTGAAGGACATCGTCGCTCAGGCCAATGCCGGCCAGATCGACACGCTCGTCATCACTGCGTGGAATCCCGTCTACGCCGCGCCCTCCGACATCGCGTTCGCAGATGCCCTCACGAAGATCCCGAACGTCGTCTACTACGGTCAGTTCGAGGACGAGACCTCCGTACACGCGCACTGGTTCATCCCGGCCGCGCACGATCTCGAGTCGTGGGGTGACTCCACCAGCATCGATGGCACCGTCGCCATCCAGCAGCCGCTCATCGCGCCGCTCTTCGATGGTGTGCAGCGCGGGGAGCTGTTCGGCGCGTTCGCCGGTATGCCGGACAGCACGGCGCACGAGCTGCTCCGCGAGGCGCACTCGCAGACCAGCGCCGACATGACGGCCAACGGTGGATTCGAGCCCTGGTGGGAGCGCGTCCTGCAGAAAGGCGTGCTGTCGCCCACGCCGCCGGACACGATCACGCCGACACTGCAGACCGCGAAGATCGGCGAGCGCCTCCGTCCGTTCAAGTTCGAGCGCATCGAAGGCATCGAGATCAACTACGTCGTCGACAACAAGGTCCACGACGGTCGCTACGGCGACAACGCGTGGCTGCAGGAGCTCCCGGAGCCACTCACCAAGGTGGTCTGGGGTAACGTCGGCATGATCTCGCCAGCGATGGCCGAGAAAAATGGCCTCGCTGCGGAAGAGATCGTCAAGCTCACCGTCGACGGTCGCACGATCGAGGTGCCGCTCTTCGTCTTGCCGGGTCATGCCGAGGACTCGATCTCCCTCGCCATCGGCTACGGCCGCACGGGCGGCGAGGCGATCGCTCGCGGCGTCGGCTCGAACGCCAACGCGCTGCGCACCACGTCGGCGCCGTGGTTCGGCTCCCGCGCGACGCTCGCAAAGACCGGCAAGTCGGATCGGCTTGGCATCACCCAGGAGCACTGGGCGATGGAGGGCCGCCCGATCGCGCTCACCGCCGAGCTCGCCGACGTCAAGCGCAAGCACCTCCCGATGGTCGAGGAGCAGAACGGGCCTCAGCCATCGATGATGGACGAGTGGCCGAACACGTCGCCCGAGGGCTATCGCTGGGCGATGGCGATCGACATGGCGAAGTGCACCGGCTGCAACGCCTGCATCCTCGCCTGCGAGTCCGAGAACAACATCCTCATCGTCGGCAAGGACCAGGTCCGCCGCGGTCGCGAGATGCACTGGCTCCGGGTCGACCGTTACTTCGAGGAGGTCGACGGCAGCCTCGCCGACGCCAAGGTGGTCGTGCAGCCGATGGCTTGCGTGCAGTGCGAGAAGGCACCGTGCGAGTACGTCTGCCCCGTCAATGCGACGGTGCACTCGGACGAGGGCCTCAACGACATGGTCTACAACCGCTGTGTCGGGACGCGCTACTGCGCCAACAACTGCCCTTACAAGGTTCGCCGGTTCAATTACCTCAACTGGCACAACAGCCTGCAGGGCACGTACGAGATGAAGATGAACCCGGACGTCACCGTCCGCGCTCGCGGCGTCATGGAGAAGTGCACGTACTGCGTGCAGCGCATCGAGCAGGCTCGCATCGCTACGCGCACGGAGAACCACGGCGTGGGTCGTGTCATCCGGGACGGCGAGGTCGTCACCGCCTGCCAGCAGTCGTGTGCGTCGGGCGCCATCAGCTTCGGCTCGCTCCACGATCCGAAGAGCGAAGTCTCGAAGAAGCACGCCGACGAGCGTGCCTACGCCGTGCTGTGGGAGCTGAACACGCGTCCGCGCACGCGCCACCTCGCCAAGGTCCGCAACCCCAACCCGGAGCTCGCCTAAATGTCGGCCGCCGCCGCCCACACCCCGGTGCCGGAGCACCTGCGTGAAGCCCCTCTCATCGAGGGGCCGCAGAGCGATCGTACGCTCACCGACTCCATCCTTCACCCCGTCTGGCGCGATCCTGGCCGCGGCTGGTGGATGGCGCTCGCGGTCACGAGCACGTTCCTCGGCATCCTTGTCCTCTGCATCGCGTACCTCCTGCTCACCGGCGTCGGTGTCTGGGGCAACAACTCGCCCGTCTTCTGGGCTTTCGACATCATCAACTTCGTCTGGTGGGTCGGCATCGGCCACGCCGGGACGCTCATCTCCGCCATTCTCCTGCTCTTCCAGCAGGGCTGGCGCACGTCGATCAACCGCTTCGCCGAGGCGATGACGCTGTTCGCCGTCATCTGCGCCGCGATCTACCCCGGCTTGCACACGGGGCGTCCGTGGTTCGCCGCCTACTGGCTCGTGCCCATCCCGAACACGATGGACATCTGGCCCAACTTCAAGTCGCCGCTCGTGTGGGACGTCTTCGCCATCTCGACGTACTTCACCGTCTCCCTCCTGTTCTGGTACGTCGGCCTCATCCCAGACCTCGCGACCCTGCGCGACGCGTCCGTCTCGCGCACGCGCCGTCTGGTCTACGGCTTCTTCTCCCTCGGATGGCGTGGCTCGGCCCGTCATTGGTACAACTGGAAGTGGGCCTACCTCCTGCTCGCCGGCATCTCCACGCCGCTCGTGCTCTCGGTTCACACCATCGTCTCCTTCGACTTCGCCACGTCCATCATCCCCGGCTGGCACACGACGATCTTCCCGCCGTACTTCGTTGCCGGCGCCGTGTTCTCGGGCTTCGCGATGGTGCTCTCGCTCCTCATCCCCGCGCGCCACTTCATGGGCCTCAAGCACGTGCTCACGATGAGACACATCGACAACATGTGTAAGATCATCCTCGTCACCGGCTGGATGGTGACCTTCGGCTACATCTGCGAGTACTTCGCGGACTGGTACTCCGGTTCAATCTACGAGGTCGGTCAGATCTTGGTCCGCATGCTCGGACCGTATGCCTGGTCGTTCTGGCTGCTCGTCTTCTGCAACTGCATCGTCGCCAACCTGTTCTGGTTCCGCTCGATGCGACGCAACCTGTGGGTCGTCTGGATCGTCGCTGCGCTCGTCAACGTCGGCATGTGGCTCGAGCGCTTCGTCATCATCGTCGTCTCGCTGCACCGCGACTTCATGCCCGCGAGCTGGGGCATGTACTACCCGACGATCATCGACATCGGCATGATCACCGGGACGATGGGCCTCTTCGGGACCGCGTTCCTGGTCTTCTTGAAGTTCGTGCCCGCGGTCGCGCTCGCCGAGGTCAAGGAGCTCCGCTACGAGACCGAGCTCCAGCTGCAGCACGCGGAGGAGGCTCACTAAGATGTCTGCTTCCAAACCCAAGCCCCCCACCCACTGGATCCTCGGCAGCTTCAAGAGGGCCGACAAGTGTCTCGCCGCGATCCGCGCGCTCCGCGTCAGCGGCGAGAAGGAGAACCTCGACATCTACTCGGCGTACCCGCTCCACGGCGCCGAGGCTGCTCTCGGCCTCAAGAGATCGAAGGTCCCGCTCATCGTGCTGTGCTGCGCGATTTTTGGCGCCTTCAACGGCTACACCGTCCAGACGTGGGCCAACGCCACGAGCGTTTCGTCGCTCTCGGGCGAGTGGCTCGGCTCCCTGCGCGGCTACATCCTCGACGTCGGTGGACGCACGGCGCACGCCTGGCCGCTCAACATCCCCATCACCTTCGAGCTCGGCGTGCTGATCTCTGCGTTCGGCGCGGTGCTGGGCATGCTCATCATCAATGGCCTGCCGCGCCTGCACCACCCGGTCTTCGAGGTCGAGGCCTTCCGCTCGGCGCAGATCGATCGCTACTGGATCTCGGTCACGACCAAGGACGATCTCAAGCGTGAGCAACTCCGCGAGCAACTCGCCCAGCTCGGCGCAGAGGACATCTCGACGGTGGAGGAGGGCGCAGATGAATAAGGTTCTGCTCGCCGCTTTCTTCCTTGCGCCCGTTGCAGGCTGCCACACGGGTGACCTCGACCCGATGGAGCAGGAGGTCAAGCTCCAGGAGTACGAGTCCACGAGGCACTTCGACAATGAGAGCGCGATGCGCACACTCGTGCTCGGCACCGTGCCGCGCGAGCGCGATCTCTCTGGCCCTCCGCAGGTGACCGCGCAGCTCCTCGAGCTCGGTCACGAGAAGTTCAACCAGATGTGCACGCCCTGCCACGGCCTCGTCGGCGACGGCAAGGGGTCGGTCGCGCACAAGTTCTCCCTGCGCGCGCCGCCGTCGCTGCACGACGCGCGTCGGCTCGGCCTCAAGTCCGACTACATCTACCGCGTCATCACCGAGGGCTTCGGCCTCATGCCCCGGTTCACGACGCAGCTCGACACGCACGAGCGCTGGGCGGTCGTCGCCTACGTTCGCGCGCTCCAGCACAGCCAGAATGTCTCCTACGACGCGCTCCCCGCCGATCTCAAGGAGCAGCTCGATCACCCGAAGGCCAAGGAATACACCGTGGGCGAGGCCGACGGCACGAAGAGTGGCCAGGGACAGAGCCCGGATGACGTTCCCGGCGCCCCTGGCGCGATGAAGGGTGACGAGAGCGGCGCCGTGCTGCCCCCGGTCCACGAGGAAGCGAAATGAGCGCCCCCGCAACGCAGAACCGCACCTGGCCCGTCTTCGAGGGCGGCAAGTCGCTGCAGATGGCTGGCTTCGGCCTCGGGGTCCTCGGTCTCGCCGGTACCGCGGCACGCGCGTTCATGCCCGACGGCACGCGCATCGCGCTGCACTCGTACGTGATCGCCTATGCGTACTGGGTGGGGCTGGCGCTCGCCGCCGGACTGCTGCTCGCCATCTGGCATGCGGCAAAGGCGAAGTGGGTCGTCGCGATCCGGCGTCCGGTCGAGATCATGGCTGCCACGATGCCTATCTTCCTCGTGCTCTTCGTGCCCATCGCACTCGGGATGAAGCAGCTCTACCCGTGGGCGGGGGGACCCGACTTCGCACATCTCAGCGGAGAGGAGATGCACCTCATCCACCACCGCGAGCACTGGCTCAACCCGACCACCTTCCTCGTGCGCACGGCTCTCTACTTCGTCATCTGGATCGTCGTCTCCCTGGTGCTGGCGGGGAGCTCGTTCAAGCAGGACAAGACGGGCGATCCGAAGCTCACCGAGCGGATGTGGACGTGGGGCCCCGCATCGTTGCCGTTCCTCGGCCTGGCGATCGCGTTCGCGGCCTTCGACTGGCTCATGTCGCTCGCCACGGTCTGGTTCTCGTCGATGTGGGGTGTGTACTACTTCGCCGGAAGCTTCGTCGCGCTGTTCGCGCTGCTCATCCTCGTGTTGCGCAGCCTCAGCATGGATCCTTCATTCAAGGGCGCGATGCGCGTCACGCACTGGCTGTCGACGGGGCAGTTCCTCCTCGCGTTCACTGCGTTCTGGGGCTACATCGCGTTCGATCAGTACATGCTCACGTTCGTCGCGAACCTGCCCGACGCGACGCCGTTCCTCATCGCCCGCCAGACCGGGTCGTGGAAGTTCGTCGGCCTGTTGCTCATGTTCGGTCACTTCCTCGTGCCGTTCCTCTTGCTCCTCTCGCGCAAGCTGAAGACGCAGCCGAACCGCATCCGCTTCTTGGCGATGTGGATCCTGTTCATCCACTACGTCGACCTGTACTGGTGCGTGATGCCGCAGATCAGCCCGGCCTGGGCCACGCCGGACTGGTCCAACCTCACCGCGTTCCTCGGCGTGGGCGGCTTCTCGGTCGCCACCGCGGTCACCATCCTGCGCGGCAAGTTCGCGGTGCCCGTGAAGGACCCGTTCCTCGCGGAGTCGCTCGATTACAACGTCATCACCGCCGGGACCGGCTACCTCACGGACAGCGCAGCCCACGACATCGCCGATGAAGGAGAGCTGGAGCGATGAGCGACGCCACGAACCACGACCAGGGCCACGAGCCGTTGCGTCAGGAAGACGACAAGGTCCAGAGCGGCACGATCATCGCCGTCGGCCTCATCGCGCTCACCGTGTTCTCGGTCGGCATCCTCTGGGCCGTCCAGATCCAGAAAGAGACGACCGCGATCATCTTCGCGCAGCCGGGCAAGAAGAACGTCGGCACAGTCCTCTCCTTCACTGCTGAGCAGGTCCCGGTCGGTCGCAAGGACGAGATGGGCATGGTCTACCAGAGCTCCTTCGACAGCGACTTCGCGACGAGGTTGAAGGCCGCGCAGACCGAGCACATGGAGTCGGTGGGTTGGGTCGACGAGAAGGCGAAGCGCGTCCACATCCCGATCGAGCGCGCGATGACGGACTATCTCGCCGAAGTCGAGAAGGACGGCAGCAAGCTGTGAGGATCGGGCTCGCCAGCCTCGTTGCGTTCGCGTGCATGATGCCGGTGACGGCACATGCGGTCGCGAGCGCGTCTGCTGCTGAGCCCCCGTCGGGTATCGTGCCCAACGCGCCGGATCCGACGGCACCCGGCGCGACCATCAAGGACGATGGCATCATCTCCGACGGTGTCGATGTCGTCGAGCGCCTCGGTGAGCGGGCGGCCATCGACGTGCCGCTCGTGAACCAGGACGGCAAGACGGTTCGCCTGCGCGACTACCTCGGGACGAAGCCCGTCATCGTAACGCTCGTCTACTACCGCTGCCCGGTCCTCTGCAGCGTGCTCCTGTCCGGCCTCACGAAGGCCCTGCGCGGCCTCGAATGGCAGATCGGCAAGGAGTACGACGTGCTGACCATCAGCATCGATCCGGGCGAGACCTCGGATCTGGCGAAGGAAAAGCGTCGCGGCTACATGCAGTCACTCGGCCACAGCGACGCAGAGAACGCGTGGCCGTTCTTCACGGGTTCGGTCGAGGCGGTCGACGCGCTCTCGGCGTCGCTCGGCTTCAAGTTCAAGTACGTCGATCGCGAACGGCAGTTCGCTCATGTGGCGGCGCTGTTCTTCCTCGCGCCCGACGGCAAGATCACACGCTACCTGTACGACGTGAAGTACGACCCCAAGGACATCAAGCTCGCGCTGTTCGAGTCGGCGCACGGCAAGGTCGGCACCGCGCTCGATCGCATCCTGCTGCGCTGCTACAAGTTCGACTCCTCAGCGCGCAAGTACCACCTCTGGATCAAAACCTACTATCGCGTCTGGGGCGTACTGATCATGCTCAGCCTCGGCATTCTCCTCGGCGTGCTGTGGCGCCGGGATATGCAGCGCAGTCGTGAGCACAACGACAAGGGCACAACGTGACGAACAACCTCATCAATATCTTCGGCCGTATCGCCCACTGGATCCTGAACCTGCCACCGCAGGCCACGGAGCTGGCGAAAGAGGTCGACCACCTTCACTACATCGTTGCTGGCACCACGATGGTCGCAGCGTTCGGCGTGCTCGGCTTCATGGTGGCGTTCCTCGTGCGCTTCCGCCGCAGCAAAGTCGGTAACGTCACGCGTCGCGTCGAGGTCCCGCTCCCGCTCGAAATCGCCTTCGTGACCATCCCGCTCGTGATCTTCCTGTCGTGGTTTCAGATTGGCTTCAAGCAATACGTGCGCCTCACCACGCCGCCCAAGGACGCGATGGACGTCTACGTCATGGGCAAGAAGTGGATGTGGAAGTTCGCATACCCCGAGGGTCCGAACGGCCTCAACGTGCTGCGTGTCCCGGCCAACCGTCCGGTGCGCCTCCTCATCACCTCGCGCGACGTGCTGCACGCGTTCTTCGTGCCGGCATTCCGCGTGAAGATGGACGCCGTGCCGGGTCGCTACTCCCAGACCTGGTTCACGGCGACCGTGCCCGGCACGTATCCGGTGTACTGCGCCGAGTACTGCGGCACGGCCCACTCGATGATGCTCGCAGAGGTCATCGTCATGGAGCCCGAGGCGTACGACAAATGGATCGTCGAGGCTTCGCGCGGTCGCCTGAAGGAAGCGAACGCCGGCGTCGAGCCGAATCGCCTGGAGGACCTCCAGTCCGACATGGTGACCCAGGGGCGGCGCATCGCGGCAGAGCAGGGCTGCTTCAAGTGCCACACCGTCACCGGCGAGACCCACATCGGGCCGACGTGGCTGAACATGTATCACTCGACGCACAAGATGCAGACGGGCGAGGAGATCCTCGTCGACGAGGCCTACATGACCGAGTCGATGATGGATCCGAACGCGCGGCAGGTCGCGGGCTACAAGCTCGTGATGCCGTCGTACTTCGGCCGCCTCCACGCCACCGAGACCGCCGCGATCATCGAGTATATCAAGTCGCTTCGCACCTCGATGGAAGGTTCGAAGCCAGAGGGACCCGCGTATGAGCCAGTCGGTACCAAGTAACGAAGTGGAGGGGAAGAAGCCCCTCAACTATCTCACCGACGGCACGACGGCGATGTCGTGGCTGAACACACGCGATCACAAGCGCGTGGGCGTGATGTTCCTCGCCGCGGTCACGTTCTTCTTCCTCATCGGCGGCGTCTTCGCGCTCCTCATTCGTATCGAGCTCCTCACGCCCGGGCCGACGATCATGTCGCCGAACGCGTACAACAAGCTCTTCACGCTGCACGGCATCGTGATGATCTTCCTGTTCATGATCCCTGCGATACCGTCGGGCCTCGGCAACTTCTTGCTGCCGCTCATGATCGGCGCGAAGGATGTCGCGTTCCCGCGGCTCAACCTCGCCAGCTTCTACGTCTATCTCATCGGCGCGGTGATGGCGATCGGCGGCATGGTCGCAGGCGGCCTCGACACCGGCTGGACGTTCTACGCGCCGTACTCGACGACGACGACCACCACGGTCATCCCCGTCTTGCTCGGCGCCTTCGTGATTGGCTTCTCAAGCATCATGACCGGCCTCAACTTCATCGTCACCATCCACACGATGCGCTCGCCGGGCATGACGTGGGGTCGTGTGCCGCTGTTCGTGTGGTCCATGTACGCGACGTCCGTCATCCAGATCCTCGCCACCCCGGTCCTCGGGGTGACCCTCCTGCTCATCGCGCTCGAGAGAGCGTTCCAGATGGGGATCTTCGATGCAGCACAGGGCGGCGACCCGGTTCTGCTTCAGCACCTGTTCTGGTTCTATTCGCACCCCGCGGTGTACATCATGGTGCTCCCGTCCATGGGCGTCGCATCGGAAGTGATCTGCGGCCTCTCCAAGAAGAACGCGTTCGGCTACAAGGCCATCGCGTACTCGTCGCTGGGGATCGCGTTCGTTGGATTCTTCGTGTGGGGTCACCACATGTTCACGTCGACCCAGTCCACGTTCGCTGGGGGCATCTTCGGCGTGCTCTCGATGCTCGTTGGCATCTTCACGGCCATCAAGGTCTTCAGCTGGATCGGCACCATCTACGGCGGGAGCATCCAGTTCTCGACCCCGTACTTCTACATCGTAGGCTTTCTCTACTTCGTCATCTTCGGCGGCATGACGGGCATCGCCCTCGCCACGATGTCGCTCGACCTGCACTGGCACGACACCTACTTCGTCGTCGCCCACTTTCACTTCGTCATGGTCTCCGCGACGGTGATGGCCTTCCTCGCAGGGGTGCACTACTGGTTCCCGAAGATCTTCGGCAAGGCCATCCACGAGGGGTGGGGCATGCTCGCGGCAGGCCTCATCATCCTCGGATTCAACGCCACCTTCATCCCGCAGTTCTTGCTCGGCAATGCTGGCATGCCGCGTCGCTACTACAGCTATCCGGCCGAGTTCCAGATGCTCAATGTTGCGTCTACCGCCGGGGCCTCGTTGCTCGCCTTCGGTCTCATCATCGTCGCGGCGTACCTCGGGTACGCGCTCGTTCATGGCGAGGCTGTAGACAACCCGTGGGGTTCACGCGGGTTCGAGTGGATGACCGCGTCACCGCCCATCAAGGCGAACTTCGAGGTCACGCCGGTGTACACGACCGAGCCGCATCATTACGTCGACGAGCCCGATCAGGAGAAACGTCATGTCGGCTGAGCCGGCCACTTCAGCACGCGCCCAGCACGATCACGAGGATGACGGTGCGGATGCTCATCTCCAGCACCACTTTCAGGACCTGAACGTCCAGGCAGATGCCGCGCGCCTCGGCATGTGGCTGTTTCTTTCCACGGAGATCCTGCTGTTCGGTGGGCTGTTCATCGCGTACTCGCTGTACCGCCAGGTCTATCCGGAGGGCTTCCACGCGGCGAGTGAGCTGCTGTCACCGGAGCTGGGCTTGCTCGACACGGCCATCCTCATCACCTCGTCGATGACAATGGTGATGGCGATCTTCATGACGCAGAAGCGGAAGAAGAACGCCGCGGTGATCTTGCTCCTCATCACCATCGGACTCGGGCTCTCGTTCGTGTGCGTGCACAGCTACGAGTACTGGAGGGACATCACCGAGGGCGCGCTGCCCGGCAAGTTCTTCCACGTCGAGGAGCTCGCCGGAAAGCACGGCGCCGCGATGTTCTTCACGCTGTACTTCTGCATGACCGGGCTGCACACGATTCACGTCCTCATCGGTGCAGGCATCCTCACCGTCCTCACCTACTTCACGTGGAAGGGTGACTACACGCCGCGCTACATGAGCCCGCTCGAGAACGGCGGTCTGTACTGGCACCTCATCGACTTGATCTGGATCTTCCTTTACCCGCTGCTGTACCTCATCGCCTAGGGAGCCCCGTGGCTGACCACGCGCACGACACACACGACGGACACGCCGACCACCAGGACCACGAGCACGGCTCGATGCGCTACTGGCTCGCGTTTGTTGCGCTCGCCATCCTCACCGGTCTCACGTACGGTCTGCACCACGTCCACCTGGGCAGCTACGCGCTCGCCGTCGCGATGGTCATCGCCGTGACAAAGGGGATGGTCGTCGTGCTGTTCTTCATGCACCTCTGGGATCATGCTGGTGTCCCCCGCATGATCCTCGGTGTCACGATGGTGCTGCTCTGCTTCGGCATGGTCATGGTCTTCGCCGACAGCGTCACGCGATTCCCTCTCTCGGCCCCGCACTTCTAGTCGAGCTCGGGCGAAGCCCCGCGCTGTCGACCTCGGCGCTGATTGCCAGCTGAGGCGCGTGGCAGGAAAGTGGCTCTGCTGGCGCAGCTCGGTACGATGGACGGGTGATCCTCACCTCCGTCGCGCCGCTGTTACCGGTGGCACTCGCCGCTGTGGCGCTCGGGCGGTCGCTCGTCGAGAACATCGGTTCCGAGGGGCGCAAGAAGGGCGCGCGCGAGCTCGCAGTGCTCATCGCGCTCGGCTCCATCGCGCTGTTCCTTTGCGGGCTGGGCGTGGTCACGGTGCGAGAGCGAGCATGTGTCGCGGCCTGCGGCGGCGCACTTTGGCTCGTCGGCAGGGCAGCGCGCGACGCTCGTCTCACGCTCCTCGTCGTGTGCGCGCTGACGCTGCTGCTCGGCGCCGAGCCTCGCGCAGGCATCGCGTTCGCACCCGCGCTCGTGCTCGTCGCCGGGCGCGCGCTCGGCGGCCACGACACCAAGCTGAAGCAGCGCATGGGCCTCCTCTTCGTCGTCGCGCTCGTGCTCGGCTACGTGCTCGCGGGGCGGGGCGCAGCGCGGCTCGTGCTCCCCGATGCCGACGCGATGCGACGCTGGTTCGACGGGGCGCTCCGCGCCACAGGGCCCATCGCGCTCGCGTTCGCGTTTGCCGGCGTGCTGCTCGCGCTCACGGGCGAGCAGAGTCGGCGTGGCGCGGCGCTCATCGCGGTGCTCGCGATCGCTGCGGACGCCGCGGGCGGCCATTTCACGGCGACGTCCTCGTTCTTCGTTGCGCTGTGCGTCGGGCTCGGGTTGCTCGAGGTCGGAGCGCACCTCGGACGCTCGCCCGTGCGCGGTGTTCGTCTCGCGCTCGCGCCGCTCCTCGCGCTCGTCCTCGTCGAGCCCGTGGGCCTCCGCGTCGAGAACGCGCGGCTCTCGTGGCCGACGCTCGGGCCCGTTCCACCGGCGGTGCTGTCGGTGCCGCGCGTGGTAAGAAGGTGACATGAACCGCCTCGTGCTCGCGCTCGTCTGCACGCTCGCCACGTCCGCAGGCTGCGCTCACTCCGTGGACAAGGAGGTGACGCGCGAGGTCGCTCGTCCCGACGGGCTCACCTACACGATGCAGGTCGATGCGACGCGTCTCGAGCATGGCTCGGGTCTCGGCCCGCTCGCTGCTGTCACAGGGCTGGTCGAGGAGGACCTCGCCGCGTTCTTTCGTGAGCGGCCGTCGACCACGCAGGGCGCCACGCGCCGAGAGATCGTCGCGGAGGCGCCGGCGCCCGGCTACGGCGTGCACGTCGTCATCGAGGCGCGACCCGACGACTACTGCGTCGTGGTGCTCGACATCGTGCGCTGGAAGGATGATGGCTCGATGGAGACCGTGAAGCTTGCGCCCTACTCGGTGCAGTTTGGAGTTCGCGCGATCCGCGACGCGCTCTCGGCGCTACGCAACACGCGTCGCCCACCGCTGACGCTCGAGCGCTTCGACTCGCTGCGCGCGCAGGCCACCGAGCTCGCCCGGCAGAACGCGGACCCACCTCTCGACGAGACCAACTTCGCCCGTGCTCCCCGGTCGCTCAGCGGCAGCGACGAGGCGCGCTATTACGCGCCGCCGACGGACAACGCGGGTCGCGATCTGCGTGGTCACGCCGGCGACGAATGACGACTGCGCCTCGATGATTTGCGCGCGCGTTCGGCACGTTCTCCGATGATGAATGAAAAAGCCCCCACGCGATGAGTCGCGTGAGGGCTGGCCGTAGCAAAAGCAGCTGACGAGCTACGGGAAAATGCCGCGCTCCGAGTAGGCCTGGTCGATGCGACGGAGGCCGATCGCGTAGGCGGCAGTGCGGTAGTCCATCTTCTTCTCGGTGGCGAGCTCCTGCACCTGGGCATACGTGCGCTGCATGCCGTGCTCGAGGCGCTGCTCGACCTCCTCGAGATCCCAGCGCTCGGACCGCTTGTTCTGCAGCCACTCGAAGTAGGAGACCATGACGCCCCCGGAGTTGACGAGGATGTCCGGCAGGACGTCGATGCCGCGTTCCGCCAGGATGGCGTCGGCTTCGGGGTACGTGGGGCCGTTGGCGCCCTCGACGATGACCTTGCACCGCAGGGCCTTGGCTTCCTTCTCGTCGATCTCGAGCTCGAGCGCGGCGGGAATGAAGATGTCTGCCTCGACCTGGAAGAAGTCTTCGCGCGAGATGGCCTTCGCGTTCTTGTAGCCCGCGACCGTGCCGGCGTGAGCGACATGCTCGCCGAGCTTGTGCGTGTTGAGGCCCTCTGGGTTGTAGATGTAGCCCTTGTAGTCGCCCGTCGCGACGAGCGTCGCACCGAGCTTTGCGAGGAGCTTCGATGCCCACGAGCCGACGTTGCCGTAGCCCTGGACCATGTACGTGCAGCCGTTGAGGTTGAAGCGCTTGTGCCGCGCCCACTCGACGATGCAGTGCACGACGCCCTGACCCGTGGCCGACTCGCGACCGTAAGAGCCGCCGGCGGTGATGGTCTTGCCGGTGACGACGCGACGAACGGCGTTCTTCTCCTCGAAGCCGACGACGTTCATGTACGTGTCCATCAGCCAGACCATGATCTGGGCGTTGGTGCCGACGTCGGGCGCGGGGATGTCGAACTCCGGGCCGATGTTGGAGCCGAGCGCGTGCGTGTAGCGGCGCGTGATGCGCTCGAGCTCGGACTTCGAGTGCTCGCGCGGGTTGAACTTGATGCCACCCTTGCCGCCGCCGAACGGGATGTCGTGCAGCGCGGACTTCCACGTCATCGCAGCGGCGAGACCCTTGAGCTCGTCGAGCGTGACGTCCTCGTGGTAGCGGATGCCGCCCTTGTACGGGCCGAGGATGTTGTTGTGCTGGACGCGGTAGCCCTTGAACAGCTTGAAGCTGCCGTCGTCCATCCGGACCGGAAAGTTGACGATGATCTCGTTCTTCGGGGCCGAGAGGATGAGCGCGACGTCGGTCGACATGCCGATGGCGCGCGATGCCTTCTCGAGCTGACCCTGAACGATCGAGTTGAGGTTGCCACGCTTGGTTTGCGCCTCGGCGATGACCGTGGGCGTTGCTGCGGCCGCGGGAGTGACCGCCGGGGCGGTTTGCTGCGCGGTGTCTTTCTGTGCCATCGTACGTCTCCTTCGCATCGGGCCAGGGCGTTCGGAATCCTCTTGTAACGGCCTGTCCGATCACCGTCAACGCCAATCGAGGCAAGGGTTTTTTGTCGCACCGCGTCGTAGCCGAAGGGCTTGCAGAAGTTGCCCCACGCGATGCGGGCGAGTCACTCGCGTGGCACGCGCTGCTGGGGCCGAAGGTGCGGGGCGTGGTGACCGAGCTGTTCGGTCGCGCGCAGCAGAGCTGGGGGCGCGCTCATATCGAGCTCGCGCGCGGGCTGAGAGATGCGCGACAGCTCCACAGTCGCGAACGCCGCGCGGTCTCCGATGCGCTGCACGATATGACGCGGATGCGACGTCGGCTCGCGTTCGCAGCTGGCCTCGATCACGGCGAGCACGCGACGCCATCCGCGGACACGCTCTACCTCGCGTACCTCGCGCAGCAGGGCAGCTCGGAGGAGCTGACCTCGGCGCTCGCGAGCGCGCGGATCGACGCGGGCAAGCTCGCGAACACCGAGGAGCGCCTCTTTGGCATCGAAGATCCGATCCGGCGGCTCGCGCTGACGCACTCGTATCCCGACTGGCTCGTGTCGAGGTTCGTCGACGAGCAGGGCATCGCCACAACGGCGCTGCTGCTCGCAGCGAGCAACCATCGCGCACCGCTGTGTGCGCGCGCGAATCGCCTCAAGAACGATCGCGTGGAGCTCGCCGCGTTGCTGGCGAAAGAGGGGATCGAGACACGCCCGCTCGAGCTCACGCCCGACGGGCTCGAGCTCCTCACGCACCACAATGCGTATGGCCTCGCCACGTTTCGCGAGGGCCGCTTCGAGCTGCAGGATACCGCCTCGCAGCTCGTGGGCGAGGTCGTCGCGCCACCCCCGCGTGGTCGCGTGCTCGACCTGTGCGCGGGCGCAGGGGGCAAGACGCTGCACCTCGCGGCGCTGTTGCAGGGCGCGGGTCGGGTGACCTCCTGCGATGTCATCGGGGAGAAGCTCGAGGAGCTGCGCAAGCGCGCGCGGCGTGCCGGCTGCTCGAACGTGGAGGCGCGGCGCATCGATCGCGAGGGACCGCTCCGGCTCGACGCGCCCTACGACCGTGTGCTCGTGGACGCCCCGTGCACGGGCACAGGCGTGCTACGCCGGAACCCGGAGGCGCGCTGGCGTCTGGGACCCAAGGACGTGCTCGAGCTTCCGCAGCGACAGCTCGAGATCCTCGAGCGGGCCGCGCCTCTGGTGAAGCCTGACGGCCGACTGATCTTCGCGACCTGCTCGCTCCTGCGCGCCGAAAACGACGGCGTGCTCGCCAGCTTTCTCGAACGCAATCGAGGCTTTGATCCGGTATTGCTCAAGGAGATCCTCGGGAAAGATCGCGCGATGAAGATGGGCGATGGCACCGTGCTCCGCACCGATCCAGCGCACCACGCGGCCGATGGTTTCTTTGCTGCGGTGCTACGCCGCACGAAGTAGGCCCCGGCGAACGTGCCTCGGGCGCGGCTACGGGATGGTGCCGAGCTGGATGTGGCCGAGCGGCTTGCCCGATCGATCCACGACGTAGCTCGTGTAGTAGCGGGCCGTCCCGACCGCGATCTGGTGTGACGAGAACCCGTAGCCGGTGGCGCCGGTGAGGAAGTCGCTGTGGCTGAAGGGCAGGCCGACGCCGAGCTCGAGATCGGCCGTGGACTGATCCTGGTAGAGCACGGAGAGGTCGCCGCCGTTCACCAGCAGGCTCGCGCTCGCGCCGACCGGGTGGTAGCCGTCCGAGCGGAGGCCGTCGTCGATGGTGGTGCGCGCGGATGCAGCGCCGGTCGAGTCGACCGAGCGGTAGACGAGGCTGCTGCCGATGGCGTCGACGTACGCGAGGTGGAGCGTGCCATCCGCGCCGTACGCCGCGCTGACGTGCTGGCCGTAGTCGGTGCCGGCATCGCCGTCGAGGGTCTGCGGAAGGAACGTGCCGCCGCTCGACTGGAGCGCGAGGCGCAGGCGGTGGGCAGAGTGGTCATAGTAGGCGACCGCGACCTGGCCCGAGTCGCTGCGCAGCAGCTTCGCGAACAGGCCCGTGCCTTCCGGGAGCGCGCCGTCGTTGGCTGCAGCGAGCGCCTTCGTGCACACGCCGGAGATGCAGACGGCGCCCGTGGCGCAGGCGGGGCTGCACGGCGCGAGGTCGACCGCCACGCAGCTCGAGTGCACGGGGTCGGTGTTGGCGACACCGCCGACCATCGCATCGACCGTGCAGGCCTGGCCGGTGTCGCAGCGACCGCCGCAGCCGATGGCCACCGACTCGATGGTGGAGATCGTCCAGTCGGAGGCGGACTTAGGGTTCTCGACCATCGCGTAGGCGAGGCGCAGCTCGGACGAGAAGCCGCTCGCCTTATCGCCGAGCCCCAAGGCCGAGTACACGAGCATCGCGTGATCGGCGACGTCCATCATCACAGCGGGGAAGAGGCCGACCTCGATCGAGCCGTCGGCGGACCCCATGTCGACCGTGTGGCTGGAGAACGGCGCCGGACCGTTGGCGAACTTGAGCGCATGGTTCGTGGCGTCCCAGTACGCGATGTGCGGCTTGCCCTTCGACGTCAGCGCGAGCGACGAGTAGTAGCCGACATCCGGGCCGGCAGCCGTGCGACCACCGCGAAACCCCGTGGTGCCGTCCTTCGGAGCAGAGAGGTCGACGCCGTCGACGAGCGTCCACGAGAGCGGATCGGTGAGCTTGGCCACGTCGATGCTCGTGTACGCGAGGTCACCGTTGTTCTGATCGTAGGCCGAGATGTGCAGCTGGGTGCCGAACACGCGGACATCGTGCGTGCGACCGATCTGATCGGTCGGATCGAGGCTGCCGGACTCGCTCTGTCCGTGGTGACACGCCGACAGGCCGATGACGGCCGCGATCAACCGCGTCCGGCGACGAAGGAGCAGCGCAGCCGCGACGATCAGCAGCGCGACGGGGCCCGTGCTGGTGCCGTGCGGCGCCATGGAGCAGCCCGTCGTCGTGGCCGCAGCCCCGTGGTACGGGAGCGACGCGATGTTGCCGGCCTCGTCGCGGACCTCGACGGTGAGCGAGCCCGGCGCCGTGGGGGCAGCGCCGAGGCGCGGGCTCTTGCCGAACGGGCCGTTGCCGACGCGATACGAGAGCGCATCGATGGCCGAGATTCGATCGGTCGCGTGCGCGACGACGACGCCTTCCTCGATGGTGAAGCTCCCGCTCGGCGCCTGCGAATCGATGATGAACGGCAACACGACGGGGCTCGTATCGAGCGACGCGGGATCGCCGACCGCACGGCCACGGATGCTCACGGTGTGCTTGCCCTGCAACCACAGCGTGTCGTCGGTGAGCGTGAGCGTGTCGGCGGTCTGGTACGAATGCCACGTGGCGCCGTCGAAGGCGTAGCTCCACTCGAACGGGCGCGACTCCGTGCCTTGCACCGCCACCGTCACCGAGGGCGGGAAGGCATTGCGGTGCGCGACGGAGAACGTCTCCGTCGTCGGCGTCGAGACCTCGAGGAGCTGGGCTCTCGTCTGCGCGCCGAGGTGCGCGGCGTTGGCCTGCGCGACGTCGGCGAAGATCGCCAGGAACTGACCCGCGCCCTGGGCGTCCGGCTCCACCGACGTGATGAGCTTCGGCCGGATGGCGAGTCCGGCCAGCGTGGGCAGGTGTAGCGCCGGAATGCTGCCGAGCAACGCGCCGATCGACACGGACAGCAGCGTGGGGAACGATGCCTCGAGCTGCGTCTGCGATTCGGCGAGCAGGTCCGTGTTGCTGACGTGGATGTTCGTGAACGCCTTCGATAGATCGCCGGCGATGAAGGTGATGCCGCCGGTGGCGTCGGTGTCGAGCGACATCGGCAGCGCGAGATCCGTGGTGAGCGTCGCGATGCGAACGTAGCGATCGTCGATGAAGAGGTAGAAGTCGGCGATGAGGCCAGGCGCCATCACCGTGAGGAGCGGATCGTCGATGACCTGCGTCGTGCCCGAAGTCTTGAACGTGCCCTTGCCGAGCAGGAACGTGGGTGGGTTCTGCGGCCTGAGCTTCAGCAGCGCGGGCGCATCATCGGTGTGGAGGAGATCGTTCAGCGATGGCATCACGAGCGCGAGCGCCTTGGCCGACAGCAGCGAGACCGTCTCGCCGCCGATGCCGAGGCACAACCCCCCGCCGTCCCAGAACGAGTAGCCGAGCTGCGCAAGGTGCGAGACGTGCACGCCGATGCCCACGTGATACGGCGTGGTGGTGCCGGGGATGACGTCGCCGGTGAACGAGCTCGAGGGCCCGACGTCGGTCGGGGTCGGCGGAGCGACGATGGGCACGCAGGCGCTGTGCGGATCGGCGAGCGAGCCGCCGAGGACGCCGAGCGAGAGGCCGGTGTCGGCGGACGCGTAGCCACCGGCGGCTTCGATCAGATCGATATGCGCGCGCGTCGCAGGCGAGAAGCGCTGCAGGAACGAGCCGACGTCCGCGCGACCCTGTACGCCGAGCTGCTGGATGCACGTCGTCCCATCGGCGCCGATGCACTGCATGGCGGTGCAGGCGGTGGCAGACGCAGGGCAGTCCGCGACGGTGTTGCAGGCCTGGCAGAACTGACCCTTCACCACGCCCGAGACGATGCCGCCGATCTGGCTCGTCAGCGAGTCGATGATGAAGCCCTTCACCACGCCGAGCGACGCGACGGCGCACAGCGTGGCGGACCCACTTTCGTTGAGGTGCAGGTCGCCGGTGTCGACGTCATTGATGCTCGGGTTGTCGAGCGCGAGGTTCGTGAGTCGTGTCGTGCCGTCGACGTTGAACGCGAGATCGCCGGTGGCGACGATGTACGGATCGCCGCTTCGGGTGGAGTCGAACGACGCGATGCAGGTGCCGATGGAGCTATCGACCGGGATGTTCTCGAGCGTCTTGACCTCGAGGTTCGCGGAGAAGTGGAGGTTGTTCGGGGCGGCCGGCGTGAGCGTGAGCGCAGTCGGTGTGACCTCGATCTGGCAGAGGGGCTGCGGGGTCGCGCAGCAGATCTTCGTGGACCCGGTGCACACGGGCGGGATGGTGAACGTGGTCCCACCCGGGAGCAGGTTGGGTACGATCGCCGGCGCGTTGGCCGACACGTAGTCCATGAACGACGACGTCAGGCGCGCCTGGACGCCATTGAGCCGCTCCTGGGTCGCAGGGAAACCGCCGGGGATGGGTGTGATGCAGGAACAGCTCTGCCCCGAGCAGGCGGCAATTCCCGCCATCAGGAAGACGACGAGCGTCGCGGGGCGCGGCCTCGGGATGCGTGTTGCAAGGCGTCGAAGGGAAGTCATGCGTTGGCCTCTCTGAGCCTCCAGATTATCACGACGAGCGTCGTCGGTGGTTTGGGGTTATGCTCGTGCTCACAATGGGCTGCTCCGGCTGCACGAAGAACGAAGACGGCGACGGCTGCGAGTCGCGCAAGGCGCCTCAGCGCACGGAGCTCGACGAGGTCGTCGCGCGCATTTACCCCACGCGCGTGTGGGGTCAGCCCGACGACGACGCCCGCTTCGGCGCGGGTGTGCGGCCGTCGGAGGTGCAGCGCATCGCGCGATCTCTCTCGGTGGCGTGCAAGGCGCCGACGTTCGTGCGCGAGGGTGGCGACGAGGATCTCTGCTCGTACGTCTACATCCTGTGCGTCGGTCGCGCGCCGTCCCTGCTCGACGTGCGCGACGAGCTCGTCGAGCTGGACTCGCTCGGAGTCGGCGAGGAGCGCGTGCGCGAGCGCTACCTCCGCGTTGCATTCTCGTCGGTGGCGCGCCTCGCCACGGTGCAGGAGGTGGCGCTCGAGCTCGATCGTCTTGCCACAGGAGAGGTCGAGATCCGCGAGCTGCCGCGTCCCGGCGTCTACGACAAGATCCTGCTCAAGCGCATGCGTGCGGTCGTCGACCTGCTGCTCGCGAGCGATCTCCTCCACCTCGACTTCGGCCTGCTCGACAAGCCGCTCACCGATGTGAACGTCGACGAGTACACCGAGCGCTACGCCGCCACGCCGCACCTCGTGAACTGGCTCTTCTATGCTGCCCCGCCGACCACTTCGTCGGTGACGATCCTCGCGCCCTCCGTCGCGCGCGCAGCTTCGTAGAACCGTCTACTGCTGCGGGCCGGCCAGTCGGTGCATCCGGCTCGTCGACACGACATGCTCGCTGAACAGCTGCGAGGCACGCGCGGCGTCGGCGAGGCGCTCGTGGACCGCGACCATTCCAGCCTCGGTCGAGAGCGTCGGCTCATCGATGGCGCGAACGGCTGTTCGGGCCGCTTCGGTCCATGCGTCGACGACGCGCAGGTACTCGGCCGCGAGCGTTCGCACCGTCCGCGTCGAAGGCGACAGCGCCTCCGCCGCACGACGCAGCTTGATGAGTCGCGGGTTCAGCTCGTCGACGAGTCGGTGACGCGCGGCTGCCGGCGGAAGCGTCTTGTCCGCGAACAACGCCGACAGCGCCTCGGCGATGGACTGCTCCTCCAAGACGAGCGGCCGGAGATCATGCTCGACGTAGTGCGTGAGCTCGAGCTGCTCGTCCGTGCGCCGCGTCTTGTGGATGGCGAGCCCGACGCCGGCGGCGATCATGAGGAACAGGAGCGTTCGGACGATGCGATGGCCCGTCGCCGACAGCCGCATGGTCAGCCCCGGCTGTCGATGCGCGTGCGCAGGAAGTCGACGATGCGGTTCGTGACCTCGGTCGGCCGTTCGATGGGCGCAGTGTGTGATCCGCCGGCGACCATCATGAGCTCCGATCCGCGGATGCGTGCAGCCATCGTCTCGGACAGGTGCGACGGCGTGAACCCATCGCGATCACCCGCGACGATGAGCGTGGGAACCGTGATGCCGTCGAGCAGATCGGCGGCGGAGTGGCGTGCCGCGCTCGCGACGAACGCAAAGAACAGCTGCGGATCGACGCGATCGGCCATGTGCTCGAGATAGGGGAAGAAGTCCTCGCGACGGATGAGCTCGCCGTTGAGCTCGAGCCGCGTGGCGAGCTGGTACGAGATCTCCGTGGCCATGAGGTTGCGCCACAGCCCGCGGACCAGCCCGGGCACGAGGCCGAGCCCCTGCGTGATCGCCGGAAGCAGCAGCTCGAGCGAGTTGCTCCCCTTGAACGTCCGTAGCGGTGTGCCCGACGAGCCGCAGACCATCACGAAGCCGCGCACGCGCTTTTGCATGATGCGGTACGCCTCGAGGCTGACCTGCACGCCGAGGGAGTGACCGATGAGGACGACCTCGGAGTGCGGATCACCCGTGGCCGCATCGAGGACAGCGCGCAGATCGTGGGCGAAGTCGCCGATCTCGATGCTCTCGGGAGAGCGAGGCGGCGGGCTCAGGCCATGACCGCGGTAGTGCCAGTGGATGACCCTGTGCTCGGCCTCGAGCGCCGGCGTGAGGTACTTCCAGATGTAGCCGTCGCAGCCGACGCCATCGGTCAGCACGACGGCACGGCCATCGGGACGACCACTCACGTGGTAGTAGATCGGCGCGGAGTCGCGGCCGAAAGCGAACGCCGCGTGCTCGCTGGGAGCCCGCGGCGTCTCGGGTGCAGAGGGTGATTGCAACGGGAAGGCGGAGCTACTCGGCGGCGCCGCGCTCGTCGTCCTCGCCGGGGAACTCGTTCACCGACGGGTACTTCATGATGTCCTTGCGGGCGAGCTTCCAGGCCTTCTGCACGATCCAGGACAGCGAACGATCCTGACGCGCAGCTTCGTCCTGGATCTCCTTAAGCATCTCTTCGGGGAAGTAGAGGCTCTGTTTGCGCTTATCCGAACCGGCCATGGGCCCTCCGCGTGACTGACGAGGTGGCGAGCGCTGAGAACGGACGCGCTCGCGTGACGTGTGCGCCAAGACCGTACGCGTAGGTCAAATGGAGTGTCAATCCCTACCGCCCGATCACGGCAGGGCCGGACGACTGTGGTAGCATCGGATGAGTGGCACGTCCGGACACGAGTGATGTAGTTCCGACGCCTGTGGTCGCTGCACCGCGCACGTCGAACGCTCCCGATGTGTTCGGCGGGACCGATGGTCGGGTGCTGCGGGCGCGGCGTCTTCGAGCGTCGCGACGCTCCGCCATCCTGCTCGCGGCTCGACGTCGCTTCGCGCGACGCGGCTACCATCGCACCAGCATCGACGACATCATCGCCGAGGCCGGTATCGCGCGCGGCACGTTCTATCTGCACTTCGAATCGAAGCGCGCGATCTTCGACGAGCTCCTCGCTGATCTCGTGGTGAAGCTGCAGTCCACGGTCCGCCGCATCGACGTGGACGCGGGCGCCGAGTCGCCCACGGTGCAGCTCGACAGCATGGTCGTCCGCGTGCTGGAGACGCTCGTCGACAACCGCGAGATGGCCAGCTTGCTGCTGCGCGAGGCCGTCGGTCTCGACGAAGACTTCGACCGCAAGCTGCGCGATTTTTATGGCCGAATCGATAGCCTGCTGGTTTCGGCGCTCGAGCGTGGCCAGCAGATGGGGCTCTTGCGTCCGATGCGTTCCGCCATCGTCGCCCGGGCCGTGCTGGGAATGGTGAAGGAGAGTATCCAGTGGGCGATCCTGGACAGCGAGGGTGCCGAGCGCGTGCCGGAGCGGACGGTCGACGTGCACGAGCTCGCGCATGAGCTCATCGGGTTGACGCTGCGCGGTATCTTCCCCGCGCTCGCCGGCTAGAAGTACCGCTATGCCTGTTTGATTTTTTCGCTAGACTGAGACGGCAAGCGCTCTTTTTTCGAGCGGATACGCAACTTCGCGGCACCCATTGCCGATAATCGTCCGAGGGGGTCTTTCGCCCACTTCCATGTCGGTCGAACGTAGCCAGGATCTGCTTCAACCCACGGCCACGAGAGTGGCTGCGCGGAAGCGTTTGCCCGACGAGTACGACCTCGATCCGGAGCTCAACCCGGGAGAGCGCCGGCTGGCAGCGGCGATCCGGGAGCGGAGGGGTGACCCATTCGCCCTGGTCGGCTGGCTGCATGGCGTGCCGCTGATGGAGCGCCCGGCGGCGAGGTTGCTCCTCCTTCGCGAGCTCGGTGCGGAGCGCGGCTCGCGCGTGCTGGCGCAGGCCTTCGGAACGAGCGGTGTCCGCGATCCCGTGTCGCATCGCGCGGCCGCAGCGACAGCGCGGCACTCACCTGCTCATCGTGCGGACGAGGCAGCCGCGCGGGGCGTGACCGCCGAGGCCGCGATCGATCTCGACACCGGTCGCGCCCAAACGATAGCAGCGGCTGTCGCCCGGCTCGTCGCCGACCGCGACGCGCAGGCTCCGAGCGATGCGATGGCGCTCCTCGCGTCGATCGAGCCGGAGCTCCGTCCGCTGGTCGGTGCTGCGCTGCGAGGGCACCGGATGCCTTCGTCGCTCGGCTCGCCCACGGCCGAGGAGCTGCTCGCGCGTCGCACCAACGGTCACTCCGCGACGATATTGGCGGGACGAGCGCTCCCGGGCGGCGTCCGCTTCTCGCAGCACGGGCCGATCGGCCGTCGCGAGGGCAGCGTGTCGCGCTGGCTCGATCGCACGGCCGAGCGCGAGCGTCCGCAGGTCGGCGGCCGCCTCGATGCCGCGCTCGATCGCGGCGGACGCCGTCTCGGCAAGCTGGCCGAGCGCGTCGTCGGTAACACACTCGGTCATCGTGCCGTCTCCGAGCTGCGTGCCTTCGCCGATGCGGCCGTCGAGGGCTTCGCGACGCCGCGCACGGTCGCTCGTGATCGCAACGTCACGGGCGGCGGCCGCCACGACTTCCACAAAGAAGACGAGCGCGTCCTTGGGCGCGGCGAGGGCGCCCGCCTTCCGCTCGAGCTCGAGCAGCGTCTCGGCAAGCTCCTCGGTCATGACTTCTCGCACGTCCGTATCCACACCGACGACGGCGCAGCCGGCACAGCCGAGCGGCTCGGCGCCCACGCGCTCACGGTCGGCAGCCACATCTTCTTCGGCCGTGGCGCGTTCTCGCCGGGGTCGGCGGCAGGGGACCGGCTGCTCGTCCACGAGCTCACGCACGTGGTGCAGCACGATCACGGGCGACTCGCGCACGGCGGTGCCGGCCTCCGCGTCACGAGCCCCACGGACAGCGTCGAGCAGGAGGCACGTGCGGCCGAGCACAAGGCGGCGCTGCTCACCCAGGCCAGCTCGGCGCCTGCGGTGGTGCCCATCAGAAAGGCCGCGGCGCGCGGGCCTGCGATCCCGAAGGTCGCGCAGCGCGTCGCCGAGCCCACGCTCGGGACTGCCGTCGCGGGCGACTGGCGCTCTGCGCTGGGCACGGCCTGGGATTACACCGGCGGCGCTGTGGTGCAGGCCACCGAGTGGGCCGGCAACAAGGTCGTGCAGGCAGGTGAGGTCGTCGGCGAGGCCGTTGCGGAGGGCGCCGAGGCACTCTTCGAGCGCATCGCGCCCGCGTGGATGGTGCAGTTCGTCCACGACCCGGCTGGCTACATCACGAAGAAGTTCGAACAGCTCATCCAGTCGGGCATCCAGGCGCTCACGCAGCGCTTCAGCGGGGTTATCAATCTCGGCAAGTCGGTGCTCGAGCTCGCCTCCGCCTTCGAGACGGCGTTCGAGGTCCTCGGCTCGACGGGCGAGAAGCAGAAGGCCTGCTGCGAGGAGTTCACGCACGCGCTCGGCGTCATCCGTCACTTCGGCGAGAAGCTCCTCCATAACCCGGCGGTCGACGCGGTCCGTGCCGGCCTGAAGCAGCTCGACGCCGGCATCAGCTGGCTCGTGCGCGTCTTCGGCGGCGCGATCTTCGACTTCTTCAAGACGGCGATCCCGGCGGTGTGGCACGCCCTCGTCGAGTTCAAGGACGGCATCATGAGCGTCGTCGACGCGCTCGGCGCCGCCAAGGACTGGCTGCTCGACAAGCTCGCGCAGCTGGGGCTCGATCTCCGTGGCGGTGGTGGGGGGGGCGGCCTCCTCGCGTGGATCGGCAAGCAGCTCACGCCGATCTGGGAACGCATCAAGAGTGCGTTCAACCTCGAGACGCTGAAGGGGATCGGCGCGACGCTGCTCGCGGTCTCGCCGCTCGGCCCCATCGTCTACATCTTCACTCACTTCTCGGAGATCAAGTCGTTCATCTCCGAGGTCGTCGAGATCTGGCAGCACCGGAACGACCCCGCGTTCCTGAAGAACGCCGGCGCGACGGGCGGCCTGCGGGGGCGGTTGCTCAAGCTCTTCGCCGGTGGCTCGGGTCTGCTCGCACAGCTCGGTGCGAAGCTGAGCGAGCTCGCGAAGTGGGTCTCCACCACCTTCGGCAAGCTGATGAATGCCATCGGCTCCGCGATCGCCTGGCTCGAGAAGTCGGCGTTTGGCCAGTGGCTCGGCGACCTCCTCACCAAGGTGAAGGGCTGGATCGACAGCATCCTCGAGTGGGCGCAGAAGGCCATCGCGCCCGCCATCGCGAAGGTGAAGAGCATCGCCGCTTCCGCATGGCACTTCGTTGAGCCGTATGTGGGGCTCCTCCAGGGCATCGCGGCGGCGATCGTGTTTCCGCCGGCCATTCCGGGGCTGATCCTCGGCGCGTTCTGGCACCGTCTCGAACCGTGCATCAAGGAGCCGATCGTCGATCTGCTCCTCGACGGGATCATCGGCTTCGTCAGCATCGTCCCCGAGCTCGCGATGTTCGGTCCGCTGTGGCAGCTCCTGCGCCGGGGCTTCATCGGCTTCCTCACGCGTCTCCGTCACAACCCGAAGCGCGTCGCGATGTTCGACGGCATCGCCAAGCTCTTCAGCGCCCCCGCGACGGCAGCGTTCCAGTTCGTGAAGGGGTTCCTCGGCGCTGTCGTCGACAACGTGCTCTTCCCGTTCGAGGCCATCTGGGGCGCTGTCAAGGTCATCGGGTGGGTCGGCGGGCTGTTGCAGAAGCTCGCTGTGCAGTCGAGCGCGCCACGCCCGACGGGCGGCAAGGTCGACGTCGCGTCCGCACGGTCCACGACGGTCGACGATATGGCGCGCGCCAGCGGATCGCCGACGATGATGCCAGCCGAGGCGGGCAAGGCGCAGCCCGAGGGCGTGAGCGGCGCAGAGGTAGGCGGTGACACGTCGGACACGGGCTTCCTCGCCGGCCTCGGCGCGCGCCTCATGGCCATCGGCAGCAAGATGAAGGCGTCGTTCGACAAGCTCATCGACGCCACGAAGGGCGGCCTCGTCGCCGCCGTACGCAGCGCGTTCAGCTCCGATGGCCCCGGGATGTCGTTCGACTCCATCGCCAACGGTTTTTCGTCGGTGTGGGGCAAGGTCCTCGCGAAGGTCGAGTCGCTGAGCGGCGACATCGCAGACAAGCTCGTCGAGGGTTTCGCGAGCGGCGGCATCGAGAATGCCGTCAACAAGGTCGCGTACTGGATCGGCTATGTCGTTGGCACGATCGTGTTTCAGGTCGTGCTCGACGTGCTCACGGCTGGCACGTACACCTTCATTGGCCCGACGGTCATGGCGATCGCGAAGTTCATCAACTTCCCGGCCAAGCTGCTGGGCCCGCTGTTCAAGCTCATCGGCAAGTTCGGCAAGCTCGTTCCCGCGCTCGGCAAAGAAGCTGGCGCGGCCGCCGGTGGTGGCGCCGGCTTCTTCAAGTTCTTCGAGAAGGCGCTCAAGCCACTGCAGGAGTTCGGCGAGAGCATCGTCGAGGGTGCCGAAGAGCTCGCCGGCATGTGGTCGAAGGCCGGCACGACTGAAGGCGCGAGCCTCGCATCGAGGGGGCTGCGTCAGGTCGGGCTCAAGACCGGCCTGGTGCGCGCGGAGTCCAAGGCCGTCGTGGAGAGCGGCGAGAAGGTTGGCTTCGAGGCGGGCGAGAAGAAGGCTGCCACGATCGCGACGGAGGAAGAGTATGCGTCGACTGTCGCGGCAAAGCAGCCTGCGGACGTGGTCGAGGTGCCGACGACGACCGAGACCGCGGCGACGACAGCCAAGCCGAAGGTCGAAGACGGTCCGATCCGTCAGAAGACGACGAACCTCGACCATCTATACACCGAGGCGGAGAAGGCGCACGAGTCGCTGGCAAGGGCCACGAACGAGATTGCGAGCGACGTGGGCGGCCGGCCGATGGTGCCGAGCAAGCTCAAGGGTCGCGCGCGCGCGCTCGAGAAGATCGCGTCGGACTACGGCGGTGACGCGAGCCGTCTCGTGGATCTGTCGCGCAGCACGATCGTGTGCGAGCGCGAGGAGCAGGTGTACCAGGCGCTGCACGAGCTCGAGTCGCGTTACAAGGTCCTGCGCATCAAGGACCGCATCGCGACGCCCGTCGGCGGGTACCGCGACATCCTCGTGAACCTCGAGGTGGAGGGTCACGTGGTCGAGGTGCAGCTCCACCTCGAGGCGGTGCTCGAGGCGAAGAACGGGGCAGGTCACAAGCTCTACGAGGAAGTCCGCAGCCTCGAGGGCGTCGCGGCGCGCGAGAACCGCGCCCTGACCGCGGCAGAGCTCGAGCGCCTCGAGACGCTCAAGGCCGAGTCGCAGGTGGTCTACGACTCGGCGTACGAGAAGACGCGTACGCCCAGCACCGTCCCGACCGGCGCGCAGGCCGCTCGCGATCTGGTCGGCACGTTCGAGGGCTCGACCCGCCTCGGGAGCTGCAAGGCCACGTGCGACACGCTGCAGAAGGAGATCTTCGAGCGCACCGGCGAGCGTGTCGACATGTACTCGGTGGGGGCGACCCATTATCACGTGAAGATGCCCGACGGCACCATCGTCGACCCCACCCTGATGCAGTTCTTCAAGGTGCCCGAGGGATCCGCTCCAGAGATTTTCGTCGGGACCGATGCGCAGCTCGTCGAGTTCCTCGAGGCGAAGCGCGTGCAGTACGGCTTCCGCCCGCCGTTCGAGCACGTGCCGTCGGCGCAGGCGCTGTACGAGGGGGGCTGGAAGCCGGCGACGCTCGCGCAGGACGGGCGCGGTCTCGTGAAGATGGGCGAGGGCGAAGACGCCATCGTCATCTTCGATCGCAACGCCATCTCGAAGAGCGCCGTCGCCGAAACCAAGGTCGCGGTCGACCCGGCGGCAGCCAAGGCCGCGGACGACGCACGCCGCTCGATCATCGACGAGGCGGCCAATGGAACATCCCGCAGTCCCATCCCGAAGATCGACATCTCGGCGCGCGAGATCCTGAGCACGCTCCCCGCGGACGCGCGCGTGCGCATCACCTGCGGCGACGCTTTCATCTCGAACAAGGAGATGTCGGTCGGCGAGGCCGTCGAGCTGCTCCGCAAGGACGTGAGCGGCGTGCAGGTCAACGCCGTGATCCCTTCGGCGAAGGGACCGCTCCTGTCGGTC
>JBDTCO010000011.1:0-8860 GCA_039923495.1 Polyangia bacterium
TGAGCTTTCGTAGGGGTTGTGCGTTCGCGCTGATCGCGATCGGTAGTGCGTTCACGAGTGGTTGCGCCGCAAACGATATCTCCGTCACCATCGACCGGTTCGTGGAGGCCACGGGGATGGCGGGCAACTGCGGCGCCGACCCGACGGTCACCACCAGCTTGTCCGGAGGGGTCTTCGATGCGGAGGTGTCGAGCTATAATGGCAACCCGGGCTACGTCGCCAGCTTCGTCCTCACGAACAACCTCTTCGTCCGTATCGACGAAGCCATGAGCGTCGACACGCAGTCGTTCGCCATCGATGCCTACGACGTGGAGCTCGAGGTCACGGGGCCGGCGACGACGGTCATTCCCGTTTCGGAGCGGCGCTTCTCGGTGTCCGCGTCTTCCGTGCTCCTGCGGCCCACGACCTCGCAAGGTGCCTCGGTGTCGCTCTTCAGCCCGAAGGTCGTCGCGGGGCTCATCGGCCTGGGGACGAACCTCGATGCCGCCGGCGGCAGCAGCGTGACCGCGAAGATACGCGCGCACGTCAAGCGCGCAGAAGAGCAGCACGTCACGGCGTACTCGTCCATCCCGGTGGACATCTGCTTCGGCTGCCTCCTGCAGGCCAATGCGAGCACGCAGTGCGCCGACGTCTCGGACGCGGCCATCACGTCGGGCAACGTCTGCAACCCGGCGCAGGACAAGGCCATCACGTGCTGTATGGCAGGTTCCAACGAATTCTGCGGCGCCAACATCCCGACCAAGGCCGGCCCCTGAGCCCGCCGGCCGTCGGCGTCCCGCTTGACGGCCCCCCGTCTCCACGTCTAACAATCTGGACCCTATGTTCCAAGCCAACCTCAAGCGACTGGTCGAAGGCACGGAGGGTGGCGTAGCTGGGCTGCTCATGGGCTTCGACGGCATCCAGGTCGACTCCTACTCCTTGCCCGATCTGACCGGTCCTGCCGGCGACATCAACACGCTCGGGATGGAGTTCTCGTTCATCCTCGGGCAGGTGAAGAAGGCCGCCGACATCCTCGAGCTCGGCGGGGTCCAGGAAGTCACCATCCGCACCGAGAGCCTCACGCTCATCTTCCGCGTGGTCAGCGCCGAGTACTTCGTCGCGCTCGTCCTCCGCGCCGAGGGCAACTTCGGCAAGGGCCGCTACCTGCTCCGCGTGCTGACGCCGAAGTTGCAGGCGGAGGTCGCGTAGGCGGGCCGCACGCCTCCTTCCGCGCTCCGATGCACACGAGCACCTCGATCTGGGTGCTACACGGCCCCAACCTGAACCTCCTCGGCACGCGTGAGCCCGCGACCTACGGGCACACGACGCTCGCCGAGATCGATCGCGCGCTCGTCGAGAGCGGGGCCTCACGCGGCGTCACCGTGACCTGCAAGCAGAGCAACCACGAGGGCGCGCTCATCGACTGGGTTCACGAGGCCGCGCGCACCGGGGCCGGCGGGATTCTCATCAACGCCGGGGGGTACACGCACACGTCCATCGCGCTCGGCGATGCGCTGCGTGCGGTCGCGCTGCCTGCCGTCGAGGTCCATCTCTCCAACACCCAGGCTCGCGAGGCGTTCCGTCACGTCTCGCACATCGCGCCCGCCTGCATCGGCCTCGTGGCCGGCTTCGGCGCGCGCTCGTACGACCACGCACTGACCGCGCTCATCGAGTTCATCGCTGCGCGCGCGTCCGCTTAGAGGAACCCATGGCCGATAAGAAAGCGCGTCGCTCCAGCGCTCCAGCAAAGACTCCAACCCCCACTCCCATCCGTCACGATGCCGTCTCGCTCGTCGACGAGCTCGCCACGCTGCTGCATCGGCACGAGCTGTCCGAGGTCGAGGTCGAGAAGGATGGCCTCTACGTTCGCCTCGTCGGTGCCGGCGGCGTGGTGCAGACGACCGTGGCGCCGGCTGCAGGCAAGGCCGCATCGGCCACCGCGCCGCAGAAGCTCGAGACCGCGACCGAGACCACCGACGGCAACATCTCGTACATCACGTCTCCGTTCGTCGGCACGTTCTATCGCGCGCCGAACCCCGAGGCTGCACCCTTCGTCGACGAAGGCACCAAGATCAAGAAGGGTCAGGTGCTGTGCATCGTCGAGGCGATGAAGCTCATGAACGAGATCGAGTCCGAGGTCGAGGGCGTCATCACGCAGATCCTCGTCGAGAGCGGGCAGCCGGTGGAGTACGGGGAGCCGCTCTTCAAGATCCGGCAGGGGTAAAACCGGTGTTCGATCTCGCGAGCCGTGCTCATGCTGTTTAAGAAGATCCTCATCGCCAACCGCGGCGAGATCGCGCTGCGCGTGATCCGCGCGTGTCGCGAGCTGGGGATTCCCACCGTCGCGGTGCACTCGACGGCCGACTCGAACGCGCTGCACGTGAAGTTCGCCGACGAGAGCGTGTGCATCGGCCCGCCGCCTGCGCCGCAGTCGTACCTGAACATCCCCGCGCTCATCTCGGCGGCCGAGGTCACGGGCGCAGACGCCGTCCACCCTGGCTATGGCTTCCTGTCGGAGAACGCCGGCTTCGCGGAGATGTGCCGTCGATGCAACCTCGCGTTCATCGGGCCGACGCCCGAGATGATGCGGCTCATGGGCGGCAAGATCTCGGCGCGCAAGGCCATGGTCGAGGCCGGCATCCCGATCTTGCCGGGCACGGGCCTGCTCGAGACGGTCGAGGCCGCGGAAGAGGCGGTCGATCGGATCGGGCTGCCCATCATCATCAAGGCCTCGGCCGGTGGCGGCGGTCGCGGCATGAAGATCGTGAAGGACCGGGCCAGCGTCGGCGCGCAGCTCGACCTCGCGCGCTCGGAGGCGCTCGCGGGCTTCGGCTCGGCCGACGTGTACCTCGAGCGCTACGTCGAGGCGCCTCGTCACATCGAGGTGCAGATCGTCGCCGACGTGCACGGCAACGTCGTCGCGCTCGGCGAGCGCGAGTGCTCGATCCAGCGACGGCACCAGAAGCTCGTCGAGGAGGCGCCGTCCATCGCGCTCACCGAGACGCAGCGCACGGACCTGCTCGCGATGTGCGAGAAGGCGTGCAAGGCCATCGGCTACTCCAACGTCGACACGCTCGAGTTCCTGTACGACGAGCAGGGCCGCTTCTACTTCATGGAGATGAACACGCGCATCCAGGTCGAGCACACGGTCACCGAGATGGTGACGGGCCTCGATCTCGTGCGCGAGCAGATCCGCCTCGCCGCGGGACAGCCGCTGTCCGCACCGTTCCAGGGTCGCAAGCCGCGCGGACATTCCATCGAGGTCCGCATCAACGCGGAGGATCCGGTGACGTTCGCGCCCTCGCCGGGCCGCATCACCGCGCTCAACCTGCCGGGTGGGCTCGGTGTACGCGTGGACACGCACATCTACGAGAACTACGTCGTGCCGCCGAACTACGACTCGCTGCTCGCGAAGCTCATCGTGCACGCCGAAGATCGCGACGCGGCGATCCGTCGTCTGCGCCGCGCGCTCGATGAGTTCGTGGTCGAGGGCATCAAGACCAACCTGCCGTTCCACCGCAAGCTTTGCCAGCACCCGGATTTCGTGCGCGGAAAGCTGGATACGCACTTTCTCGAGCGCGTGGGTCGGTTCGAGGGCCTCTGAAACGTACGCGCGTGTAGGTGCGCGCCGCACGGATCGCATCGTTCTGGCTCGTGGGATTGCACTTCTCTACGTGTTTCGACGGTGCGTTCCTTGACCCTCCCCGTAGCGGCCTTTAGGATTGGGTGTTCCGCTGTCCGACGAGGAATAAGTAAAAAGAGTGGCGACAGCCAAAGAAAAGCTCATCGCCAGCGCGCAAAAGCTGGTCGAAAAGGGCGCATTCGAAAAGGCGATCAAGGAGTACCTGCGCGTCGTCCAGGAGGACAGCGCGGACGTCCGCATTTGGCTGAAGATCGGCGATCTGTACGCGAAGATCGGCAAGAAGCCCGAAGCCACCGATACGTATCAGCGGGTCGCACAGTTCTACTCGGACCAGGGCTTTTATCTGAAGTCCGTCGCGGTCTACAAGCAGATCCTCAAGCTCGAGCCGCGTCTCGTCGACGTGAACACCCGGCTCGCGGAGCTCTACAAGCAGCTCGGCCTCATCTCCGACGCGATCAGCCAGTACGAGCAGGTCGCCGCGTTCTTCCACAAGGACGGCAAGGTCAAAGAAGCGCTCGCGGCGATGAAGCAGATCGTCGACCTCGATCCCGAGACCGTCGCATCGCGGATCAAGCTCGCCGAGATGTACTCGCGTGAGCAGATGCCGCACGAGGCCATCGTGGAGTTCACCCACGCGGCCAAGCAGCTGCACGAGCAGGGGCGCCTCGACGAGTACATGAAGGTGGCCGAGCGACTGCTCTTCCACTCGCCAGACAACAAGGCCGTGACGCGCGAGCTGGCGCGCCTCTACATCGACAAAAGCGATCCGCGTCGCGCGCTGCCGAAGCTGCAGGTGCTGTTCAAGGCGGATCCGCGCGACCTCGATGTGCTGCGCCTCCTCGCGCGCGCCTTCGAGGGGCTCGAGCAGCGTCCGAAGGCGGTCTCGGTTTACAAGGAGCTCGCGCGCATCCTCCACGACACGGGCGACGCGCGCGCTGCCACCGAGGTATTCCGGCAGATCCTCGCGATCCAGCCCGACGACGCGGAGGCCTCCGCTGCGCTCAGGGGCGTGCCGCCCGCGCCGAAGACGCCACCCGCAGCACCGCCCCAGCCGGGGAGGCGTCCGACGCTGCCGCCGCCGCTCACGAGCTCGGCGCCGCTGCGTGCGCATGCGACGGGCGCCGAGCGCGCGCTCGACTCTGGTGGGCATCGCGCGATGAACGCGGGCAACTCCGGCGCGAACGAGGTGCCGGCTCCCGATGCGCCCGCGGATGTCGTCTCCGAGGAGATCGCAAAGATCCTCGGAGAGACCGACGTCTACATAAAGTACAACCTGCACGCCAAGGCGATCGATCACCTTCAGCGTGTGTTCGAGCGTCAGCCGCGTCATGTGGCCGCGCGGGAGAAGCTGAAGGCGCTCTACATCACCGTCGGTCGCAAGGACGACGCGATCAAGGAGCTGTGGGCGCTCTCCGAGAACGCCGAGCAGGGTCGCGCGCGTCGTTACGTGCGCGAGATCTACGAGCTCGATCCGAGCAACGCGCGCGCCGCGAAGGTGCTCGGCGAGGTCGTGCGCTCCGGAAACCCGGTCGCTTCGACCGAGCTGGAGCCCGAGGACGACTACGGCGTGTCGATGCCGACGGACTTCGGTCTGCCGAGCTCGGCACCGCGTCGCGACGCGCCCGCTGCCGAGTCGCGCCTGGGTGACATCGAGCTCGCCGATGATTCCGACGGCGTCTCGTTCGACGAGGAGCCGCTCTCCGAGGCCGATCTCGATCTCGATGAAGACCCCGAAGGCGATGATGACCTCATCCCCGTCGTCATCGACACGGGCTCCGATCCGTCGGAACGAGCGATCCCCGTGCTCGACGACGAAGATCGCTTCTCGCTCGACGACGCCGAGCCCGACTCGCTGCCTGTCGCCACCGGCTACGAGACCTCGTCGCCCGACGCGCAGACGAACTTCGGGACGGGCCCACGAGGCGTCGCGGCAACGCCTCCGAGTGACGACGAGCTGAGCTTCGCAGAGCTCGACGGTCCGGAAGATCGCACGGGCGTCATGACCGCTGACGAGATGTCGGCATTCGACGATCCGTCGCCGCAGCGCACCGCGTTCCAGCCGGTCGACACGGCGCTCTCAGCGCTCACGCCGCTCGAGCTCGCGGAGCACGAGCACGAGCACGAGCACGAGCACGACCAGGAGCTCGTACCGCCGCCGTCCGAGACGGGCTCGCGTCGCACCGTGCCCGTCGAGCCGCTGCGCTCCGAGTCGAACCTCGAGGACGATCTCGACGAGAGCGACTTCTTCATGCAGCAGAGCCTCTTCGAGGAGGCTCGCAGCATGCTGGGCTCGCTCCTCGATCGCTACCCGAACCATCCGCTCGTGATGGCGAAGGTGCGCGAGCTCGAAGGGCTCGAGGCGCAGTCGCCGCCCGTCGAAAGCGCGGGCCAGATTCACGCGGTCGTCGGCACCAACACGGCCGAGGTCGCGCTGCCACCGTCCGAGCCCATGAGGCCGATGAGCTCGATCAACGCGCTGTCGGCGCAGCTGCCCACGGGCGTCCCTGGTGACGAGGACGCGAGCCATGCGATGGGTGGTGTCGCGGCGTCGACCGGCCAGGGCGTGGAGGTCACGCGCCGCGGCGTCATCGAGCGCGGCGTCTCGGCCGAGGACTTCGAGACCCACTACGATCTCGGCATCGCCTACAAGGAGATGGGGCTCATCGACGACGCGATCGCCGAGTTCCGCATCGTCATGCGCGATACGAAGCGCGAGGTGCAGTGCCAGCTCATGATCGGCCTCTGCTACCTCGAAAAAGAGATGTTCACCGAGGCCATCAACCAGTTCAAGAAGGGCCTCTACGTCGAGGAGATCACCGATCCCGAGGCGCTGTCGCTCTACTACGAGCTCGGCCAGGCCTACGAGAAGATCGGCGACCCGCGCGAGGCGCTCTATTATTACGACAAGGTGCAAAAGCGCGAGCCGCAGTTCCGCGACCTCGCGCGCCGGCTCCGCGCGCTCCGCGGCGAGGCGTCCGTCGTGACGGCCGCGCCGGTGAGCCGTGGCGGCGGCGACGAGGTCGACGACGCGTTCGACTCGCTGCTCGACGAGAGCTGAGCCGCCTCGCTACGGGCGCTCGGCGGCGAAGTCGAGGCGCCGGCCGCAGCGTCCCATCTCGGTCAGCACGCTCGCCGCGTCGTTCGTGGTCGCGGGCTTGCTGTTCGACGGGAGCTTCTCGGCGTGCTTCGCGTACGCCTTCTCGGCGGCGTGTGCGCAGCTCGCGTCCTTGCAAGCGCAGACCTGATCGCGCGCCGCGGTCATCCCCTTGAGCGCGTGGTCGATGCCGGCATCGCCGGTGGGCTTCGGGGTCGTACGTCGCGCGCCGTAGGAGTCGAGGACGGCGTGGAGGTGCGCCAGCTCGACCGCGGTGAGCACGGCGGGGCAAGGGTGCGCCTTCGACACGCGGGCAGACTCGAGCGCGATCCATGCGCACTCCTCCAGCGGCTCGAGCGTGTCCGGCCGGTAGGCGCGGTCCTTGAGGCGCGCGTTCTTCACCATCTCGCGCTGCTCCGTGAGCGTGGGCTTCGCATCGGGCCTGCAGCGGAGCGCGCCATCGATGGCTCGTTCGGCCAGGTCACACGACACCTTCGTGTCGATGAGAGGGGCGGGCTCGGCCATCGTCGAGGTCGCGGTGCAGCAGACAAGGAGACTGATCGACAAGAGGCGCATGGTCGCGACCCTAGCACGGCGCTCAGCGAATGTAGGATCCGCCCAGGGTCGTGCAGTGATGTTGCGCGCGAGTCGAGTCGCGGAAGGGCGCTGACCAGGCGGAGCCGTAGTGCACGCGGCCCTGCACGCCGTGGCTGTCGGTGTTGCAGACGCCGCCCGCGGAGCTCGCATCGATGGGACACGGCGCATCACGCCACGTACCGCCGAGCGTCTGACAGGTGCGCTTGCCGTCGCTGGGGCCGCTCCACTCGGAGCACTGCGCGGAGGTGCCGAGGCCACTTGAGCAGCTGCCGGTCATCGCTGCAAATGCGGGTGTGTGTACGCGACGGGAGGTCAGCAGGAGGACCGCGACGATGAGCACGCAGGTGGCAGCGCCCCACGTCATCCACGCGCGGGTGGTCATGGCTTCATCCCCGCCGGGGCCTGGCCTTCGTTGCGCTGGCCCGCGAGATCGGTCGCGTTCTCCGCACGACGCTTCTCGGCCTCCTCGAGGCGCTGGCCCTCGAGCTCGCGATCAGGCGGCCCGATGGGACGATCCTGTCGGAACTCCTTCTTCGCGTGCGAGTTACGGACGACGACGTACGGTGACTTCAGCAGATCGAGCGGACGCAGCCCGGTCCACCCCGGCGGTAGCGAAGGCGACACCCACTCGAAGACGTGACGCGCATCGAGCGGAGCGACGTTCACGCAGCCGTGGCTCTTGCTCACGCCGAAGCGGTCGTGCCAGTACGCGCCGTGGATCGCGTTGTGCCACTGGAAGAACGTCGACCACGGCACCTTGTTCACGTAGTAGCCCTTGTCCTCGTAGGGCTGGTTCTTCATCGTGATCGCGGAGACCTTCGCCCACACGGGGTACGTGCCCATCGGCGTCGGGATCGTGCGACCCGAGCTGACGAGCGTCGCGTACACGGGCTTGTCGTTCTCGTAGAGCACGAGCACCTGCTCGCCGAGATCGACGTCGATCCAGCGGTCGATGTCGGCCGGCACCGTAGAAGGATGCGCGAGCAGACGGACCTCGTTCACGGCGTCCGCGCTGACCCACACGGGCGGCGCAGGCGAGGCGGGTGTCTCCGGCGAGAGCGACGCCTGCTTCGGATCGACGGGCGGCGGCGCTGTGACCTGCACCTTGAGCCACTTCTTCTTGCCGACGAGCTGCTCCTCGAGGATCGAGACGCGCGCGCGGCGATCGAGCTGCGAGGTCGGCGCGACCTTGCCTGCGGGGATCGTCTCGTAGGCGGGCGCGTGATCGGGCGTGATCCAGCCGAAGGGCAGCGTCACCTTCTCGTCGAGCACGAGGCCGTGCCACGCCGAGCCCGGCCCCATCTGCGCTGCGCCCTTCTGCGGGAGCACCTTGTTCTCGACGGTGAGCCAGTACTTCTCACCGTCGAACGTGATGGGTCGCACGATGGCGATCGTGTCGCCGTGCTCGAGCTGACGCTCCGGCTCGTCGCCGTTCTTGAGCGCCTCGAACGTGGTCCACAGCGGGACCTTTTCGCCCTCGGGCACGAGCACGATGACGTAGTGGAACGGCATGCGCTCGCCGTCCGGCACCTTGAGCACCTGCTCGG
>JBDTCO010000012.1:0-9434 GCA_039923495.1 Polyangia bacterium
GTGTCGAGCTGGCGATCCCGCCGATCGTGACGCCGCTCGTCGTCGCGTCGGAGGTGCAGCACAGCCTGTCGCTCGACTCGCACCGCATCGTGACGGCGATCGATCGCCAGGCGCGCGCGCTGCTCGACGGACCCGACAGCTCGCTGCGTACGCGTGTGCTGTCGGCCCTCTCGCCGCTCGAGCATGCCGCGATGCTCTCGACCTATCGCGAGGCAGATGAAATCGCCACCGCGCGCGTGGACTTCCTCGTCGACGATCGCGGTACGGCGCGCGCGCTCGAGATCAACACCACGATCCCCGCCATGCAAGGCTACTCCGACGCGATCGCACAGGCGTTCCTGCGCGCGGTCGGCGAGCAGCGCGGGCTCGACGAGCAGCGCATCGGTGCAGCGCTCGCCGCGAACGGCTGCAACACCGATGAGCTGCTCGCATCCCTGCTGTCGCTGCACGCACGTCACGGCGGCGGGGCGCAGAAGCAGCGCATCGCGATCGTCGCGCGTCCGGGCGACGCGCAGGGCGGCGAGCTCGATCACTACGTGCGCCGCTGGAGCGCGCACGGACACCACGCGTTCCGCGCGACGCCATCGCAGATCGGGCACGACGGTGCGCACGTGCTCGTCGATGGCGCGCCCGTCGACCTCGTGTATCGCCACGTGTTCCTGCGTCGGCTCACCGCTGGCGAGCCGCTCGCGCGCCTCCTGCACCACCCGCGCGCACACCACATCTGGAACCCGCCCTCGAGCCACCTCGAGCTCAAGGCGATGCTCGGTCTCCTGTCGGCCACGTGCGCCGACGACGCGGAGTCGCTGCGCATCGGACTGACCGACGATGAGCGCGGGACGCTCGCCGTACGTCTGCCGTGGACGCGCCTCTGCGTCCCCGGTCCCGCGACGGCGCCCGACGGCTCTTCTCTGCGCGACCTGCTCGACTTCGTGCGAGCGGGCGCGGCCTCGCTCGTCCTCAAGAAGAGCTGGGACTACGGGGGTCGCGGTGTGTTCCTCGGCGCGGAGCTCGCGTCCTCCGCGAGCCAGGAGAAGCTCCGCACCCTGCTCGGCGCGCGCGATCGTCCGTACGCATGGCACGAGCTCGTGGAGCACATCGTGCGGTCGGGCGAGGCCTGGGTCGTGCAAGCCCTCGTCGAGGTCCAGCCGGTGACGCGCACGTGCCTCGGCGAGGCCGGGCTCGTCGCGCGCGCGCTGTACGCGGACGTGTCTGCGTTCACGTCGCTGGGTACCGACGTGCCCATCACGGGAGGCGCGGTCCGTGCGTCGACCAGTCGCATCGTGAACATCCAGGGCGGCGGTGGCCTCGTGCCGTTGCTGCGTGACGCCGCCGTCCGCCTCCTCCTCTGAATCGGACCGCCTGCTCGTCGGGCCGTGATCGCGCTCGACCTACGTCGTCTTGCGCGAGGGCCGCGTGGCGAGGCGCCCGAAGGCTGCGAGCACCCAGCCGCCTGCGCCGCCTGCAAGGAGGCCGAGGAAGAAGGCGCCGACCGCAGAGCGCACGAGCGTGTGTGGTGTGGCTTCCATCGGAAAGTCGATGCTGAAGACAAAGACGATCGCGGTGACCACGGTGAGGTAGGTGCTCTCACGCTTCGGACCTCGAGCCTTGCGATCCTCCTCGCGCATGTCGGCGGCGATGCGCACGTCGAGCACGAGCCCGAGCAGGATCGCGAGGATCGAGAGCGTCCAGAAGATCTCGCGGCGTGGCCCCGCCGCGCGGATGCCGACCGTGAGCGAGCCATCGAGCTTGTCGTCGATGCCATCGGTAGAGACGACGATGCTGTGACCGGAGACGTGCTCGAGGCGGTGGATCGTCTCGGTGCGCTCCTCCATCGACGTGCTGGTGCCGCCCTTGCGCGACGTCTTGTAGCGATGCACGGAGCGCTTGATGTCGTCGGAGACCTCTTCCTTGCCGTTGCCCTCGACGGTGACGGTGTAGCTCGCCTCGACCTCCTGCTGCCCGTCGTCCTTGAACGCGCCCGAGACGACGAGCTCGTACGGACCCTCGCTGTCCGTCGTGAGCGTCGCCTTCGGCTGCGCCGTCGTGAGCTGCGCGGACGCGAGCGCGGCCGGGGACAGCGCCATGTGCAGCGTCGGGAACAGCGACCCGCCGAGCGAGAACGCGAGCACGAGCCAGAGCAGCATACGGTTGGTGCCCCGACGCGCGGGCTTGAGCGCGGGGAGCCATCCCGACAGGAGGACGCCGAAGATGACGGAGAGCACCAGCGCCATGCCGGTGAAGCGCTCGCCGATGATCTCGAACTTGTAGAGCGCGTACCCCACGGCCGCGACGATGATGATCCCGAGCGGCTGCAGCCACTCCGTCCACGCGTGCGCGAGCTTGGACTGGAAGTCGGGCGAGGGGTCGTTTTGAGCCATGAGGCGCGGACGGTACTAAGCCACCCTCACGACCGCAACCGCCAGGTCAGCGCTTCTTTGCGAGCTTCTTCTTCGCCATGGGAACCTCCGAAGGTTCGAGGGCGGGCGGCGCTCAAGCGTCGCCGGTCTTTACCGCGAGCACGCGGTCGTGCACGAAGATCGCACGCACCGCGTCGATGGTGTCCGCTTCCTCGACCGGCTTGTCGCCGCGATACCGCACGACGCGTGCGAAGCGCAGCGCGAGACCGCCCGCATACTGCGACGACGCCTGCACGCCATCGAACGCGATCTCGACGACCAGCTCGGGCCGCACGTGCACCACGTGATCGTCGCGACTGACCTCGCGCGCGAGCAGCTCCTCGGTCTGCCGCTTCAAGATCTCGTCGGTCATGCCCTTGAATGTCTTGCCGAGCATCACGAAGCCGCCCTCCGCATCGCGCGCACCGAGGTGCAGGTTCGAGAGCCAGCCGCGACGACGACCGCTGCCCCACTCCGCCGCGAGCACCACGAGGTCGAGCGTGTGCACGCGCTTCACCTTCTGCCACGCGCGGCCGCGCGAGCCTGCGAGGTACGGCGCCGAGAGCGACTTCACCATCACGCCCTCGTGCCCTCGCCCCACGGCATCGTCGAGGAAGGCCTGCGCGGGCCCCTGCGAGTTGCACTCGAGCGAGGGCACCCGATGCGCGACGGGCAGGAGCGCGTCGAGGCGCGCGCGGCGCTGGGCGAGCGGATGGTCGAGCCACAGCTCGTCATCGACGAGCAGCAGATCGAAGAAGAACACCGACAGCGGCACCGTGGCCCGCGCGGCCTCCACCTCGAGCCGCCGCGCGAAGCGAGACTGCGTCTCCTGGAACGGTCGCGGCCGACCATCGGGACGCAGCGCGATCGTCTCGCCGTCGAGGATGAAGTTGCGCGCGGGCAGCGAGCGCGCGACCTCCACGATCTCCGGCACCGATGTGGTGACCTCCTGGAGCGCGCGCGTGTAGACGCGCACCTCGTCGCCCTCGCGGTGCACCTGCACGCGCGCGCCGTCGAGCTTCCAGTCGAGCAGCACCGTGGAGCTCCCCTCACCACCGAGCTCGACGATCGCCTCGCCGAGCCCCTCCGATGGCGACGCGAGCATCGCCTGGATCGGCGTGAAGACCGTCGCGCGCACGCGATCGAGGGCCGCCACGCCCTCGGAGAGCGCGAGCGCCGCGACCTTCGGCAGATCGCCCGCGAGCATCACGGCGCGACGGAAGCGATCGGGCTCGAGCTTTGCCGCGTACGCGACCGCCTCCATCATCACGCCGTCGAGCCCACCCTGCCGCAGCTCGCCGACCATGAGGCGACGCAGGAAGCCCTGCTCGGCCTGCGTCGAGCGCATGAACAGCGCGATGAGCAGCTCCCGCCTTCGGATGGTGGAGCCGCGTCCGGCCGAGGCGGCGATGTCGGAGAGCACGGCCTCGACGTCGGCTACCGTGAGCGTCTCGACGTCGGCGGCGAGCACGTCGAGACGCGACAGCTCCGCCCAGCCGACGCCGAGCTTGCCGCCCACGAGCTCACCCGAGAGCCACGCGACGACGGGGCGCCGCTCGTCCGGCCCGGCCTTGAGCAGGAGCTCGGCGAGGAGATCGCGCTTCTTCAGGCGGGCGCGCGTCGCCGCGACGGATTCTGATGCAGCGACGAGCTCGGAGAGGCGCATGCCGCATCGGATCATACCGTCCCCGTCGTGCTTGATCGATGTCCGTTCACGCGACTAGGCTTGCGGCTTCTGCACACTAGAGGTGAACCATGTTCGAACCCGCCAAGGCGTCTGATCCCGATCTGGCCAAGAAGGCCGTCGATACCATCAAGTTCCTCGCCATCGACGCAGTCGAGAAGGCGAACTCCGGACACCCAGGACTGCCCATGGGCGCCGCGGACTACGCGTTCGTCCTGTGGTCGCGCTTCCTCAAGTTCGACCCGAAGGATCCGCACTGGGCCGATCGCGATCGTTTCGTACTCTCGCCTGGTCACGGCTCGGCGCTGCTGTACGCGCTGCTGCACCTCGCGGGCTATGACCTCTCGATGGACGAGCTGAAGAGCTTTCGCCAGTGGGGCTCGAAGACGCCGGGGCACCCGGAGAGTCACCTCACGCCAGGGGTCGAGGTCACGACGGGTCCGCTCGGTCAGGGCTGCGCGAACGCCGTCGGCATGGCGCTCGCCGGCAAGATCCAGGCGGAGCGTTTCCCCGGCCTCTTCGATCACCACGTGTGGGCCATCGTCTCCGACGGCGACATGATGGAGGGCATCAGCCACGAGGCCGCGTCGATCGCGGGTCACCTCAAGCTGTCGAACCTCACGTTCCTCTACGACAGCAACAACATCACGCTCGACGGCAAGCTCGACGACGCGATGGACGAGGACGTCGCCGCTCGCTTCAAGGCGTACGGCTGGAAGGTCCGCTCCATCAACGGTCACGATCACGATGCCATCGCGGATGCGCTCGCCGAGGCCCGCGCCGAGAGCGAGGCGCCACGCCTCATCGTCTGCCAGACCCACATCGGCAATGGCGCACCCAACAAGCACGACACGCACAAGGTCCACGGTGAGCCGCTCGGCAAGGAAGAGACCGAGGCCACGAAGAAGATCGCCGGCTGGCCGCTCGACAAGCCGTTCTTCGTCCCCGACGAGGTCGCGGCGCTGTGGAAGAGGCGCGCCGGGGAGCTCGGCAAGGTGCACGCCGACTGGAAGAAGCTCGAGTCCTCGTGGCTCGACTCCAACAAGGACAAGGCCGCCACGTACCTGGCAATTGCCGACAAGACCGTCCCGGCCAACCTCATGGAGGAGCTCGTGAAGGCCGCGCCCGCAAAGACGGACGCGACGCGCTCGCTCGCCGGTGCGATCGAGCAGCGTCTGGCCGCGCTCGTGCCCTCGTTCATCGGCGGCGACGCCGACCTCGGTGGCTCCACGAAGACGCCGATCAAGGACTCCACGAAGATCGAGGCCGGCTCGTTCGCGGGGCGCAACATCTGCTTCGGCATCCGCGAGCACGCGATGGGCGCGATGGCCAACGGCATGGCCGCGTACGGCGGCTTCATCCCGTTCACCGCCACGTTCCTCACGTTCTCCGACTACATGCGTCCGGCGATTCGCCTCGCGGCGCTGTCGGATCTGCAGGTCATCCACGTGTTCACGCACGACTCGATCTTCCTCGGCGAGGACGGCCCGACCCACCAGTCGGTCGAGCACACCGCGGCGCTGCGCATGATCCCGAACGTCGACGTGTGGCGCCCCGCCAACGCGATCGAGTGCGCGGTCGCATGGGGGATGGCGGTCGAGCGCAAGGACGGCCCGTCGGAGATCATCCTGTCGCGGCAGAAGGTCGACGAGCCTGCGCACCCGGTCGATGCGAACGCGGCACGTCACGGCGCGTACGTCTCGCTCGCAGAGCAGGGCGGCAAGGCGGACCTCGTCATCATGGCGACGGGCTCCGAGGTCGGTCCCGCCGTGCAGGCTGCGCAGCTGCTCATCAAGGACGGGCTCAAGGTGCGCGTCGTCTCGATGCCCTGCGTCGAGGTCTTCGAGCGTCAGGACAAGGCGTACCAGGCATCCGTGCTGCCGGACGGCATCAAGCGCGTCTCCGTCGAGGCCGGGCGCACCGAGGCCTGGTACCGCTTCGTCGGCCTCGACGGGCTCGCCATCGGCATCGACCGGTTCGGCGCGTCTGCACCGGCCAGCGTCCTCGCCGAGAAGTACGGCCTGACCGGCGCGAAGATCGCCGAGCAGATCCGCGCGTGGCGCAAGTAAGCAACGCTGCCCGCTGAAGCACAGACGGCGCCGTTCCCCTCGGGGACGGCGCCGTTCTCGTTTCTACGACGGCGCTATCGTGGGCACTGCAAACGCGCTCCCCACCACCGCGAAGAAGAGCGCCGCTCGAAACACGGTCGCGTTGTAAGATTCGCGGCCTGCTCGTCTGGAGGCTGACCATGTCCGAGATCGTTGAAGTCCATGCGCGCGAGATCCTCGACTCTCGCGGCAACCCCACCGTCGAAGTCGATGTCCACTGCGCCTCGGGCGCGAGCGGGACGGCCGCAGTTCCTTCGGGAGCCTCGACGGGCGAGCACGAAGCGCACGAGCTGCGCGACGGCGACAAGAAGCGCTACATGGGCAAGGGCGTGCAGAAGGCCGTCGAGCACGTGAACGCGACCATCGCCGAGGAGCTCGTCGGCGCGGACGCCCTCGACCAGGGCACGATCGACGCGCTGCTCATCGCGCTCGATGGCACGGCCACCAAGTCGCACCTCGGGGCCAACGCAATGCTCGGCGTCTCGCTCGCGTGCGCGCGCGCCGGCGCCGAAGAATCGGGCCTGCCGCTCTACCGCTACCTCGGCGGCGTCGGCGGCACGCGCCTCCCCATGCCGATGTTCAACATCCTCAACGGCGGCAAGCACGCCGACTCCAACGTCGACTTCCAGGAGTTCATGGCCATGCCCATCGGGGCGCCCACGTTCTCGGAGGCGCTGCGCTGGGGCGTCGAGATCTACCACGCGCTCAAGAGCATCCTGCACGGCAAGGGCTACTCCACCGCCGTCGGTGACGAGGGTGGCTTTGCGCCCTCTCTCAAGGCCAACGAGGAGGCCGTCGAGCTCATCCTCGCGGCCATCGAGAAGGTCGGCCTCAAGGCCGGCAAGGACGTCGGCATCGCGCTCGATCCCGCCACGTCCGAGCTGTGGAAGGACGGCAAGTACACGTTCACCGCGAGCGGTCAGCCGTCGAAGACGTCGGGCGAGATGGTCGAGTACTGGAAGAGCTGGATCGACAAGTATCCCATCGTCTCGCTCGAGGACGGCCTCGCCGAGAACGACTGGGAGGGCTGGAAGCTCCTGTGCAAGACCGTCGGGGAGCGCGTGCAGATCGTGGGCGACGATCTCTTCGTGACCAACCCGAAGTTCGTCGCACGCGGCATCGCCGAACAGGCCGCCAACGCCGTGCTCATCAAGGTCAACCAGATCGGCACGCTCACCGAGACGCTCGATGCGATGGCGCTCGCCGGCTCCGCGGGCTGGCGCTGCGTGATCTCGCACCGCTCGGGCGAGACCGAGGACACGTTCATCGCCGACCTTGCCGTGGCGACCGGCTGCGGTCAGATCAAGACCGGCGCGCCCGCTCGCTCCGAGCGCGTCGCCAAGTACAACCGCCTCCTCCGCATCGAGGAGGAGCTAGGTGACACCGCCCGCTTCTCCTGGAACGGCAAGTCGGCGCGGTAGCGGACGAGCCCGCGGTGCCTCACCGGCCGCGGGCTGCCCTGCTCCTCCGCGCGCGCGTCCACAGGTAGAGGGCGCGCACCTCGGCCTCGCGATCCGGGCCGAGATGCCGGACCGCGGTCATGTGCAGCAGCGTTGGTAGAAGACGCGCGGCCTCGGCCTTCTTCAGCTTCGCGGTGCGCACGCGCTTTGCGTACAGCGCGCTCCACGCCGGCGGCTCGTCGAGGAGGGCGGCGAGCTGGCGCTGGACCGCACGATACGCCGGTGCGTCGACCTCGCTGCCCAGCGTCGCGGCTGCGCGCTCGTCGACGACGTCCGTCGGAAGCCCGAGGCCGCGCACCATCGCCTCGAACACGATCGCGACGTGGGCTTCGGCCGGCAGGCGCTCGTCACGCGGCTCGACGAGGAGGTGCGAGTCGGCCTGGAACAGGCGCTCGATCGAGGCCAGCGCCTTGCCGTAGCGCGCGCGCTCCGGATGATACGGGCGGACCTGCGTCGTCGAGACGAGGCCGCGCTCGACGAAAGGAGCGAGCGCGCCAAGGAGCGCTGTCATCAGCGCGTCGGGCGACCTTCCCTGCAGGCGCACGCGGAGCTGCTCCCCCTCGTCGTCGATGTACGGCAGCACGAACCACGCCGTCGCACGCCGCTCCGCGAACGCGACGATCGTCGGCAGCAGCGTGTCGTGGTGGCGTCGCGCGGAGAACAGCACGAGCGTGCGCCAGGTCGGATCCGCGGGATCTTCGGAGGGAGGCGCCGCGACCCCGAGCGGCGGCAGCTCCGCCACGGGCACGTCGAGCACCGCGCACACGAGCTCCACGCGGCGCGCTCCGTCGAGCTCACGCCCGAGCGGCGGCCAGATCTCGTGTACACGCTGCAGCGACGGGTCGCGCAGCTGCGCGCGCTGCTCGGGTCGATCGAGATCGATCGGCAGGAGCACGTCCTCCGTGCCCACCTGCACGCGGCGATCGACGCCCTCGCGTGCACGCCACGCCGCGAGCGACGCTTCGTCACGATCGGCGGGGAGCGCCCAGCTCTGCGGCGCGATGACGTAGCCGTCGAGCCGCACGCGCGGCAGCCACGTCAGCTGGGCGAGCGGTCCCCACGTGAGCGCCCACGGCGCGTGCTGCCGGCGCAAGGCGTCGCCGAGCAGCGCGCGAGTCGCCGAGCGCGGCGCGGTGGTCGAGCGCACGCGATGGAGCGGGGCGATGCGCAGACGCTGTCCCGCGACGGCAATGGCGCGATGCATAAGGCTGCCGGGCTCGTTCGCGATCTGGCACTGCTGTGGCGTGACGGCGCCGTCCTCGGGCCAGCTGCTCACCGCGAGCGCCGCGTCGCGCAGCGCGGGGGTGCAGCAGAGATCCGCGACCTCTCGGCTCGGCGCGTACGCAACGTCGAGGCGCAGCACGTCGCCATCGAACTCGCGCTCCAGCTCGTTCAGCGCACCGAGGGCCTCGTACATGTCGTCGCCGAGCGCGTGCGCGTAGCGACCCCAGCTCGAGCCGGCGGGCGCGTGTACACCGAGGAGCCAGTCCATGCCCTCACGCTCGTGTTCGTTCCTACACGGCGCGAGCTGCAGCTCGAACGTGTCGGTGTGCGAGGTCCCGCAGTGCGCTTGCAACGCCTCGGCGTCGAGATCGAGCGTACGGCGCTCACGGGCAACCTCTGCGACGAGACCGGCGAGCCACGTGACGACCTCGAGCCCCCGCTCGTCGGGCCGCCGCCACTCGCGTGGATGAAGCAACGGGTGCCGGAGCTCCGCCTCGAGGGGACGACGCCGGACGCACTGCGGACAGAGCTCGCGACGTTGCCGGGGCAGGGGCCGACG
>JBDTCO010000013.1:0-21888 GCA_039923495.1 Polyangia bacterium
GCATGAGGATCGGCGCGGCGATCGGCGAGAACACCGGCGCAGAGGAGAATGCCGGCAGATCGTTGTTGCGTGAGCTCGACGACGACGGGCTCGTCGAGAGCGTCGCCGCGGCCATCGCGCGGATGTCGATGAGGCCCGATCCCTCGGTCTGCGAGTTCGCGAAGCCGGGACGGTTGTCGATGCCGGCTGCGTTCGGCGATGGGGCCTGCGCCTTGGGACCCGAGGGGCCGCCCGACGCGAGCGCCTGCAGGTTGTTGAGCGAGAAGAGGACCGAGTTCTCGTTGCGCTGGCCGGTCATCGCCTTCCCGCCACCTTCGGCAGGAGCCGCAGCGATGGGAGCCGGTGCCTCCTCGATGGCGCGGTTGCCGAAACCCGGCGTGGGCGCAGGACGGCGCGCAGGCTCGGGCGCAGTCGGCTGTGCGAACAGCCCTGCCGACGGCGCAGCGGCGGCCGGCGCGCTGCCCGCGAACAGATCGCCACCGGGTCCACCGAAGAGATCGTTGCTGGCCGAAGTGGCCTCGTTGCCGCCACCGAAGAGATCGTCGGAGCCCGTGCGGCGCGTCATGTCGTTGGTAGGCGGAGCGGAGGCGAGATCGCTGAACTCATCGATCGACGCCAGGCGCTGCCAGTCGCCGAAGCCTTCCTTCCACGCGAACGTCTCGGCGTCGATCTCGCCGCCGGAGAACTTGGCGCGGACCTCTGCGGGCGAGAGCGGACCGACCTGCTCGCCGTTGATGACGACGTGCCAGCCGTCGCCGGCAGGTGCCGCGTCCTCGGGCGGGGCGGCCTCGTCGGCGGGTGCCGCGCTGTCGACAGCCGCCTCGCCCTCGACACCCTTGACGACGATGATGTGACTGCATTTCTTGCAGCGAATCTTGAAGACCTTGCCGCGGACCTTCTCATCGGCGATCGAGTACTTGGTCGCGCAGTTATCGCAAACGATCTTCATGGAAGCGTATCCTCTTGATTCGTTGGTGATTGTTGGTGTCGGTAAAGCCCGGAGATTCTAGTCGTACCGGAGTGTGGGTGCAATTGAATTGCCCACACCGGCCCTTACATGTGAGCGCGCCGGGCGGTCGTCGTGGTGTTCATGGAGATTCTGACCCGGCCGCTGGAAGTCCCTTGGGTTCGACCGCCGGTGGAAGGCCGCCAGACCCTAGCGAAATGGGTTCTTGAGCATGATCGTCTCCGCGCGAGCCGGTCCGACCGACACGAGCGCGAGCGGCGTGCCCGTGAGCTCCTCGATTCGACGAAGGTAGCGGCGCGCCGCCTTCGGGAGCGCCTCGAGATCGCGCAGCTCGCGGAGGCTCTCCTGCCAGCCCTCGAGCTCCTCGTAGACGGGCTCCGCGTGCACGAGCTCGGACAGCTCGCTCGGCAGCTCGTCGCGGATCTCGCTCGAACCCGGCAGCTTGTAGCCGACGCAGATCTTGAGCTGGCTCATCCCGGACAGCACGTCGACCTTCGTGAGCGCGAGGCCCGCGAGGCCATTCAGGCGCACCGCGCGGCGCAGCGCGGCCACGTCGAGCCAGCCGCAGCGACGGGGACGGCCGGTCGTCGCGCCGTACTCGCCGCCGACGTCCCGGAGGCGCTGACCGACCTCGCCAGCGTCCTCCGTCGGGAATGGACCGCCGCCGACGCGCGTCGTGTAGGCCTTCGTGATGCCGATGACCGTGTCGATCTCGGTGGGACCGACGCCGCAGCTCGCGCACGCGCCAGCCGCCGTGGTGGTCGAGGACGTGACGAACGGGTACGTGCCGTGATCGACGTCGAGCAGCGCGCCTTGCGCGCCCTCGAAGAGCACGTTCTGGCCGCGGCGCATCTCGTCGGAGACGAGGCGCGACGCGTTCTTCACGTGCTTGCCGAGCGCGCGTCCATGATCGAGATATTCCGTGAGCATCGCCTCGACGGTGGGAGGCTCCTTGCCGCGCGCGCGGAGGTACGGACCGACCTCCTCGAGGTTGTGCTCGATGAGCTCGCGCAGGCGCTTCTCGTCGAGGAGATCGGCGAATCGAACCCCGCGACGCGCCATCTTCGCCTCGTAGGCCGGTCCGATGCCGCGCTTCGTGGTGCCGATGGCGCCGCGGCCAGCCTCGCGGACCTCGTCGACGAGCTTGTGGATCGGCAGGATGACGTGCGCGCCCGAGGCGATGATCAGATCGGCATCGAGCGTGATGCCACGCTCCGCGAGCGCCGCGATCTCTGCGCGCAGCGCGGCTGGGTCGATCACCATGCCGTCGGCGAGCACGAAGCGGCGGCCGCGACCGTGGAGCACGCCCGACGGCACGAGGTGCGTGACGAGCTTCTGTCCGTCGACGACGAGCGTGTGCCCCGCGTTGGCGCCTCCACCGAAGCGCACGACCACGTCGGCGAACTCCGAGTACAAGTCGACGACCTTGCCTTTGCCTTCGTCGCCCCACTGGGCGCCGACGATGACGACGTTGGCCATATTCTCGAACCTATCTCTTCACGAACGGCATTGGGGCCGCACCCTATAACGCACCGCGCTGCGTTGCCAAGCACGCGACGCTTTGCTAGTGGACCCGGCCATGCTCGTGCAGCTCGGTGACGTCCACTTCGGGTACCCCGGTACCGAGATCTTCACGGGGCTGACGCTCCAGGTGAACCCCGGTGATCGCATCGGCCTCGTCGGTCCGAACGGCACCGGAAAATCCACGCTGCTGCGGCTGCTCGACGGCGCGCTCAAGGCGGACGGGGGCTCGATCGCAAGGACGCGCGGGATCCGCATCGCGTACCTCAAGCAGTCACAGGAGTTCGCGGGCAGAGGTACGATCTACGACTCGCTGCTCATGCCGTTCGCCGAGCTGCTCGCGATGCGCGCGGAGCTCGACACGCTCGCGACGCAGCTCGACACCGAGCGTGCGCTCGCGCGCTACGGCGAGCTCGAGGCGCGCTACACCGAGGGCGGCGGCTACACCATCGAGAGCCGCGCGAAGGCGCTCGCCTCCGACCTCGGGTTCACCGACGACGATCTGCAGCGCGAGGTCGAGACGCTGTCGGGTGGCGAGCGCGGCCGGCTCGAGCTCGCGCGCACGCTGCTCGTCGAGCCCGACCTCCTGCTCCTCGACGAGCCCACCAACCACCTCGACGTCGCCGCCACCGAGCACCTCGAGGAGCGCCTGCGCGAGTGGAAGAAGGCGTTCGTGCTCGTGTCGCACGATCGCTACTTCCTCAAGGCCACGTGCAAGGACATCGTCGAGGTCGAGGACGGCAAGGCCGTGCGCTTCGCCGGTGGCTACGACAAGTACGTCGTCGAGCGCGCCGCACGTCGCGATCGACTCGAGGCGATGTACGAGAAGCAGCAGGAGCACATCCAGAAGACCGAGGACTTCATCCGCCGCAACCTCGCGGGTGTGAACACGAAGCAGGCACAGGGTCGGCGCAAGCAGCTCGAGAAGCTCGAGCGCATAGAGCGCGTCGCCGACGAGTTCAAGCAGGCTGGCGAGATCGGGCTCAAGTTCTCCGTCGGTGATCACCCGGGCGGCAAGGAAGCTATGAAGGCGGACGCGCTCGCGGTCGGCTACGCGGGGTCGCCGCCGCTCGTGCGCGGGCTCGACTTCACCATCTATCGTGGCGATCGCATCGGCATCGTCGGGCCCAACGGCGCGGGCAAGTCCACCCTGATGAAGACACTGCTCGGCAAGCTTGCGGTGCTGTCGGGCCACGCCGAGCTCGGGCACGAGGTGCGCGTCGGCTACTTCGATCAGAAGCTGTCGGAGCTCGACGAGAACAAGTCGCTCATCGACGAGGTGCGCTCGATCCGCGGCGACTTCAACGAGGACGTCGCGCGGCAGTTCCTCGGACGGTTTCGCTTCTCCGGCGACGATCCGTTCAAGAAGGTGAAGGGTCTCTCTGGTGGCGAGCGCAACCGGCTGTCGCTCGCGAAGATGATGCTGCGTCCCCGCAACCTCCTCGCGCTCGACGAGCCGACGAACCACCTCGACATCCCCGCGCGCGAGGTCCTCGAGGAGGCGCTCGTGGCGTACGCCGGGACCGTCATCTGCATCTCGCACGATCGCTACTTCCTCGATCGCGTCGCCACCAAGATCCTCTACCTCGAAGGCGGGCTCGGCACACTGCACGCCGGCAACTACACCGACCTCCACGATCGCCTCGCGGCAGCGAAGCATCCGCCGAAGGTCGTCGCCCCGCCCGTGCAGAAGAAGACCGTCGCCGCTGCACCGTCTCACGAGGCGAACAAGGCGAGGTCGCGCGAGGCCGACAAGAAGAAGCGCCGCCTCGCCGAGCTCGAGAAGAGCATCGCGACCGAAGAGGCCGACGTACAGAAGCTCACCGCCGAGCTCACGGGCGCGCACGCCGGCGACTGGCAGAAGCTGCACGATCTCGTCGCCGACAAGGACAAGGTGGAAGAACGCCTGCTGCGCCACATGAGCGAGTGGGAGAAGCTCTCGGCGGAGCTGGCCTGACCCGTTGGGGGGCGCGCTAGATTCCTGATATGATGCCGACGCCCCATGCGGCGTCGGCGGCGTACGCTCTCACCGGATACCATCAAGCTCAACGTCGACGACGTTCGGGAGTCGATCGCGCGCGCGCAGGGAAAGCAGGCCGCGCTCGTCGTGCTTCAAGGCTCGGGCGGTGACATCGGCACCTACGTCACCGTCGACCGGCCGATCACGATGGGCCGAGATCCGGCGGTCGAGCTGCCGCTGCACGACGAGGGCATCTCGCGACGTCATTGTCGCGTGCTCCTGGTGGGAGACGAGCACGTCCTCGAAGATCTGAACTCCACCAACGGCACGCTGCTCAACGGCGAGTCGGCCGCGGGCGCGCAACGACGGCTCGCGCCCGGCGATCGCATCTACCTGGGTACGTGCGTCATCAAGTTCACGTACTCGGACGCGCTCGAGGTCGGGTACCACGCTCAGATGGATTCGCTCATCGGCACCGACGACCTCACTGGCCTCATCTCCAAGCGTCGCTTTGATGCGGCCTATCACCGCGCGATCGAGAACGCGCGCGTGCAGAACGAGAAGCTCGCCGTGCTCATGCTCGATCTCGATGGGCTGAAGAAGATCAACGACACGCACGGTCATCCCATCGGCGCGCACACCATCGCCGAGGTCGGAAAGGTCATCGGCCTTGCCGTTGGTGAATCCGGCGCCTGCTGCCGCTTCGGAGGCGACGAGTTCGCCGTGTTCCTGCCGGGCTTCACGAAGCGCGACGCCATCGCGATCGGCGAGAAGATCCGTGCCGCCATCGCTGCGCACCACTTCGAGAAGGACTCGATCGTCGTCCGGCCCACGCTCTCGATCGGGCTGTCGGCGTACCCCGAGGATGCAGACAGCGCCGACGCGCTGATCGCGAAGGCCGACGAGGCGCTCTACCGCGCCAAGCGCGCCGGGCGAGACCGCGTCAACGTCTGAGCACCCAGTCGCTCCGCTCACGCAGGCGCGACGCTCACCCCGAGATGACGAGGTTGCCCGTCGCGCGCTCGTAGAGCCAGATCGCCGCGAGCACGGCGATGACGACCGAGCCGATGCCGAGCATCCCCACGCGATAAAAGCGGCTGCCACGCAACGCATACGCGAGCGGCACGAACGAGACGACGACCGCGGCCTGGCCGATCTCGACGCCGATGTTGAAGCCGAAGAGCGTCGGCACCAGCGCTGAGCGCTCGAGGCCGAGGTCCGCCAGCGTCGAAGAGAAGCCGAAGCCGTGAAGCAACCCGAGCGCGAAGGCTGCGAGCCAGCGATCGGCGCGCACCACGGGGAAGATGTTGTTGAGCGCCGCGAGCACCACGGACAGCGCGATGGCCGACTCGACGACGCGCGTCGGCAGCGCGAGCAACCCCAGCGCGGCGAGGCTCAGCGTGATCGAGTGCGCGAGCGTGAAGGACGACACCACCTTCAGGACGTCGAGCAGCGCGGGCCCGAGCCCGTCGACGGGCACCCACGCACCGTCCTTGCGGCGCACCACGGCCGGCAGGAGCAGCGCCACCAGGAACAGCATGTGGTCGTAGCCGGTCCAGATGTGGTGGATGCCCTCGGCGATCGCACCGACGAGCCGCCCCTGCCGCTGCTCCTGGCCGGTGGGCAGCGTGACATCGTGGAGCCGCGCCTGCTTCGCATACACGATGAGCGCCTCGCCATCGCCGGCGACGCGCAGGAGGCCGCGGTGTTGTGGATCGACGTCGAAGAAGAGGTCGTACGTGAGCTCGATCGTCCTCGCGCGGCCGGGGCACGTGATCGCCGCGGCGTACACGGCGTACGCGCCGTCCGAGTGCTCGACGACGCGCGGTGGTGGCTCGACGCGCGTGACGCAGTCGTGCTCGGACAGGCGTGCGTGGAGCTTCTCCGTGAGCAGCGTGCGGATCGATGGATCGGCGGCCTTGAGCTCGCGCCACGTGATCTTGCCGTCGTGATCCGCGTCGAGCTCGATGACGCGATCGAGATCGCGGAGCGCGATGTCCCAGCGCAGCGAGATGATCGTGCGCTCGGGCTCGAGTCGAGGCTCGCTCATGCGCATGTAGCTGTCGCTCGGCTTGTGCCCGAGCGCGACCCCAGGGACGAGGCACACGGCCACGGTCGACAGCAAGCAGATCATGGAGACGAGGCGCTTCACTTGGTCACCTTCGCGAGCGCGGTCACGACGGGCGGCCACGCGCACTTCGTCGCGCGAGCCCACTCCGCGGCCGGCGCGGCGGCGGCGGCGTCACCAACGATCGCGGCGCTCTCGAGCAGCACGCGCGCGTCCCACGGCTCGTGCTGCACCTTCCAGCTGGCGACGGCCACGGGCAGCGCGCGCGCGGCGTCCCCGTCGACCTCGAGGAGCAGGCGTGCCTCCTCGCGCTGGCGCGTGACGTCACCGCGCTCGCGCAGCGACTCGGTGCTCGCATGCAGGCGCTCGCTCAGCGCGGCCGCGTCGGCGGTTTGCAGGCGCTTGGCGGCGATGGCGCGACGGAGCAGCACCACCTCGTTCACCTCTTCCGCCGAGACGAGCTTCATCACCTCGGCCTCTCGGTGCGCGTCGAGCAGCAGATCCGAGAGGAGGCCGCGACTGTAGACGTCGTCGGCGTCCGCATCGACCACAGCCTTCAGATCGGCCTCGGCGGCGCGCGCGTCACCCGCATAGAGCAAGATCTCGCCGCGCACCGAACGAGCCCTGCTCACCTCGGCCGGATCGCCCTCACGCACGGTCAGCGCGGAGGTCAGCGCGGTCACGGCCTCGGGCGCGTGACCGCTCACTCCGTCGATGCGGGCCTTGCACACGACCTCGACGATCGCGCGCGTGAGGCCACGCAGCTTCTCGCAGCTCGCGCGTGCCTCGTCGTAACGGGACAGCACGCCGAGCACGCTGGCGCGCGTCAGCCACGGCTGCGGATCATTCGGAGTGAGCGCGACCAGCTTGTCGAGATCGACGAGCGCCGAGGCGAACTCGTGGCGCATCTGCTCGATCGTCGCGCGCAGCAGCAGCGCCTCCGGCGGGGGATCAGGCAGCTCCCACCACGGCGCGAGCGCGGCCTCTGCGTAGGACAGGAGGCGCGCATCGCCGGCGCGACGCGCGGTCGCGAGGTGCAGTCGCACGAGCTGTGTGGCGACGCCGAGATCGTTCGGCGTGCGCGCGAGCTTGGCCTCGAGCCTGCGCACCTGCGACTGCGCCGCGCCCGCGGGCACGCGCTCGAGGACCTCGCTGTCGTCGTGCGGCGAGAACGGCGCATCACTCGGTCGATAGAGGCGCGCGGTGACGATTACGACGAGGACGAGCGCCCCGGCGGCGATCACGCCTGCCTTCCGCCGGATCACAGCGCCGAGATGAGAATCGCTCACCGCGCGAGCCTACTTCACCGGCCGCACGGTGAGCGATGGCGGATCACGCGCAACGGCCGGATCGCCCTCTCGCTGGCTGGATGCACACCGGAGAAAGCTCAACGTGCTTGACGAAAGCCGCCCGAACGGGGAATACCTTCGCCCTTCTAATCGGTTGAGGGCCTCGATGATCGAAGTCGAGAAACTGTCCAAGTACTACGACGAGCGCGCCGCGATCGCCGACCTGAGCTTCGACATCGGACGTGGCGAGGTCATCGGCTTCCTGGGGCTCAACGGCGCCGGCAAGTCGACGACGCTGCGCATCCTCGGTTGCGTGCTCCTCCCCACGTCCGGATCGGTGCGCATCGACGGCAAGGACCTCGCGTCGCAGCCCCACGAGATCCGCAAGCAGATCGGGTTTCTCCCCGACACCCCCCCGCTCTACGACGAGATGACGGTCGGGGACTACCTGCGCTTCGTCGCCAGGCTGCGCGGCATGGAGTCGAACAAGATCGAGGGCGCCGTCCGCGAGGCGGAGGAGAAGACCGCGCTGTCGGATGCGCACGAGGTCGTCATCTCGAGCCTGTCGCATGGTTTCCGCCAGCGCGTCGGCGTCGCACAGGCCATCGTGCACAAGCCCGCGCTGCTCATCCTCGACGAGCCGACGTCCGGGCTCGACCCGGTGCAGATCGTCCAGATGCGCGAGCTCATCCGCGGGCTGCGTGGCCACCACACCATCCTCTTGTCGAGCCACATCCTCTCGGAGATCTCGCAGACCTGCGACCGCCTCCTCGTCATCCACGACGGGCGACTCGTCGGTCAGGGCACCGAGAACGAGCTCGCGGGCAGCGGATCGGGCCAGGTCGAGCTCGAGGTCGTCGGCACCACCGAGCGTGGCCTCGGGGATCGGGTCATCAACGTCCTCAAGGCGTCGGGCCTGGTGAAGAACGTCGTCATCAAGAACGAGAGCTCGGGCCTCGTGTCGCTCACCGTGGAAGCGCCGTCGACGCTGCGGCCGCAGATCGTGCGCGCGCTCGTCGCCGCCGACATCGACATCCAGCGCATCGACTATGGCGCGCCCGAGCTCGAGTCGATCTTCATGCAGCTGACCAAGACCTCGCAAGGAGCCTCATGAGCCAGATCCTGCTCATCGCGCGGCGCGAGCTCGCCTCGTACCTGCGCTCGTGGAACGGTTACATCATCATCGCGATCCTGCTCGCCGTCGGTGGCCTGCTGTTCAACAGCGCCGTCCTCGGGGGCGCGGAGAAGCGGTCGTCCGAAGTGGTCGCCTTCTTCTTCTTCGGTGCCAGCGGCTTCGTCCCGATCGCCAGCGTGTTCTTCACGATGCGCCTCATCGCCGAGGAGCGTCAGACGGGCACGGTCAACCTGCTCTACTCGTCGCCCATCACCGACGGCCAGATCGTGCTCGGCAAGTACTTCTCCGCGCTCGTGTTCATGATGATCTTCCTTTTGCTGACGAGCTACATGCCGATGCTCGTGCTCGTGAACGGCAAGGTCTCGTGGGGTCACCTCGCCTCGGGGTACCTCGGCCTCCTCTTGCTGGGCTCGGCGTGCATCGCCATCGGCACCTTCGGATCGTCGCTGGCGAAGAGCCAGATCCTCGCCGTGGTGATCACCACGGCGATCGTCGTGGCGATGCTGACGTGCTGGTACCTCGCGAAGGTCACCGACCGACCGCTCAACGATCTCTTCTCGGCGCTCGCGCTGCACGGCATCCACTTCCCGCCCTTCTCTCAGGGCATCGTGCACATGCGTGACGTCGTCTACTACCTCGGCGTCACGTACGTCGCGCTGTTCTCGGCGACGCGCGTGCTCGAAGCGCGGAGGTGGAGGTAGCCATGGCCACCAACGAAAAGTCGCAGCGCGCCACAGGCGGCGCGCTCCCTTCCTGGCTCTACGCAGCCGGCCTCGTCGCGCTCTACGTGGGCGAGCGTCTCGTCGGCAACGGACCGTTCCGCGCGCTGTCCGTGCTCGGCGCCGTGCTCGTGCTCGGTGCCGTCGTCACGCGCGGCCTGCGCGTCGCGCACACGACCGGTGATCGCAAGTCGGCCGAGGGCACGCTGCTCGCGTTCGTGCTCGTCGGCATCGTGAGCCTCGTGCTCTACGCCGTCTCATCCGATCTCCTGCTCTCCTTCTCGCAACACACCCTCGATCGCAGCTGGCCGCGCGTCGCCGGCGTCCTGTCGGTGCTGTGGCCCGTGCTCATGGCGTTCTCCGTGTTCCCGACGATGTTCGTCGAGCTCGCGTGGAGCTCGGTGGCGCGCGCGCCCAAGATCGAGATCGTCCGCATCCGCGACGCCGCGATGACCGGCGTCGGCCTCGCCGGTGCGCTCACGTTCGCGCTCGCGTGCGGCTACGTCGCGACGCAGCGCGACGGCAAGCTCGACCTCAGCTACTTCCGCACGGCCAGGCCAGGCGAAGCCACGCGCAAGATCGTGCAGCAGCTCGACGCGCCGCTCGACGTCTCCATCTTCTACCCACCGTCCAGCGACGTGAAGGAAGAGGTCGAGAGCTACTTCCAGGACCTCGCCAAGGAGTCGCCGCAGATCAAGATCACCACGTACGACAACGCGGTCGACATCTCGAAGGCCAAGGAGCTCAACGTCTCGGCCAATGGCATCGTCGTCATCTCGCGCGCAGGTCGCAAGGAGACGCTCAACATCGGCGTCGAGCTCGACGGCGCGCGAAACCAGCTCCGCAACCTGGACAAGGACGTGCAGAAGCGCCTGCTCCAGGTCGCGCGTCCGGGTCGCACCATCTACCTCACGTCCGGTCACGGCGAGCGCGGCTTCGATCCCGCGAACGACACCGACAAGCGCCCCACGCTGCGCGATCTGCGCGAGGTGCTCCAGGGACAGTCCTACGCCGTGCGCACGCTCGGGCTCGCCGAGGGCCTCGGCGTCGACATCCCGGCCGATGCGGCGGTCGTCATGATCGTGGGCCCGACGTCCGAGTTCCTGCCCGAGGAGCTCGCGGCGCTGGAGCGCTACCTCGACAAGGGCGGTCGGCTCTTCGTCGCGCTCGATCCCGACGTGCGCACCGACCCGACCCAGCCCGGCGGTCCGCCGCTCCTGCCCGAGCTGCTCGGCAGCCTCGGTCTCAAGTTCGATCCGACGCCGCTCGCCAATGATCAGATCTTCGCGCAGCGCAGCTACCAGAAGTCGGACCGGGGCAACATCGCGACCGGCGGCTACTCGTCGCACCCGGCCGTGGCCTCGCTGTCGAAGCTCGGCATGCGCGCGCCGATGATCCTCGTCGGGGCGGGTCACTTAGAAGAGGTCAAGGTACGTCCCCCGAACACCACCGTCGACTTCACGGTGCGCGCGCAGGGACAGACCTTCCTCGACGCGAACCGCGACTTCGTCGATCAGCCCACCGAGCCACGCAAGACGTGGGAGCTCGCCGCCGCGGTGAAGCGCAAGATCGAGGCGCCGAAGGACGACGCCGCGAAGGATGAGGACGCCAAGGACGCCGCCGCGAAGAAGGACGTCAAGACGGACGACAAGAAAAAGAAAAAGAAAAAGAAGCCGAGCGACGAGATGCGCGCGGTCGTGCTCGCGGACGTCGATGCGCTCGTCGACGGAGTGCTCGCGAACCCGGGCAACGCGTACTTCCTGCTCGACGGCGTGAAGTGGCTCTCGGGTGACGAGTCCATCACAGGCGAGGTCTCGTCCGAGGTCGACGTGCCGATCCTCCACACGCGCAAGCAGGATCAGGTGTGGTTCTACGCGTGCATCTTCCTGGTGCCCGCGATCGTGATCGGGTTCGGTGCGCTCATGACGCGCAGACGCAGGATGGGCGTTCGCTCCAGCGCGACGCCCCCAGGAACGAAGACGACGAAGGAGGCAGCATGAAGGCGCCCGGCGCAGGTGTGCAGGTGGGCCTCGCGGCGGTCGGCCTCGTCGTCGCGTACGCGACGTGGCAGCGCGAGCCCGATCGGAAGCCCGGCGAGGTCGTCGTCATCGAGGCCTCGCTCGGCGATCTCGACAAGATTCGCTACGAGGACACGAGCGGCAAGGAGCCAAAGTGGGTCGAACTCGAGCGGCGCAAGGAGGCGGATGGTCCGCACCCCTGGCTGCACGTCTCGGCCAGGCCCGAGCAGAAGCAGCCCGAGCGCGAGCTCCGCGGCAACGAGTCGGCACAAAAACTCTTCGACAAGTTCGCCCCGCTCAAGGGCTCACGTGCACTCGGCGTGCTCCCGGCGGAGAAGCTAAAGGAGGTGAACCTGGACGCGCCGAAGAAGCGCATCGAGGTCACCGTACACGGTCAGAAGCGCGTGCTGCTCGTCGGTATCTCTCCGTTCGGCGTGTCCGATCCGTACGTGCGCGACGAGAGTGATGGCAAGGTCTACGTGCTCGGCGGCAGCGTCGTCTCCGATCTCGACTCGGCGGGCATCCGTCTCGTCGACCGCCAGCTGCACGACTGGAAGCCGGCGGAGTTCGATCAGCTCAAGATCACCGTCGGTGACAAGTCGAAGGAGCTCACGCAGATCCCCGGTGAAACTCCCGCTGCGACGAGGCTCGCCGACAAGACCGGCAAGAGCGACGAGATGGCGAAGTCGTGGCACGAGAAGCTGTGGCGTGTGCTCGTCTCCGAGGTGCTCGGCAAGGGAGAGACACCGAAGAGCGGTGAGCCCGTGCTCGCGCTGCGCGTGGACTACAAGGAGCGCGGACACGACAAGGGCTTCGTCGAGTTCGGTCGCGTGCAGCTACCCCCTCCGACCGCGTCTGCGCCGGTCACGCCCGCGACGCCAGCCAAGCCCACCGAGGAGATCTACGCTCGCTCCGAGTCGACGGCGGGCTGGGTGAAGATCTCCGTCGCGGCCGAGGATCTGCTCAAAGAAGCGCCAAAGGTCATTGCCGAGTAGCGCGCCGGGCGAAGGCCTCGTCGACCCTGGAGTCGGTCGGGCGGTCCTCCTTTCGCTGGCGGACAAGTACGATCGGATGCTCGCGCTGCGGCGCGTGCTCGGTCGTGGCACCCCGAGCATTCCCCATCGAGACCTGCTCCGCTCGCTCGCGGCCGACTATCCCGGCGCGCTGCGCGAGCTCGAGCAGCTCACCACCGTCGAGATCGAGGAGCGTCTCCGGGCCTGCCACGCTGCTCGGTCCGGGCTCGTGCCGGAGTGGTTGCTGTGGACCGCGCGCTACCACGCTCGCATGCGCGCACTCATGGCCGACAAGCGCGCCGGCGTCCCGAGCGCGAACGGCCGGATGAACGTCGTCGCGTTCCAGGCGCTCGCGGCGGAGCTCGGTGTGCCTGCCGAGATGATCTGGCAGCGGCTCTTTCCGAGCATCTCGCCCCGTCCACACCGACGCGGCTGAGGTAAGCTACGCGCCTCGTGTCCGAGCCCGAAGATCCCACGCGCCCCTCCAAGATCGAGGTGATGCGCGCCCTCCTCGAGCACGCGGAGGCGCAGGTGCACTTCGACGCGCGTCGTCCCGGCATCGAGCTCCCCGATCGCCTCCTCGGCTCGGGCAACGTGCGCCTCGACTACGGCTACGGGCTCGTGCCACCCATCCCGGATCTCTCCGTCGACGAAGACGGCATCCGCGCGACGCTGTCGTTCAACCGCATCCCGTTCGCCACGTTCGTACCGTGGACCGCGGTCTTCCTCATCACCGACTTCTCGGGACGAGGCGCGGTGTGGCGCGAAGATCTGCCGCCGGAGCTCGCCGCGAACGTCGTCCCGGTCGAGCCCGGTCCGATGCAAGCCGAGCACCACACCGCGGCGAAGACCACGGAGCGCGATCTCAAGCCGCCCAGGCGCTTCACGGTCCTCGATGGTGATGACGGAAGCGAAGCCGCGAGCGACGGACCCGACGACAAGGCCCCCGAGCCCGAGACTCCGAGGCCGCGTCCTGCGCTGCGCCTCGTGAAGTAGCGCAGCGCCGGGGCGGGTGTTCAGCCGAGCCCTCTTCCGGGGATGGACCGTATCAGATGTTACTTGTCGCCCGCGAGCAGGTTGCGCGCGATGACGATGCGCTGGATCTGCGAGGTGCCCTCGTAGATCTGCAGCAGCTTGGCGTCGCGCATGAGCTTCTCGACGGGGTACTCCTTCGTGTAGCCGTAGCCGCCGAAGATCTGCACGGCGTCGGTGGTGGCCTTCATGGCCTCGTCGGCGCCGTAGCACTTCGCGTACGCCGACACGATCGAGTCGAGGCGGCCCGAGTCCACCATCCATGACGCCTTCATGTAGAGCAGCCGGGTCGCCTCGTACGCGATCGCCATATCCGCCATCATGAACTGGACGGCCTGGTGCGACGCGATCGGCACGCCGAACGTCTTGCGCTCGAGCGAGTACGCGCGGCTCTCGTCCAGCGCGCGACGGATGACGCCCGCGGCGCCCGACGCGATCCACGGGCGCGAGCGATCGAAGGTCTTCATCGCGACCTTGAAGCCCTGACCCTCTTCACCGATGAGCGCTTCCTTCGGCAGGTGCACGTCCTCGAAGATCACGTCGTTGGTCAGCGACGCGCGCTGCCCCATCTTGTTCTCCTTCTTGCCCATCTTCACGCCGGGCGTGTTCGTGTCGACGACGAAGCAGCTGATGCCCTTGTGCTTGAGCTTCGGATCGCTCGTGGCGAACGTGGTGATGAAGCTCGCGACACCGGCGTTGGTGATCCAGCGCTTCTGGCCGTTGAGCACCCATCCATCGCCCTTCTTCTCGACGCGCGTGCGCATGCCCGCGACGTCGGAGCCGGCGTCGGGCTCCGAGCATGCGTAGGCGGCGTACATCGGCCCACCGTCCTTGCCCGTGGTGAGCGCGCCCAGGTACTTCTGCTTCTGCGCCTCCGAGCCGGCGATGATGAGGGGCATCGCGCCCAGCATGTTGGCGGCCAACGTCGTGTTGATGCCGAGGCAGCCGTAGGCGAGCTCCTCCGACACGAGCGAGTGCGTGAGGCAGGAAAGCCCGAGGCCGCCGTACGCTTCGGGGACCTCCGCGTTCATGAGTCCCGTCGCAAAAGCCTTCTTGGCGATCTCGCTGGGAAACGTCCCCTCCTCGTCGAGTTGCCCCGCGACGGGGATGATCTCCTTGCGCGCGAACTCCTTCGCGGTCTGGATCAGAGCTTGCTGCTCGTCGGTGAGTGACAGGTCGAACATCGGGGCCTCCTGGGCGAGCAGCGGGTCGAATGTGTGTGTTGCACACCTGACCGCGCACCCACGCTCATGTCAAGGCGCACACCGATCGTCGGTGGCCGTTGGTGATATGCTGAGGCGAACCACCGTCCGATGAGCGTCTCTCCGCAGCCCACGAAGTTCGGTCCCTTCGTACTCGAGCGCAAGCTGGCCGAGGGTGGCATGGCCGAGGTGTACCTGGCCAACCACATCGGGTTCGGCGGGTTCGAGAAGCAGGTCGTCGTCAAGCGCATCTTGCCCGCGCTCTCGATGCACCAGGACTTCGTGAACATGTTCCTCAACGAGGCCCGGCTCGCGGCGCGGCTCAGCCACGGCAACGTGGTCCAGGTCATCGAGGCAGGTGAGATCGAGGGCCGCTACTACATCGCGATGGAGTACATCGACGGCTGCGATCTGAAGCCGTTCTACGACGACGCCGAGCGCACCGGCGATCCCATGCCCCCAGGGATCGCGTGCCGCATCATCGCGGACCTGCTCGCCGGACTGCACTACGCGCACACCGTCAGCGACGAGCGCGGTCGTCCGCTCGGGCTCGTGCACCGCGACGTCTCCCCGCAGAACGTGCTCATCACGCGCACCGGCAACGTGAAGATCGTCGACTTCGGCATCGCGAAGGCCACCAACGCCGCGGGCCAGCAGACACGCGTCGGTCAGGTGAAGGGCAAGATCTCCTACCTCTCGCCGGAGCAGGCGATGGGCAAGCCCGTCGACGCACGCTCCGACGTCTTCGCGTGCGGCATCCTCCTGTGGGAGCTCGTGACGGGGCAGCGTCTGTTCTCGCGCTCGAACGACATGGCCACGATCATGGCCATCACCGATGATGACCGTAAACCGGTGCGCGCCGTGCGACCCGAGCTGCCCGAGGAGCTCGATCACGTGCTCGCACAGGCGCTCGCGCGACCGCTCACCGATCGCTACCCGAGCGCAGCGGCGATGCAGTCCGAGCTCGAGGCGCTCATCCGCTCGCAGGGCTGGGACGCCGATCGTCGCGCGCTCGAGCGCGTGATGCTCAAGCGGCTCGGTCTGCAGAGCGTCCCGACGCTGCGCGCGGTCCGCAACCCGGAGCCCGATCAGAGCGAAGAGAACGCGACCATGCTCGACTCACCGATCGTGCGACAGGCGCTCAAGGCAAAGATGGCATCACGCGCGTCGACCGCGTCCACCGTGGCGATGCCCGCTCAGACGCTGCCACCCCCGAACGTGCACTCCGCTGCCACGCTCGCGCCAGGACCGCCATCTCGCCCCGTCCCCAGCTCAGCGTCGCGTGCGCAGCTGGATGCGCATCAGCGCCTCGAAGCGCCGATGCCGACGCCGGGCGCGACGCGTACGCCGAGCGGCATGCGGCAATCACCGGCCGTGTACGCGCAGCCGCACAACGCGATGGTGCGGCGTGTCGCTGTCGCCTCCGCCGCGGCCGTGTTCGTGGGGCTCGTGGCGGTCCTCGCGATCAACTGGAAGCCCCCAGCGGACGGTCCGCCTGCCGTGGAGACGCCGGCCGAGGCCTTCGTGTTGCTCGAGCTGTCGGAGCCCGCGGTGGTCGACATCGACGGGCACCGCTCGCGCGTGGAGTCGCGCGAGGAGCTGCCGCTGGCCGCGGGCCGTCAGCTCACGCTGAGCGCGACGACCATCCGCGGCGTGGGCAAGGAGCAGACGCGCACCGTCTCGTTGCCGCCTGCGAAGGCTGGTGAGCGGATGCCGATCAAGATCACCTTCGCGCGCTGACCACACTCTTTGCCGTGCGGTACGCCACACGTGCCCGTTCGGTGAGCCGCTCCGGTGCCATCGACAGCGCGAGCATCATCGCGGTGCGGCCCTGGAGCGGCCAGCTCAGCAGGCTCTTCGCGTAGTGCACGCGCGCCTCGGCCTTGCGCCCGTGCTTCGTGAGCTCCTCGGCGAGCCACGCGTGCGCGGATGCGAGCGTGCGACGCAGCAGCCGTGGCGGCAGCTGGATGCGCTCGCGCTCGTGCTCGAAGACCGGGAGGATCGTCTTGAGGTAGTTCTCCGCGATCGTGAGCTGGAGCTCCGGACGCGTGAGCTGATCCTCGGCGCCCTTGCGGTAGCGCACCGTCGCGCAGTCGAGGATCGCGACCTTCGCTTCCCGCGCGAGCCGCAGGTGATAGTCGTGATCCTCTCCCGTCCGCATGGCCTCGTTCCACGGTCCCGCGGCCTCCGCTACCGACCGTCGCACCAGCACCGTCGAGGGCTGACAGATGTTGCCGAGCGCCAGCGCCGAGAACGCGTCACCCCAGCGCACCTGCGTGCGGTCGGGCGGGCCGACGACGTTCGGTGCGAGCGTCGAGAACGCCGCCATCTCCGGCACGATGAGGCGCATCGGCACGAGCCCGTACGTCGAGTACGCGGAGCGCATGCAGCGCGCCACTTGCAGCTCGTCATGCTCGTCGACCATGTCCATGTCGGTCCAGACCATGCCGACCTCGGGCAGCGCGCGCATCACCGCGAGCTGCGCGGCGAGCTTCCACGACACCCACTGGTCGTCGGAGTCGAGGAACGCCACGAACTCGCCCTGCACGAGCCGGAGCGCGTGGTTGCGCGCCGACGAGACGCCACCGTTCTCCTGCTTCACGTACAGCACGCGCTCGTTGCTCGCGAAGGCGCGCATCACGTGCGCGGTGTCGTCGCACGAACCGTCGTCGAGCACGATGGCGAGCACGTCCTCGTGCGTCTGCGACAGCACGTTGTGCACCGTGCGCGCGATGAGGTGCGCGCGGTTGTACGTGGGGATGACGACGCTGACCCGCTCCGACATCAGCCCTGGATCTCCTCGGTACCTCGCGCGCGCCTTGCCTCGTGCCGCGCGCGCTTGGCCTCGTCTCGTGCCTTGCGGCTCGCCTCGGCATCGCGCGCGGCGCGCCCCCCGAGGATCCATCCGATGACGATGCCGAGGAGCAGCATCGCGGGGATGTAGACGACGTGTGCTGCGGTGGGCATCAGCGCGGCAGCTTGGCCCGCAGCGATTCGAGCTCGGCCTCGAGCCGGCGGGATCGCACCTGCACGGTCAGGGTCCACACCGCGAGCGCGGCGAAGATGAACCCGTACGCGGCCGCGACGAGGTTGCGCGCGGGGATGCTCTCCGATGCGGCCAGCACCTCACCAGGCTGCACCGGGACGAAGCCCTCCGAGTCGGGCGCCGCGTGCGCGAGCGACATGATGGCGAAGAACGTGAACGTGCAAAGGAAGGCGCGGAGCGTGGTCATACGGGGTCTCCATCGAACAGGCCGCGGTCCTCGGCCTCGAGGTAGAGCGCATCGAGCGACGCGCGGGCGCGCTCGAGCGCGACGCGGGCCTCGAGCAGCACGAAGTACAGGATGGTGAACGTGAGGAACGACACCCAGAAAGCGGGGCGCATGCCAGGGTCGAGCGTGGGCACGACGCTGGTCTTCGGGTGGATGCTGCGCCAGATGCTCACCGACAGGTAGATGAGCGGCACGTTGGCGGCGCCGAAGATGGCGAGGCCCGCCGCGAGCTTCTTGCCGCCCGGCCCACCGTAGCGACGGGCGAACAGGTAGGCGATGAAGATCATCCAGAGCAGCAGCGTGAGCGTGAGGCGCACGTCCCACTCCCACCAGTGCCCCCACGCCTTGCGCGCCCACAGCGGGCCGGTCACGAGCGTGCACAGGCCAAAGACCACCGTGAGCTCGGCGGACGACGCGGCGAGCCGCTCGCCCCACTCGGCATCGCGGAACAGATATGCGATGGCGCCGAACGCGCAGACGAACGCGGACAGGAAGCAGACCCAGGCGCACGGGACGTGGAAGTAGAAGATCTTCTGCACGAAGCCCATCGTCGGCTCGCGCGGGGCGCCGACGATGAGGAATGGCGCCCACAGCAGACCGAGGACGGCGAGGGTGGCGAGGACCAGCGATAGGGGCTTGAGCTTCATGGTCAGCCTTCACTCGCGGCGAGCGGCTCGAAGGTCCACAGGCCGAGCGTCACGAAGATGAGATCGAAGACAAAGAGGAACCGCATCCAGAACGCCGGCAGCGCGGGATCCTCCCCCGTGAGGAGGCCCGCCGTTCCACGAGCCCCTGCGATGAGCACCGGCACCACGAGAGGATAGACGATGAGCGGCAGGAGCAGGTCACGCGAACGACTGCGCCCGAGCGACGCCGCGAACAAGCTCGCGATGGCCGAAAAGCCCACGACGCCGAGCACGAGCAGGAGCGCGATGCCACCCAGGTGGTCGGCGAGCGGCGCGCCGAAGAGCAGGCCCACGCCGAATGCAGCGGTCGCGACGACGAGCGACATGAGCAGGCACAGCGATACAAGCTTGCCGACGTAGAGCGCGGTGCGAGGGAGCGGCGAGAGCAACAGCGCGCGCCAGGTATCACCCTCGCGCTCTCGTTCGAATGCTCGACCGATGCCTAGAGTACCCGTCAGCGCGACGGTGACCCAAAGGACGCCCGCTGCCACGTCGAGCGTCGGACGCTCGCCACCGAGGAACGAGAACGCGAACACGAGCAGCACGACGCCCGCGAAGAAGATGCTCGCGTAGACGAGCTCCTTGCGGCGCAGCTCGACGACGATGTCCTTCCACACGAGGCGCATCACCCACGACGCGTAGCTCACGCGACGGCCTCATCGTAGATTCGGGCAAGGTCGGAGGTCGCGGTCAGCGGCTCGTCCTTCACGATGCGCCCGCGCGCGAGCACGAGCACCCGATCGCACAGCGGCGCGATGGCCAACAGCTCGTGCGACACGACGAGCAGGCTCGTGCCGCGCGCCTTCTCCTCGACGAGCAGGTCGATGACGAGCTGCGTGCCCTGGCGGTCGAGGCCGGTGAGCGGCTCGTCGAGCAGGAGGAGCCGCGGGGAGTGCACGAGCGCTCGAGCCAGCGCGAGGCGCTGCAGCATCCCGCGCGAGTACGTGCGCGCGGCGCGATCCGCGGCCGCGTCGAGCGCCACGCGGGCGAGCAGCTGCGTCGCACGAGCGGCCGGGTCCGCGACACCGTAGAGCGTGCCGAAGAACGTGAGGTTCTCGCGCGCCGACAGGTCCGCGTAGCAGAGGCTCTCGTGCGCGACGAGGCCGATGGAGGCGCGCGTCTCGGCGTCCGCCTCGCGGCCGCTCCACTGAACGGTGCCACGCGAGGCGCGCTCGAGCGTGGACAGGATGCGCAGCAGCGTGGACTTGCCTGCACCGTTGGGGCCGAGCAGCGCCGTGGCCTGTCCCGCCGCGAGGGAGAGCGACACGCCCCGCAGCGCTGGCTGGCGCCCGTAGGCCTGATACACCCCGTCGGCGACGACCGCCGGCGTCACGCCCTACCCGCCCCCGAGCTCGTCGAGCCCGCGGTAGATGTCGGACAGCCGCGCGACGATGCGCTGACGGTCGGCGGGCGAGCCATTCGGCTCCGCGTCGAAGGCCACCAGCTGGTCGAAGATGCGCCGACGCTCGACCTCGAGCCGCGCGCGGCGATCTCCACCACCCGATGCGGCGTAGATGCCGAAGACGAGCACGAGCGCGATGCACACGACCGCGGCGACGTAGCGCGGCATGGCGCTCGTGTGCGGGAGGTTGTCGAACTGGATGTGGATCTCGCCGCCGCGCGTGGTGCCGTCGCCGAAGTACACCATCAGCTTGTGGCCCTGCATGTCGCGCTCCTCGCCCTGCAGGTTGTGGCCGGAGACCCGCATCTCCTCGAGGCGCTGCGTGACGACGGCGAGGCGGCTGAACGCGATCGGGGTGGGCTGCGAGAGCGCCACGCTCTCGCCGTGGTACGGCAGCAGGTAGGCGGCCCGGAATGGCGTGTCACCCGGCGGCAGCGGCGCGCGATAGACGACGTCGTGGCCGGAGATGGCGACGTTCGGATCGTTGTCGGGCGCCTGGATTTGCACCGCCGCGTGCGGGAGCGGGATGTGGAGCCCGTCGGGACCCGCGTCGAAGGCCGCGGTGCCGGCGTTGTGGATGCGGAGCACCTCGATGATCTGGAGGGCATCGTCGGTGACCTCGACGAGGAAGTGCGAGCCCTCGGCGATGCTGAGCGTGCTCGTATCGGAGGAGACCTGACGCACGACGAGCACCACGCGCGAGCCGGCGTTGTCCGCCATCTTGAAGGGCTTGCCCGCGAAGCGCGCGCCGCTCGACATGATCTCCGCGACGTAGCCGGAGGTGGGCTTCCGATCGAGGCCCTCGAACTTTGCCTCGCCCGCGGTGTCGGTCTTCGCGTGGAGCTCGACGACCTGCTGCTCGCCGGCGCGGGCGTGCCCGAGGATCACGTCGAGGCCGGACAGCGCCTGCCCCGTGCCGTCCTCGGCGCGGACGATGAGCGTGCCCGGTGGAAGCGTGGTGTCGACGTGCGCGCTGCCATCGGGAGCGCCTGCACCGGTCATCGGAAAGACGAGCATCACGCGCGTGCCCATCTGCGGCTCGAGCTGCATCGGCTGCGATGAGAGCGACGTCTCGCCGTCCTTTGCCGACGCGGTGTACGGCCCCGCACCGAGGCCCGAGAACGTGGCGCGACCCTCGGCGTCCGTCTTCTGCGACTGCGCTTTGCCGGCGCCGTCGGCGGTCGCGAGCGTGACGTCCGTGCCGACCATGCGTTTGTCGAGCGCGCCGCGGATGAGGCGAACCGTGATGGTGCCCGGCGGCACCTGCGGGTCGGGGCGCGGGATCCCCGACATCTTCGACGGGTCCATCATCATCGGCTGCGCCGACGCGATGCCACAGAGACCGAACAGGACGAGGAACGAGCTGATGACGTACTTCATGCGTGCCCCGCGGCGGCGATGAGGCGATGTGCACACTTTTTACAGAAGATCGCGTCGGCGTCGTTGATGGTGCCGCACTGCGGGCAACCAGGGACGACGGGCGCGACCTTCTTCAACGCGCCGCGCTTGCGCCACAGCTCCTCCTCGATGAGCGCGACGTAGTCCACCTTCTGCTCGTCGAGCTGGCGCATCACGCGGATGGCACGCGCTCGATACACGCCACC
>JBDTCO010000014.1:0-17765 GCA_039923495.1 Polyangia bacterium
GGTGACCGAGAAGCCTCGACGACGCATGGCGATGATGACCTGGTCGGCGAGGGTGTCGTCGTCGTCGACCCAGAGAACCGTTCCGCTCATGATCGACCCCTTGGTGCGCGTCCTGCATGTGACGAACACGCACCACGAGCTATGCGCCTTGCGGGTGAAGTCGGCAACGTGAAAAGAATTCACCTTTTCACGGGAATGCGTATAGGCGCGCGGAGACCCTGATGCTGTACGAGTTCCTGACCGAGCACCGCCTGGACATCATCGCGCGCAGCAAGGGGCGCATCATGGCCAGCGTGACGCCCACGCCCACGAAGGCGGAGCTCTCCGAGGGGGTGCCGGTGTTCCTCGCTCAGATGGAAAACATCCTGCGACGCAACGAGGGCGCGGAACCTCTGACCGCGAAGTCTTCCGCCACGGAGCACAAGGAGCTCGACGCGAGCGCCGCGCAGTATGGCCGCCAGCTCCTCGCGCTCGGGTTCTCCATGTCGCAGGTCGTGCACAGCTACGGTGCCGTCTGTCAGGTCATCACCGGTCTGCTCGACGAGCTGGGCGTCGCCGTCTCCGCGCGCGAGTACCAGGCCTTCAACCTGTGCCTCGACGACGCGCTCGCCGCTGCGGTGACGTCGTACGAGGCCGCGCACGCCGACACCATCGACCAGAAGGAGGTCGCTCACCTGGGCTTCCTGGCGCACGAGCTGCGCAACGCGCTCCACGTCGCGGTCACGGTGACGAGCCTCATCGCCACCGGCGAGGTCGGCTACGGCAGCAGGACGGCAGGGATGCTCGAGGGTGCGCACGCTCGCATGCGCGAGCTCATCGATCGCTCCCTCGCGGAGGTCCGGCTGCGCTCCGGCGTCGTCGCCCGTCGCGACGTGGTGAAGCTGTTCGACGTCTTCGACGGCATCGAGATCATGGCGCGGATCGACGCCCGACGAAAGAACACCGAGATCCACGTCTCGGTCGACCATGCGCTGACCGTCATCGCGGATCGTGAGCTCCTCGTCTCCGCCGTCGCCAACCTCGTGCACAACGCCATCAAGTACTCGCGCGAGAAGGGCCACGTCCACCTGCGCGCGACGCTCGTCGGCAAGCGCGTGGAGATCGAGGTCGAGGACGAGTGCGGCGGGATCGCCAAGGAGAAGCTCGATCGCCTCTTCGACGAGTACGTCCAGACGCACGACGACCGCTCGGGGATGGGCCTCGGGCTGTCCATCGTCCGCAACGCCATCACGGCGCAGGGCGGACGGATCCGCGCGCGCAGCATCGACGGTCGGGGCTGCGTGTTCACGATCGAGCTTCCGCACACGCTCGACGACTGACGGGACAAAATGTCCCGTGAGACGTTTCGTCTGTCGCACAACCAGTCGCTCCGCACGCCGGGAGCGAACCGAGGGGTTGCCACGAGGGCAGGCTCCTTGCACGAGCGTCTGCCGGGGTGATGCATGGTGCGCAGTGTGAGAGCTCTCGAGTCGTACGTTCGCTACCGCCCCTCGATCGACGATGCGGGGCGCGCGCAGTGACGCCCCCGAGGACACCGCCCGTCGCGGAGCTGGTGATCGAGACCCTCGACGCGGAGCGCGATCCGCCCGATGCCGAGGCGCTGCGCGCGGCGATGCGCCGGCTGGAGGCCATGCAGGCCAGGGTGGAGCGCAACGCGCAGCAACAGCTCCACGACGCGCGTCGCGCGCTCGTCGTCGAGCTCCTTCCGGTGGTCGACGACATCGACCGCGCGGTCCAGGCTGCATCGGCGTCGGCCGATCCGGGACTCATCGAAGGGCTGCGGATGGTGAGCGCGAAGCTCGACGGCGTGCTCACGCGCTTCGGCGTCGAGCGGGTCGACGCGATGGGGCATCGCTTCGATCCGGCGCTCCACGAAGCCTTGATGGCGGTGCCGGTCACGGACCCGAAGCTCGTCGGGAGCATCCTTTCGCAGGCACAGCCAGGGTACCACTTCGGTGGCAGGCTGCTGCGCGCGGCGAGGGTCACGGTCGGGGTGACGCCGTCGTCGACCGGGCGTCGCTGAGCTCACCCGCCGCTGGCCCCGGGGGCGCATGTTAGGTTTCGCGTATGGAACTGTCCGTTGTCGTGCCGTGCCTCAACGAAGAGGCCAACATCCCCGAGCTCGTGGCGCGCGTGGGCGAGGTATTCCGGGTTGGTGCGCTCGACGGCGAGCTCGTGCTCATCGATGACGGGTCGACGGACGACACCTGGGCCGTCATCGAGCGCATGACCGCCCTGCACCCGTTCGTCGTCGGACGGCGGCACCTGCAGAACCAGGGCATCGCGCTGTCGTGGAAGACGGGTGTCACGGCGGCACGCGGCGATCTCGTGGCGATCCTCGATGCGGATCTGCAGTACCAGCCCGAGGACGTGCTGCGCCTCTATCGCGAGAAGCTTCGGTCGAACGTCGACGTCATGCAGGGCTGGCGCTCGGCGGTCGGCCGCGACCGAGGTCCGCGCTACTACTACTCTCGCGGCTTCAACTTCCTCCTCAACGCCGCGTTCGGCATGTCGCTCACCGACAACAAGTCGGGCTTCATCCTGACCGACCGCGCGATCTTCGAGGAGCTGCTCTCCTATCGCGGCAGCTACCACTACTGGCAGTCCTTCATCATGGTCGCCGCCCACTCGAAGGGCTACACCTACAAGCAGATCGAGACGCTCTTCGAGCCGCGTCGCGCGGGCAAGTCGTTCCTCGACGATGCGCCCGTCATGCCCATCGTCAGGAGCTTCGTCGATCTCGGTCGCGCGCTCTTCGAGTACCGGCTGCGGCCTCAGTCTCCATCGGTGCTGAGGAACTTCCTCGACCGCGAGCGCCCGCTCGTGCGCGAGGAGCCGACCTCGCTCGTGCGCCAGATCCACTGGCGCGGCTACATGGCGACCTTCGGTGCCACGCACTGGATGATCACGGGTGAGGTCGACACGCAGCTCACCGACCTCCGCGAGTCCCAGTGGCTCGCACCGGACAAGATCCGCGCGCTGCAGGAGGACAAGCTGCACCGCCTCGTCGTGCATGCGTATCGCCACGTGCCGTACTACCGCGAGCGCATGAAGGAGCTCGGGCTCACCCCCGACGACATCCGTTCGCTCGAGGACCTGCGCAAGCTGCCGATGCTGTCGAAGGCCGACGTGCGCAAGCACCTCTTCTTCGACATCATGAGCGACAACCACAAGAAATCGGAGATCCTCAAGATCTCGACGTCGGGCTCCACGGGAGAGCCGTTCGTGTGCTTCGTCGATCGGCCCCAGCTCGAGTTTCGCTGGGCCGCGACGTTGCGCGCACAGGAGTGGACGGGCTATCGCTTCGGCGATCGCCAGCTACGGCTGGGGCACCAGACGCTCGGCCTGTCGAAGACGCAGGTCGCGCGCGAGTACTCGGATGCGTTTCTCTCTCGCCGTCGCTTCATCCCCGCGTACGAGATGTCGGACGAGACGCTGCGCGAGTTCGTGAAGCAGATCGAGGACTATCAGCCCGTGTTGCTCGATGGCTACGCGGAGTCGTTCAACTTCCTGTCGCGCTACCTCGCCGAGCACGGCCGCCTGAACATCCAGCCCAAGGGGATCATCTCCTCGGCGCAGTCGCTGCCCGACGCCTCGCGCCGCGCCATCGAGGCGGCCTTCGGCTGCAAGGTCTTCGACAAGTACGGCTCCCGCGAGTTCTCCGGGCTCGCGTACGAGTGCGAGGCGCACGACGGCCATCACGTCGTCGGCGAGGGCTACATCATCGAGACGCTGAAGGACGGCGCGCCCGCTGCGCCCGGGGAGATCGGTGAGGTCGTCGTCACCGACCTCAACAACCTCTGCCTGCCGTTCATTCGCTACCGCATCGGCGATCTCGCCGAGGCGATGGACCCCGCGATCCCGTGCGCGTGCGGTCGTGGCCTCCCGCGGATCGGCAACATCCAGGGTCGCGTGCAATCCATCATCATCGGCGCGAAGGGCCAGTACGTGCCGGGCACGTTCTTCGCCCACGTGCTCAAGGACTACGACCACGCGATCCGGCAGTTCCAGATCGTGCAGGAAGAGCGCGGCAGCATCGTGTTCAAGGTCGTGAAGGGCAAGCGCTACACCGACGAGGTGCTGGCCGAGGTGCTCGGCGTGCTCCACAAGTTCCTCGGCGACGAGCTCAACATCCATGTCGACTTCGTCGAGAACGTCGACATGGTCCGCACGGGCAAGCGGCTCGCGACCGTGTCCCGGCTCGGCATCGACTTCCAGAACGTGCGCGGTCGGTAGCGGCGGCGGCCGGACGCCTGTCAGCGCGTCGGGACGAGCGAGAAGGCGGAGAAGCGCTCGTTACCCCCGCTCGCGACCAGCGCGACACGCACGCCGAGGTCCCACGGCGGCACGTCGATGCCGTCAACGCTCGCGCCGACGTCGTGGAAGCTCCTGCCGTCTGCGCTGTACGCGAACCGGTAGCTGTGTCCGCCCGAGGCGGTGACGCGCAACGTCGCGCTCCGGGAGGCCATGGGCGCCGAGGCCACCACGGTCTCCATGCCCTTGTCTCGACGCCACACGACGACCTTGCCCGACTCGACCGACACCCCGAGCGCGGCGCTCGGGGTACCGACGACCGCGAGCCCTGCCGAGGTCGCGCTGCCGGCGTCGAGCTTCACCGTCGCCACGTAGTCGCCGGTGGGCACCGAGCGTCCGACGACCGCGGCGAGACGACCACCGCCCGGCGTGGGTCCCGGCGCGATGGTGAGGGCAGCCTTGCCGAGCGTGCGGATCGGCGCATTTGCGAACGGCCACTGCCACAGCGGAGATAGCGCCTTGCCGGAGAAGTCGTCTCGAAGGGGATGCGCGGTGCTGCCGGGTATGCCGCTTGGTCCCGTGCCACCGGCGATGATCGGCCAGCCGTCCGCCCCGAACGTGACCTGGTCGATCAGGCCCTGACGACCCACGTCGACGAACGCGACGGGATCGAACGCGTGATACAGCATGAGCGTGCGGCCGTCCGCGGCAGAGATCACCGTGCCGTGCCCGGGACACTTCCACCGCGCGTTGGGCCCGAGGATCGGGTTCTTCGGGCTCTTCTCCCAGGGCCCGGCGATGCTCTTCGCGCGTGCGACGCCGAGCGCGTAGTTGCAGTCGCGGCCGCAGCAGTCGTTGCCGGAGTAAAAGACGTACAGCCAGTCGCCGTGGCGGAAGAGCGCCGGGCCCTCGACGAGCTCCCGTTCCCACTTCGCGTCGTTGCGGAACATCTCGTGGGCTTGGCCCTCGAGCGCGAGCCCGTCGGCGGTAAGCTCCTGGTAGAGGATTGGCGTCGGCTGCTTGACCGAGTTCCCGTCGGCCTTCCACGCGAGGTAGCGCTTGCCCTGATCGGAGATCGCGAACGCATCGATGGCGCCGAACACGACGCCCTTCTGCGCGCAGACGATCGGACCGTGATCCTTGTACGGACCCTCGGGCGACGGCGCATCGGCGACGGCGACGCACATCGGGCCGTCCTTCTTGTGTGCCGCGTAGTAGACGAGCGTGCGCGTGCCCTCGCCGGGCGCGACGTAGAGCTCGGGCGCCCAGAAGTCGCCGCTCGACCAGCTCGGCGCGGTCTCGAAGATCGCGGTGATGGCCTCCCAGTGCTGGAGGTCCTTCGAGCGAAGAATCGGGAACACGGGCGCCCAGGCAGACGTGGTCGCGCTCGCGTAGTACGTGCCACCGACGCGCGTGATCGATGGATCGGGGAAGTCGCCGGGCAGGACGGGGTTGAGCGGAGCCGTCACGCGCCTGGTGGGAGCGGTCCCGGCGCGAGCAGCCACGACGGGAGCGGCAACGACCGGAGCGGCCACGACCGGAGCGGCCACGACCGGAGCGGCAACGACCAACGAGAGGAAAAGCAGGCGCTTCATGAGGATGGGACCTCTAGCGGACCCAGATGGCGGGGCGCTCGAACGTGCGCCCGGCGATCTCGATCTTCTGTGTGGGCAGGGTGGGGGTCGGCGTGAGGTTCTCGAGCTTGCCGTCGACGAGCAGCACCGTGTCCTCGTCCTTCACGCCGGGCACGGACGGGTTGAACGCGAACGCCTCGCGGTCTGCGACGTGCTCCTTCGACGTCGGGCTGATGATCCAGTCGCGCTCGCCGTAGCCGATCGCGCCGCCCTGGTGGTGCTGCTGCCACTCGTCGGGAACGCCGGCATCGGCGTACGCGTGCTGTGCGGCGGCGAGCAACTGTGTCGCAGCAACGCCCGGCTCGAGCGCCGCCCACTCGGTCGCCGCCACACGCGCGACGATCACGGCCTTCTTCGCGAGCTCCGGTGAGAGCGGACCGAAGTGCACGAAGCGCGTGATCGCCGCGACGAGCCCCCAGCGACGCGCACACACGTTGATCATCGCGTAGCGCACGACCTTGGTGTCGTCGGTGGGCACGACGTGTCGGATCTTGTAGAGCCGGTCGTCCGCGCCCACGAGCAGCACGGTCGGACGGATCTTTCGCTTCATGAGCTCGTCCGAGGTGATCGCCTCGATCTCGCGCTCGGTCATGCCGGGCTTGACGAGCGCGAGCGCCGCCACGACTGCGTCGGCGGTGTTGTGACCGAGCCACCGATACTTCTGCAGCTCGGTGTCCGTGAGCGGGACCTCGAGGAGGTGCAGATCGATGACGCGGAGATCGCCGAGTGCGAGATCGGTCGCGACCGGCTTGCCGCCGCCGAGCGCCTTGACGACGCCGACCTTCTTGTCCTCGAACCAGCGCAAGCCCTTCAGCTGGAAGCCGAGCGCTTGCAGATCCTCGCCGAGGAGCCGCGCCGACTCGCTGGTGCTGGCGACGAGGTAGCGGCCACCGTCGGCGGTGATGACGAGCGAGGCCGCGGCCTCCTCGCTGGTGATGACGACGTGCGCGTCGGCCAGGCCGCCGGTCACCCACGAGATGTCGGCGGTGCGACTCAGCACGACCGCGCCGAGGTGCTCCTTCTGGAGCAGCTTCTGCACGCGCGCGATCTTCTCGTTGGCCTCACCGACGAGCTGCGCCCGCGTGGGCAGTGCGTCTGCGTGCGCGATCCCACAGAAGAGGAGCAGCGCGATGAACGTCTTCACGAGTGGTCCTCGTATCCGTTCGGATGTGCCTGCAACCAGCGCCACGCATCGCCGATGATCGCATCGAGCGACTCGTTCTGCGGCTTCCACCCGAGCTGTTGCTGGATGCGCCGAGAGCTCGCGACCAGGACGGCCGGATCACCGGCGCGACGGGGAACCGTCTTCGCGGGGATCGCATGACCCGTGACCTTGCGCGCGGTCTCGATGACCTGCTTGACCGAGAAGCCGCCGCCGCAGCCGAGGTTGAACTGTGTGCTCTCGCCACCGCCCATGAGGTGCGAGAGCGCGAGCACGTGCGCGCGCGCGAGGTCGGTCACGTGGATGTAGTCACGGATGCAGGTACCGTCGGTGGTGGGATAGTCGTCACCGTAGATCTGCACGCTCTCGCGCTTGCCGCGCGCGACCTCGAGCACGAGCGGGATGAGGTGCGTCTCGGGCTCGTGCTGCTCGCCATTGTGCTCGGTCGCACCGGCCGCGTTGAAGTAGCGCAGGCACACGCTCCTCAGCCCATACGCGTTGCCGTACCACTTGAGCGCCTTCTCGAACGCGAGCTTGCTCTCGCCGTACGGGTTCGTCGGGTTCGTGGCGACCGTCTCGTCGATGGGCGTGCGCTCGGGCTCGCCGAAGAGCGCCGCGGTCGACGAGAACACGAAGCGCGCGACGCCAGCTTCGCGCAGCGCGTCGAGGAGCTGCAGACCCTTCGTGATGTTGTGGTGGAAGTACTTCGCGGGGTTCGTGACCGACTCGCCGACGAGCGATGCCGCCGCCATGTGCACGACGGCGTCGATGCGCTCCTCCTTGCACACCTTTCCGACGAGCGCGGCGTCGGCGAAGTCACCACGCACCAGGATCGCCGGCGAGACGACCGCACCCGCGTGACCCTTCGACAGGTCGTCCAGCACGACCACGTGCTCGGCCCCGCTCTTGACCAGCTCCTCGGTGACGACCGAGCCGACGTAGCCCGCGCCGCCCGTGACCAGCACTCGCATCTTCATGACAGAAGCTCCCGCGCGCCCGCCTGGGCACGGCTCACGAACAGGTCCGGCGCCTTGCCGAAGCGCGCCTGGTAGCCATCGACGAGCGCACGCTTCGTGTGCTCCAGCGCGCGCTCGGCGACGATGTTGACGGTGCAGCCGCCGAAGCCACCGCCGGTCATGCGCGCACCGAACACGCCGTCCTGTCTTTGTGCGATGTCGCAGAGCACGTCGAGCTCCTCGCAGCTCACCGCGTAGTCGTCGCGCAACGACGCGTGGGAGGCGTTCATGTGCGCACCCATCGTGACGAGGTCACCACGACGGAGCGCGTCCGCGGCTGCCACCGTGCGCTCGATCTCCCCGACCACGTGGCGTGCGCGGCGGCGGAGCTCGTCGGGGAGCGCTGCCGCGTGCGTTGCGAAGTCGGCCGACGAGACGTCGCGCAGGCTTCGGATCCCCGGCAGCGTCGTCGCGAGGAGCGCCACGGCGTCCTCGCATGCCTTGCGCCGATCGTTGTAGGCCGACGACGCGAGCGAGTGCTTCACCTTCGAGTCGCAGATGAGGACGACGGCGTCGGGCAGCGCGAGCGGCACGGGAGTGGCTTCGACGCTGCGACAGTCGATGAAGAGCGCGTGGTCCTCCCGCCCGAGCGCCGCGACGAGCTGGTCCATGATGCCGCACTTCGTGCCCACGTAGTCGTGCTCGGCCCGCTGCGCGGCGAGCGCGATCTCGGTGCCGAGCTTGGTGTCGACGAGCCCCGTCCCGTCGAGCTTCGCTACGCCGGCGAGCCCGAGCAACGCGAGGCCGACCGCGACCTCCACGGAGGCCGACGACGACAGACCTGCGCCGGCCGGGACGTCGCCGTTCAAGAAGAGGTCGGCTCCCACGAGCCGCTGCGCACCGAGCGCCTGGGCAACGCCCTCGATGTAGTCCTGCCACGTGCCGCGTCGCCTCGGACCGGCGAGGTCGAGGTCGAGCTCGATCGCCCCTTCGATGTTGGCCGACCGCACACGCACCTTGCGATCCCGGCGCACGCGACCCGCGACCCAGGTGCCGCGATCGATGGCCATCGGCAGAACGAAGCCGTCGTTGTAGTCGGTGTGCTCGCCGATGAGGTTGACGCGGCCGGGCGCGTAGAAGAGGCGGCCCGGCTCACCGTGCTCGGCGGTGAACGCCGCCTGCACGATCTTGGGATCGATCATGCCGCATCCTTTCATACCTGCGGGCGACCGTGCGAGAGCATCAGAGCCATGCGCCAGCGCCTCGGGACCTCGGGCTCGAGCACGAACGCCGTCCCGAGAGCGACCGCGTCGGCGAGCGAGTCGGGACGACCGGAGCAGGGCTCGAGCGCGACGGTGTAGTGCTTGCTCGCGCGGCTCGTTGGCCAGCCGCCCTCGCACACCCACAGACCCACGCAGGGCACCTCGCGCGGATCGAACGTGAACGTCAGCGACTCGTCTCGAGACGGGTCGTAGAGCGCACACGCACCTTCCGTGAGCGTGTCCGTGAACAGCTTGTGGGCGCGGCCCGCCGACGGCGGCTGCACCACGTCGAGTCGCACCCCGTCGTGCACCGGCCAGTCGACGCGCGCATCGAGCGCACCGTTCGCCGACCACTCGACGAACAGGGACCGCACCTCGCGGGGTAAGAGGATCTCCATCCCCGGTCGAACAGCGAGCAGCGGGTGCGACGACCAGAGCGCAGGCATGCGCGTGGAGGCGACCGCTTCGTACTCTATTTCGAGGGTCGATCCGTGCACACGCAGCGTGCGTGAGAAACGCGCTCCGGGCAGCTCACTGTCGATCCGCAGCGACGAGCCGACGTGCGTGACGCGCGCGGGTCGCGACCACGTCTGCCCGTGGTCGGGGAGTGCATGACCACCGACGTTGCACGCCGCGACGGTCGGGAAGCACTCGTCGAAGCCGCTGGTGTCGTGCGCGTCGAACGCGCCATCGACATCGGCCACGCGGTGCGCGAAGTCCGGCGGCTCCAGGAGGACATTCTGACCGCCGCGGCGCCGCAGCACCGACAGCTTGCCGCCGAGCGCTGGGATCACCTCGACCTCGAGGTCGCCGCCGAAGAAGGCGACGCGGTCGGGCCCAGCTCGCACGAGCTACTCGCCCTTGCTCACCGTGAGCGCGGCCTCGCCCGTCTCGTGATGCGGATCGTCGACGAGCTCGATGACCGGCACGCCGTCCTTGCCGGGGGTGATCTTGAGCGGCACGACGTAGACGTTGCGGCGGAAGGTCTCGAGGTCGTCGTTCTGCTTGCCGTCGTAGATGACCTCGGGGCGGATGTTCTTGTTTACCGCGTGGAAGACGGCGTAGAGGCTGCCGTCGGGCTTCTCGATGACGTGCGCGCGGCCGACCCACGACAGCGCGTAGCGATCCTTCAGCTTGTCGGCGTAGCGCGTGAGCTCGCCGTTCGTCGTCATCGGCGTGTACGGACCGATGCCGTCGCCGCGGCGCCAGGCGAAGTGGATGTCGTAGCGGTCGTTGGCGAAGTCCGCAGCCGAGAACGTCACGAAGTGCATGCGCTCGTTCCCGACCGTCGCCTCGAACGGACGCGGCCCCTCGACGAGGTAGTCGCCGTTCGCGCGCTGCCCGAATACCGGCGGATTGCCGGCGCCGAGGATGAGCACCTTGTCGGGCGAGGCGGTGAACGGGTCGAGCATCTTGCGCGCGAACAGCTCCGTCACGAGGCGCTTGCCCTGCGGCGTGTCGATCTCGCGCGAGACCTCCTCGTGGAAGAGCCAGGTCTCCTTGACCTTGCCGTTCGGAGTGTCGCGCTCGATGGCCTTGAAGTGGTGACCGTACGCGTGGCCGATCATGGTCGGCTTCGTCTTGTCGGTGACCTCGTTGAAGAGCGGCTTGCCGTGGATCTGCCACGTGCCCTTCGCGTCCTTCTCGAAGGCGTAGACGCGGCGCGTCCAGTTGTCATCAGGCCACTTCGGCTCGCTCCTGCGCCGGCCGGTCGGCTCCATGACGGCGCCGTACATGACCTCCTTGCCGTCGGGCCACCGGTGAACCATGAGATCCCAGGGCTGTGCGCCAACCGAATCGAGGCGCGGGTCGAGCTTCATCATCTTCGTCTCGAACTTGCCGCCGTGCAGCATCGAGTCGAGGCTCGCGAACTCGAGGTACGCGTGCCCACCACCACGACGGCCTTGAGGCCCCGTGCCGTAGAGGGAGACCTTGCCGCCGGGCTGCAGGTCGACGAACGGGTCGGCCGGCTCGCGGCGCTTGAACGTCTTCTGGCCGACGCGCATGCCTTTGCCGGTGATCTGCGTGAGGCCACCTTTGACCGCGATGGGCTTCGGAACGACACGCCGCGGGGCTTCACCGGCGAACGCGGACGTTCCGAGCAGGAGGGAAAAGAAGAGAGCGGATCCGAAGCGCATCAGCGAGCCTCCTCGAACGCCGGCCCGGGCTGCGGCCCGTTCGCGACGGTGCCTTCCTTGAAGTGAGGGACGCCGTTCTTCCAGTGAACCCGGTCGAGCACGAGCACGCGGCGACTGTAGCCCGAGCCCGCCTGCGACGGATCCTGCGAGTCGATCGAGCCGGCGAGGTTGAAGAGCCGGCCGGTCGCGTCCTCGAACATGGCGTTGTGACCCGGGTTGGTGAAGCGCGGCTTCTGCGTGTGGGCGAGGTCGTTGCCCTGGAGCACGACGCCCGAGCCCTTCGTGGTGTCGATCTTCGCAAACGGTCCGAAAGGCGACGACGCGCTGGCGATGACGACGCCGTAGTGGGCGTTCTCGCCGCAGCAGTTGTCGCCCGAGGCGAACATGACGTACTTGCCATCCTTCTTCACGACCCAGGGCGCCTCGAGCAACCGCTCGAACGGCCGATTCTCGTCGGTGAAGAGAACCTCTTTCGCCGCCGAGCCCTTCTCGAAGGTGAGGCCGTCTGCGGAGAGCGACTGCGCCTTGATGGGCTTGGAGTTCGAGCCCCAGTAGAGGATGCGGTGCTCGCCCTCCTCGAGGACCATCGGGTCGATCGCCTGGAAGCCGGGCGAGACGAGGAGCGGCTTGCCGCTGTCCTTGAAGGGACCCTGCGGCGAGTCCGAGATCGCGACGCCCATCGCCATGCCGTCGGCGGTGCCATGCGTCTTCACGTACTCCGGATCAGGCTTGGCCACGAAGTACATGAGGTACTTGCCACTACCGAGGGACCTTGGTGCGCGCACGACGTGCGGTGCCCAGAAGTCCTGCGTCTTGCTCGCCCACGACGGCTTCTCGGGCAGCGCATCTCCGAGATGCTCGATGCCCTTCATGTCGCGCGTGCGAGCGACCTGGATGTTGACCATCTTCTTTCCGACCTTCGACTGCGTCGCGTACAGGAAGAAGTGGCCATCGGCGCGGAGCACGGCGGGATCGGCGAAGTCGGCGTTGATGATCGGGTTCTGCACCTCGACGCGGGCGAGGCCACGCGTCCCGAGGTATCGCGTCACGCGATCGGGTCGGGCGGACCGCGCACCGGAGGGCGGCGCGGCGAGGGCCGCGGCGGACAGGAAAAGTGAAACGGCGATCGAGGACGCTCTCATGGCTACGCGTGCGTTTTGCAACAGGCGCACCAGGATTCGCTTGTCTCAACCTACTGAAACCACGCAACGAATGGGCGACTTCAGGCGCCACATCCTGGCGCCTAGGGGACACGCGACCCCGAGATCCGGTGGCCACACACGCCGTGCTTCTCAGGGCATGAACCCACGCGCACGCAGGGCGGACAGGAGAACCGGCCGCCGCCGCTCGAGCTCCGCCGGATCTTTCACCGGCAAAAAGCGCGAGGCGTCGCCCTCGCGAGGCACCTCCACGTAGCGCGTCTCGAGCACAGCCGTGAGCTCCTGCACCAGGCGTTCGAACTGGATCGCGGTGCGCCCGTCGACCTTTTTCTCGACGGTGAACCAGCTCCATGGCACGTCCGTGGTCGCGAGCGCGTCCGCGCTCACCCACATCGTGTTGGTGCTCATGACCGGGACGGACATCGGATCGAAGCCCTCGGGCAGCCGGAACTCCTCGAGGATCTGGATGCGTCCGCCGTGACGAACCGGGGCTCCGCCCTTGTCCGTGGGCTCGCGGTGAGCGGCCTCGACGAGCAGCTGTGCTCCGCTGTCGATGGCCGCGCCCGCGTACAGCGGGTCGACGGAGGCACCCAGATTGTCGAGGTTGGTGATGAGCACCCACTTGCCGCCGCGCTCGCGGAACTCGTCGAGCAGGTGCGAGGATCGCAGCGCATCGACCACATCGCCGTGGCCCGTCGCATAGAGGCTCGGTGCGCCCTGCGCGTCGCGGAACAGGCGCCCGCGCTGATCGAGGCGCAGCTGGTTGCCCTGGCGAAACGTCGCGACGTGGGACGGTGCATCGGCCTTCGCCAGCGCGTCGCGAATGGGCGCGTCGGTCGCCTCCGAGGTCATGAGCCAGACCGGCAGCGGCTTGCCGCTCCTGTGCGATACGGCGCGCTGCTCTCCGAGGCGTGCATCGAGGAAGCGCAGGCCGGGCTCGATCTCGACGAGCGCCTTCACCACGCCGCCCATCCGCGTCGCCATGCCGCCGGCCAGCACGCACAGCGCGATCTCTCCACGGCCGAGGGCCTCGTTGCCCATCGCCTCGAGTCGCGCGCGATCCGCATCACGTAGCGGCGCGAGCTCATCTGGCCGTGGCGCGCTCACTCCGCCGCTGACGCGGTTGTTGGCGGCTGCGCCCTGCTCGCGAAGGATCTTGGCCCGCGCGATCAGCCACGCGGGATCGAAGGTGGCGCCGAGGCGCGCGCGCACGGCCGGATCGAGCGCGTCGAGCTCGTCGCTGAGAGTCGCGTTGCTGTCGTCGGTGGCGGCCATGTCCTCGGTTTTATATCACCTCGCCCGAGCCCGACACCACCTAGACACCGCCGCGCCGCTTCGCGTAGCGTTGCGCATCGCCTCCATCGGTCCCTCGACTCAAGCACCCCCAGGCGCCGGACACGACGATCCCGGCCTCCGCGGCTTCGTGTTCACGCTCTTCTTCGTGTTCGGCGGAATCACGAGCCTGAACGACATCCTCATTCCGAAGCTGAAGGGCCTCTTCACGCTGTCGAATGCGGAGGTGCTGCTCGTGCAGTCTGCGTTCTTCGCCGCGTACCTGCTCATGTCGCTGCCCGCGGCGGGGTTGGTGCGGCGCTTCGGCTACATGCGGACCGCCGTCATCGGGCTCGTCACGATGACGGTCGGCTGCCTCCTCTTCGTACCAGCGACGGAGCTACGCACCTTCCCGGGTTTCCTCGGCGCGCTGTTCGTGCTCGCCTCCGGCATCACGATCGTGCAGGTCGTCGCGAATCCGCTCATCTCGCTGCTCGGACCGCCGAAGTCGGCGTCGAGCCGACTGACCTTCGCGCAGGCCTTCAACTCGCTGGGCACGACCACGCTGCCCTACGTGGGCTCCGTGCTCATCCTCGGCGCGACGGTCTCCGTCACGCGCATCAGCTCGACGTACGTGGGCCTCGCGCTGGCGCTCGTCGTGGTCGCGACGGCCGTGTGGTCGCGTCGCAACCGGCTCGTCGAGACGGTGGGCAAGGAGGAGATGAGCGTCCGCGGCGCGCTCGGTCTGCTCGCACGCGGGCGGTTCGCGATGGGTGCGATCGGCATCTTCGTGTACGTCGGTGCCGAGGTCGTCGTCGGCAGCCTGATGGTGCTCTACCTCAAGCAGCACGACGTCTTCGGCATCGACGAGGAGAGCGCCGGCAAGCTGCTGCCGTACTACTGGGGCGGCATGATGCTGGGTCGCTTTGCGGGATCGGCCCTGTTGCGCCGCTTCAAGCCCGGCCACGTGCTCACCGGCGCCGGCGCCCTCGCGCTCCTGCTGCTGCTGCGCTCGGGCACCGCCACGGGCTCGATCGCGGGCTGGTCGATCCTCGCGGTCGGTCTCGCCAACTCGATCATGTTCCCCACGATCTTCACGCTCGCCTGCGAGGGGCTCGGCCCGCGCACCGCCGAGGGCTCGGGCCTGCTGTGTGTCTCGATCGTGGGCGGCGCGATCCTGCCGCCGCTCGCCGGCCTCGTCGCCGACCACTTCTCGTTGCGCGCGGCCCTCATGGTGCCCGCCGCCTGCTACACGTTCATCCTCGTCTACGGGATCTACGCCTTGCGGCCCGTCGCCAGCCTCGGCGATCCCACGGTCTCGACGGAGTACCCGGTACTCGAGCCGCGCTGATGCGCAACGAGATCGAGGCGACTACCCTGCCCTTCGCAAGGTGAGGTTGATGCGCCGCTGCCCGAGGCGGCGGTGGTTGCCGCCGACGAGCGGGCGCACGCCGTGGAAGCGCATGCGGTCGGGGCCGCCCCAGACGACGACGTCGCCGTGGCTGAGCGGGACGCGCATGCCGGGCTCCCCGCGCTCGAAGCCGCCGAACACGAACACGGCGTCGATGCCGAGCGACACGGAGACGATGGGCGCGTGCAGATCGACCTCGTCCTTGTCCTGGTGCATCGTGAGCCGCGAGCCCGGGATGTAGCGGTTGATGAGGCACGCGTCGGGGACGAAGTCGGGGTAGCCGCCCGCGTCTGCCGCCACGCGCGCGAGCCGCAGGAACGCGTCGGGCATGCCGGGCCAAGGCCTCCCGCTCTCCGGGTCCGTCGACTGGTAGCGGTAGCCGCCCCGATCCGTGACCCAGCCGAGCGCGCCACAGTTGGTCATCGCGGCCGAGAGTGGGAGCCCGCCCGGCGTGCACATGTGCCGGAACGGCGCATCCGCGACGACCGCGGCGATGCTCTCGAGGAGCGCGTCCTCGTCGACGAGCGCGAAGCGCCGCAGCACCACCGTGCCCGCGCCCAGCACGTGTCTCATCGGATCTGAGAAGAGGTCGAGGTTCATGTCACCGGGGACGCGGATTGCAGAACAGCTGCCGGCGATACTCGCACCGACGCCGTCGCCACGAGCGCGTGAAAGTGCAGGCTCCACTCCAGCGAGGGCATCGTGGCAGGAACGAGGTTCAGGCTCGTCGAATGGCGGCCGGACAGCCTACCGACGACGGGCAGCGCCAAAGCGCGCAGTCTGCTTCCACGTCTGCCGTAGATTGGCTTCATTGACCTGCTGACGAGTGACCGGGGGCCGCTCCACGGACTTGACCAGACCGGGACCAGGGGCGCGGTACTGCACGCTGCCAGCGCCCTCCCGCACGACGACACCAGCCTGTGTGCCGCCATGGATGCTCGGGTTGTGGAGCTCGAGGACCATGACCGGATCGGCGAGCGCGAGCGCCGGTAGCGCAAGGAGAGCAAAGAGAGACAGGACGAGCTTGCGCATGGGCGGCTCCAGGATCGGGGGGGTGACTCACTCAATCGTCAGCACGATCGGCGCCATTTGCGATCCCTCCGTGATGTCAAAGACTTGCGATCGTCCACCGTGGCCCGGGATGCGGATCCGCGGACGCCAGTCTCCAGCTGCTGCGGTCAGCGGACCCCTATTGGGTAGCGGTCGAGCGTCGAGAGCCGGCCGACCACCTTCATCTCGGTGCTCATGCCTTCTTCGCGCGCACGAATGCGCTCATGACGGCGCCGTCGAGCGCCAGGAGCGCGGCCTCGATGTCCTTGTCAGAGCACGAGGAGGCCATCTCCGCGGTGTCCTCCTTCGAGTAGATCCGCGTGGGCTCGACCGTGATGCCCGTGAAACCAGCCGCCTCCAGCTTCGCGACGTACTCGCTCTCGAGGAGCGCGCCCGCGATGCAGCCGGTCCACAGCTCCATCGACTTCTTCACGGTCGCCGGCAGCTCGCGCCGGATGACGATGTCGGAGACGCAGAGCCTGCCGCCCGATCGCAGCACGCGGAAGGCCTCGCGCATCACCTGATCCTTGTCCGGCGACAGGTTCACGACGCAGTTGGAAATGATCACGTCGACGGATGATGCGGGGAGCGGGATCGCCTCGATGTTGCCCTTGAGGAACTCGACGTTGGTCGCGCCGGCCTTCGCCTTGTTCTTCATCGCGAGGTCCAGCATCTCGTCGGTCATGTCGAGGCCGTAGGCCTTGCCCGTGGGGCCGACCCGTCGCGCCGAGAGCAGTACGTCGATGCCGCCGCCCGACCCGAGGTCGAGCACGACCTCCCCCGGCTTCAGCTCGGCGAGCGCCGTCGGGTTTCCGCACCCGAAGGACGCAAGCAACGCCTCCTCCGGGATCGACCCCGCCTGCACCGCGTCGTAGAGGTCGCGCGTGATCGGGTCGATGCCGGTGACCCCGGTCGACGCCGTCGAGCCGCAGCACGCTGCCTTCGCGCCCTGCGAGACCGCCTTCACCGCCTCGCCGTAGCGAGCCTTGACGGTCTCGCGCACGTCGTCCTTCTTCACCGCGGGCTCCTCGCCTGCGAGGCACGTCGGCGCGCGAAAGGACTTGTCAGCTTCGTTGGTCGTGGTCGTCATGGATGTTCTCTCCTCGAGATACTTCTATAAAAATCGAACTACTGATCAAAAAAAGAGCACCTGCTCAGCAGCATCCACCCTTGCCGCGCTTGCAGCAGTCTTCCCAGAGGTAGTCGGTGAGCGTGCGCAGCACGGTGTAGTCGGCGGTGTAGTAGTGGTAGGTGCCCTCGCCACGGGTCTTGAGCAGGTCCGCGTCGACGAGTCGCTTGAGATGATGGCTCAACGTGGACGCAGGCACCTCGACGCGATCCTGGATGTCGCCCGCGGGGCTGCCTTCATCCCCTGCCTGAACGACGAAGCGCAGGATGCGCAGGCGCACGGGATGCCCGAGCGCGCTGAGCTGAGCTGCATGACGGTCGAGCTTCGCGGTCACCTG
>JBDTCO010000015.1:0-10239 GCA_039923495.1 Polyangia bacterium
ACTCCGGTGATATCGACGATCCGGTGAAGGGTCCCGACAACGATCCGAAGGACGCCTTCATCGCCGACGGCCTCAAGATGCCGTGGCGCTGGGTCACCGGGAACCACGACGTGCTGAACCAGGGCAACTTCCCCGTCGCCGAGAAGTCCGCGGGCTACCTCGGGACCACGGATGACGCCGGCACGCGCACGTGGAAGAAGCTCAACCTCCCCACCATCCACGACGGCATCGTCGCGGACCCGATGCGCGAGGCCAACGATCGGATGGCGCTCATGGCCGCCGTCGCGGCCGATGGCGATGGCCACGGCATCGGCGCGTCCTCGATGGCGTCGGGCAAGGCGTACTACCACTTCGACGTCGGCACCTCCGTGCGCATCGTCGTGCTCGACACCGCGGCCGAGACCGGCGGGGCCGACGGTGTGCTGCATCGCGCGGACCTCATGAGCGAGGTGCAGCCCACGCTCGAGGAGGCCGAGGCCCAGGGGCGCTACACCATCCTCGTGTCCCACCACGGCCCCACGACGCTCAGCCAGGGCTCGGACCTCGGCGGCACGCTGCAGGCCGATGCCGTGCAGACCGACGAGTGGCGCACCTTCCTCGCGGGCTACCCGCACGTGATGTTGCACCTCGGCGCGCACACGCACCTGTTTCGCGTGGCCACCGCGGGCACCGCAGCGACGCACCAGTTCTTCGAGGCCGAGACCGGCTCACTCGCCGACTGGCCCGGCGAGCTGCGCATGTTCGAGCTGTGGGAGCACGCCGACTTCATCGAGATCCGCGGCATCCCCATCGACTTCAGCGACGAGGGCGATCCGCTCGTCACCGAGGCGCGTCGTCGTCAGGCCGCGGACTTCACGTCGGGCTGGGTCGATCCCACCGTCGGTCCAGGCGCAGACGATTCCCGCGCTGTCTCGCTCTGGTTCCCGAAGGTCAAGTGAGCTCCGCGCGCACGCTGTCGTCGGTCTCGATGGCAGCGTGCGCGGCAAGGATCGCGTCGGCTGCACTCGTCGCGTCGGCGTGACGACGCGCGATCTCGCGCACGGCCCAGACGACGTGCGCACGCACGAGCGCTGAAGGCTCGCGCAGCGCGTCGTGCAGCGTCGGTAAAGATGCCGCGTCTCCGACGTTGCCGAGCGCGACCGCCACGTTGCGGAGGAGCTCGTTGCGGTGGATGCGACGCAGCGCGCTCTTCTGCTGCCACTTGCGAAACTGCGCGGCGCCGATGCGCATGAGGATGTGCAGCGACGGGTGGCTGTAGCCCGAGCGTGGCGCGAGCTCCGCGTCCCCGTCGCGCGGACCGGCCGCGTTGAACGGGCAGACCTCCTGGCACACGTCGCAGCCGAAGATGCGATCGCCGATCTTGTCGCGCAGCGGAAGCGGGATCGGGCCGCGGTTCTCGATGGTGAGGTACGAGATGCAGCGTCGCGCATCGACCACGTAGGGGCCGACGAACGCGCCCGTTGGACAGGCGTCGAGGCACAGCCTGCACGTGCCGCACTTCGGCGCGACGAGGGGCTCCGGTGTGCATTCGAAGTCGACGAGCAGGGCGCCGAGGCTGAGGTAGCTGCCGTGGCCCGGCGCGATGAGCATCGCGCTCTTCGCCGAGAAGCCGATGCCTGCCTCCGCCGCGAGCGAGCGCTCGAGGAGCGGCGCGGAGTCCACGCAGGCGAGGCGCTCGAGCGGGCGACCCAGCGCGAGCTCGAGCGCGGTGCCGAGGCGTTGCAGCCGGCGCTTGAGCACGGTGTGATAGTCGGCCCCGCGCGCGTACCGAGCGATCGTTCCCCGTGGCGCGAGGTGCTCGACCGGGATGAGGCCGTCCTCGTGCGCGTACGACAGCGCGACGACGAGGACCGCCTTGCAGCTGGGCATGAGCTCGCGCGGATCGCGCCTCTGCGCGGCGTCGCGGGCGAGGTACGTCATCTCGGCGGCATGCCCGGCCTCGAGCCACCGCTCGAAGTCGGCGTGGTGTCCGACCGGCGCGGCGGCGACGAAGCCAACGAGAGGCAGACCCTCGGTACGCGCGAGCGAACGGATCGTTTCGTTGTCGAGGTGCACCACGATCCCGACGGTAGCACCGCCGTCCGTCGTCGCGCATGCTTCCGGACGAATGTCGTTGACCCGGCGAACTTGCGGAAGATATGGGAGGTCGATGTGGACCCCGCCTGCCGACTCCGACTCGTCGGGCCACGGTGCCGAGGTCACCGACCACACGCTCGCAGCGCGGCTCGCAGCGGCATGAGCGTTCCCGCCTCGCGCATTCGCGTCCTCAACGACGTCCCGCTGCGCAGCGACGGGGGCTACGTGCTGTACTGGATGACGTCGGCGCGGCGTCGGGCGTACAACTTCGGGCTGCAGCGCGCGGCCGAGCTCGCGAAGGCGCACCGCTGCGGGCTCGTCGTGTTCGAGCCGCTGCGAGTCGGCTACGAGTGGGCCTCCGATCGGTTGCACGGCTTCGTGCTCGATGGGATGGCTGCGAACAGGCGCGCGTTCGATCATGGCCACGTCGTGTACTACCCCTATGTCGAGCCCGAGGCGGGCGCCGGCAAGGGCCTGCTCGCCGCGCTGAGCGAGCGCGCGGTCGTCGTCGTCACCGACTACCTGCCGAGCTTCTTCCTTTCGCGCATGCTGAAGGCCGCGTCGAAGAAGCTCGCCGCACGCCTGGAGGTCGTCGACAGCAACGGTCTCCTGCCCATCGCCGCCGCGCAGAACGACTTCTACTCGGCATACCTGTTCCGTCGCTTCCTGCAGAAGCACCTCGCGCAGAACCTCTCCGAGCTGCCCGACGAGGATCCGCTCGCACACGCTCGCTTTGCGCAGGTGTCGATCGCCGAGGTGACGAAGCGCTGGCCGATGGCATCCGGCGCGCTGCTCGCGCGTGATGCGGAGGCGATTGCCGCGCTCCCCATCGATCACACGGTCGGCGTGGTGTCGATGCGCGGCGGCGCAGAGGTCGCGGCGCAGAGGCTCGACGACTTCCTCGACGAGAAGCTCGCGCGGTACGGCGAGGATCGCAACCAGCCCGACGACGATGCGGCGAGCGGCCTCTCGCCGTACCTCCACTTTGGTCATCTCGCTGTGCATCACGTGTTCGCTCGGCTCGCGGAGCACGAGGGCTGGACGTCGGCGAAGCTGACGCGCATCACATCGGGCAAGCGCGAAGGGTGGTGGGGGATGTCGCCCGCTGCCGAGTCGTTCCTCGACGAACTCGTGACGTGGCGCGAGCTCGGCTACAACCACTGTGCGCGCAACCCGACCACGTACGACCGGTACGAGTCGCTGCCGGACTGGGCGCGAAAGACGCTCGCCACGCACGCGTCGGATCCGCGCCCGAACGAGTACTCGCTCGACGAGCTCGCATCGGCGTCGACGCACGACGAGGTCTGGAACGCGGCGCAGCGCGAGCTCGTGCGCGAGGGCCGCATGCACAACTACCTGCGCATGCTGTGGGGCAAGAAGATCCTCGAGTGGAGCCCGACACCCAAGGTCGCGCTCGAGCGGCTCATCGAGCTCAACAACCGCTACGCGCTCGACGGGCGAAACCCCAACTCGTACTCGGGCATCTTCTGGACGCTCGGGCGCTACGATCGGCCGTGGGCACCCGAGCGCGCCATCTTCGGGCAGATCCGCTACATGAGCTCCGCCAACACGCTCAAGAAGCTGCACATGAAGAAGTACCTCGCGCGCTTCGCCTGACCATTGCGCCCGCGCTCGTCGATGGCATAGTCCACCCGAGCATGTCGGCCGGGGAGAACGTGAAGGTCGTGCCGGAGTGGCCCACGCGGTTCTGTGGCCTCGAAGCGGCGCGACGGCGGTTCGGGGATCGCGTCGATCGACTCGCGCCCTATCTGCTCGCGGGCGACCCGTTCGCCGACCGCGCCGTCGACGCGCTCCCGCCTGGACGGGCAGGACACGCGCTCATCGGCGCCGCGCTCGACGGCGAGACGAGCGTGCCTCGCGCGCTCGCCGACCTCGTCGAGGCCGTATCCGTCGTGCCGCCGTGGGTGGAGTGGGAGCGCATCGATCGCGGCGGACGCTTCTTCCTGCGCACCGGGCTGGTCGGAGGTATCGTGCTCGGCGCGCGCGCGCTCGTCATGAGCTACTCCAGCCCCGGTGGCAACAAGCCGCTCGCGTTCTCGGGCAGGCTGACCGAGAACGCGGCACCACGGCTCAACGAGACCGCTCGCTTCGTGCGCGCGGTCGTACGTCCGGCCGGGATGCGCGTCGGTGGCGAGGGCTGGAAGCTCACGCTCCGTGTCCGGCTCATCCACGCGCAGATCCGTCGCATGCTCGCGGCGTCGCCACGCTGGCGTCGCGACGAGTGGGGCGCTCCCATCAACCAGCACGATATGGTCGCGGCGTCGCTCGTGTTCTCGGTGGTGACGCTCGGTGGCGTGCGGCGCCTCGGTATCGACGTGTCGGAGTCCGACTCCGACGACTTCATGCACCTGTGGCGATGGGTCTCGCATGTCATCGGCGTGGACCCCGCGCTGTTTCCCGTCACCGAGACGGAGGCGGTGCGTCTCAGTGACCTCATCGGCGCGACGCAGGCCGCGCCCGACGACGATTCGCGCGCGCTCACGCAGGCGTTGCTCGAGCACGGGATCGGGCACCCCGACCTCGACACGCGCGAACTGGCGCAGCGCACGCTCGGCGCGGCGCGCGCCGTTTGCCGTCACCTCGTCGGCGATGCGGTGGCCGATGGCCTCCGCATCCCGAAGACGCGCGAGCGCTTCCTCGTGCCGGCCGTCGTCGCCACCGTCCGCGCGCTCGAGCAGGCCAGAAAGCGCAGCCCACGCCTCGAGCAGCTCCTGGTCGATCGCGGTCTCCGCTACTGGGACCGCGTCATCGACCAGGGCCTCGTCTACGCGACCCGCGACTTCGAGCTCCCGTCGGCGCTCGGCTCGAGGGCGTAGCCTTGCGACGCCCCGCGTAGCTTACGTCGTCGGCGTCCAGCGCAGCTTCGGGTTGCGCGCGGCCTTCGTCTCGTCGAGCCGGCGCATCGCGGTGTTGAGTGGGGCGCTCTTGGCGATGGACGGATCGGCGATGGCCTCGACGGCGATGGCGCGCATGGCGGCGCAGAAGTGCTCGAGGGTCTCGGGCGCCTCCGTCTCCGTCGGCTCGATCATGAGCGCGCCCGCGCCACCCGTCACGGCGGGGAGCGGGAAGTAGATCGTCGGCGGGTGATATCCGAAGTCGATGAGGCGCTTGGCGACGTCGAGCGTCTGCACGCCGGTCTCTTTCTTCAGCCGCTTGTCGGTGAAGACGACCTCGTGCATCGACGGCTTGTCGTACGCGAGCGAGTACACGTCGGAGAGCAGCGCGCGGACGTAGTTGGCGTTGAGCACGGCCATCTCGGTCGCCTTCGTGAGGCCCTCGCCGCCGAGCTCGCGCATGTATGTGTACGCGCGCACGAACATGCCGAAGTTGCCGAAGAACGAGCGCATGCGACCGATGGACTGCGGGCGATCGTAGTCGAGGCGATAGCCCTCGCCACCGTCGGCGAGCGGCTCGACAATCGGCGTGGGCAGGAACGGGACGAGCCGCTCACCGACGCCCACGACCCCCGAGCCGGGGCCACCACCACCGTGTGGTGTGGTGAACGTCTTGTGCAGGTTGATGTGCATGACGTCGACGCCGGATGCGCCCGGACGCACCTTGCCGAGCAGTGCGTTGAAGTTGGCGCCGTCCATGTAGACGAGGCCACCGGCTTCGTGGACGAGGTCCGCGATCTCGCCGAGGTGCTCCTCGAAGAGGCCGAGCGTCGACGGGTTGGTGATCATGATGCCGGCGATGTCGTTCGGGTGCGCGGCGATGGCGGCCTTCACCGATTCGAGGTCGATGATGCCGTCGGCGCCCGTCTTGAGGCCGACGACCTCGAGCCCATTGGCGGCGCACGTGGCCGGATTGGTGCCGTGCGCGGAGTCGGGGATGAGCACCTTCTTCGGACTCTTCCCGCGGGCCGTGTGGTACGCGCGCACCATCATGATGCCGCACAGCTCGCCATGCGCACCGGCGGCCGGCTGCAGCGTGACGCGCTGGAAGCCGGTGAGCTCGATGAGGCACTGCTCGAGCCGCCACATCAGCTCGAGCGCGCCCTGCATCGTCGACTCGAGCTGCATCGGGTGCACGCCCGCGAAGCCGGGCATCCGCGCGGTGCGCTCGTTGACCTTGGGGTTGTACTTCATGGTGCACGAGCCGAGCGGGTACAGCCCGATGTCGATGGCGTAGTTCCAGCGCGACAGGCGCGTGAAGTGACGCGTGACCTCGACCTCCGATACCTCGGGCAAAAGCGGCGCCTCGGTGCGGGCCATCGAGCCGAACAGAGACGCCGGATCGATCGCAGGGACGTCGAGCGGTGGCAGCGACGCACCGCTGCGGCCGGGCGCGCCCTGCTCGAAGATGAGCTTCTCGGTGTGGAGCAGGTTCAGCGTGTCCACCGGGTGGACCTCGGGAATGCGACGGTCGCTCATCGGAGCACCTCGGTCAGCGCGGCGGCAAGTCTGTCGATGGTGGAGCGATCGTGGCGCTCGGTGACCGCGAGCGTGAGCCAGCGATCGTCGGGCGCGACGAGCTTCGTCCCGCCCGTGCTCGGCGGCGTCTCCGCGCGATAGAGCCCGGCGGCGCGCGACGAGACGCCGGCGTAGATGCCACGCTCGGCGAGTGCCTTGACGACGTCGAACGCGTTGCGTGGGAGCGCGAGCGTGAACTCGTTGAACGTCGCGCCAGTGAACGCGAGCGACACGCCCGGCACCTTGGTGAGCACCGACTTGGCGTGCTCGGACAGGCTGAGGTTGATGCGCGCGAGCTCCGTGAAGCCACGACGACCGAGCAGGCTCATGTGGATCGTGAACGCGAGCGCGATGAGGCCCTGGTTCGTGCAGATGTTGGACGTCGCCTTCTCGCGACGGATGTGCTGCTCGCGCGTGGCGAGCGTGAGCACGTAGCCGCGCCGGCCATCCTTGTCGGTGGTCTCGCCGACGAGGCGACCCGGCAGCTGGCGGACGTACTCGGGCCGCGCGGCGAACAGGCCCACGCCGGGCCCGCCGAGCGACGGCGGGATGGCGAGGCCGATGCCCTCGCCGACCGCGATGTCCGCGCCGACGGCGCCTGGGCTCTGCAGCACGCCGAACGCGAGCGGCTCCGCGTTGGCGACGACGAGCAGGGCGCCCGCGTCGTGCGCGAGCTTTGCGATTGCAGCGACATCCTCGACGACGCCGAAAAAGTTGGGCGACTGCACGACGACGCAGCCGACATCGCCGGCCGACAGCGCCGCAGAGAGCTGCCCCTGATCGACGCGACCGTCCTTGCCGAAGCTCACGCATGGCGCGTAGCCCTCGGCCTCGTGCCCGTGCTGGGAGCGCAGGTACGTGTAGATGGTGTCGGTGTAGTGCGGATGAAGCGCGTAGGAGAGCAGCGACTTGTGCTTTCCGGTGAGGCGCTCGGCCATCATGAGCGCCTCGGCTGCGGCGGTTGCACCGTCGTACATCGAGGCGTTCGCGAGCCCGAGGCCATACAGCTCGGAGACCATCGTCTGGAACTCGAAGATGGCGGTGAGCGTGCCCTGCGAGACCTCCGGCTGGTACGGCGTGTAGCTCGTGTACCACTCGGAGCGCATCAACATCATGTCGACGGCGGTCGGCACGTGGTGCGACGTGAGCCCCGCGCCGAGGAACGACAGGGCTGCCCCTTCGCGCTCGGTCACACCGACGGCAGGCCGACTCTTTGCACCGAGCTCACCGAGGTGCGCGAGCAGCCGCGCCTCGTCCAGCGGCGCGATGTCGAGCGGTCGCTTCGCCCGGAGTCGCTCCGGGATGTGGTCGAAGAGGGACGCGACGGAGGGTTTGCCGACGACTCGCAGCATGCGTGCGACGTCGTCCTCGGTGTGCGGGATGTATCTCATGAGCTCGTACGCCTCGTGCGGGGCTACTGATCCTTCAAGAAGGCCTGGTACGCGGCTGCGTCCATCAGCGCGTTGATCTCGGCGAGGTCGGTGACCTCGAGCTGGATCATCCAGCCCTCGTCGTACGGGTCGTCGTTCACGTTCTCCGGCGAGTCCGACAGCGGGTCGTTGACCTTCACGACCTTGCCGCTGCACGGCGCGAACAGATCGGAGACGGCCTTGACGCTCTCGACGGTGCCGAAGACCTGGTCCTTCGAGATGGTCTCGCCTTCCTTCGGGAGGTCCACCTGCGTGATGTCACCCAGCGACTCGACCGCGAAGCCGGTGATGCCGATGGTGACGAGGTTTGCCCCCGAGCTGGAATCGATGCGGGCCCACTCGTGCTCCTTCGTGTAGCGCAGACCTTCGGGGTACTCGTTGCTCATGAGGCTCCTCGTTCGAGTGAAAGGTGAGACGTGAGAGATGGAGTTGTAACGTCGAAACCGCTTCAGGCCCGCTTGTAGAACGCGCCCTTGACGATCTCGGCGCGGACCTTCTTGCCGCGGCAGTCGATCGTGAGGATGCTGCCGGGCTCGCTCCTGTCGGCGGGGACGTAACCGAGACCCACGGCCTTCTCGACGGTGGGGCCGGTGGTGCCGCTGGTGACGACGCCGACCTGCGCGCCGCTCTCGTCGACGATGGGGTAGCCGTGGCGCGCGATGCCGCGCTCCTGCATGACGAAGCCGACGAGCCTCCGTGAAAGGCCGGCGGCCTTCTGCTTGGCGAGCGCGTCCTCGCCGATGTAGCCCTTGCCCTTCACCACCCACGAGAGGCCGGCCTCGTGCGGCGTGTGCTCCGCGTCGATGTCGTTGCCGTAGAGCGACAGCTTCGCCTCGAGGCGCAGCGTGTCGCGCGCACCGAGGCCGATGGGTCGAACACCTGCCGCGAGGAGCGCATCCCAGATCTTCGGTGCGTCGGCGGGCGCGCAGAAGATCTCTCCGCCGTCCTCGCCCGTGTAGCCGGTGCGCGCGAGCGTGACCTCGGCGCCCGCCAGCTTCACCTTGCGGAAGTGGAAGCTCGCGAGACCATCGGAGGCGCCCTTGCTCAGCAACGACAGCGTGGCGAGCGCGTTGGGACCCTGCACTGCGAGCAGCGCGGTGTCGTCGGACTCGTCGGTGACCTTCACGTCGAAGCGCTTGGTCTGCTCGACGAACCAGTGGAAGTCCTTCTGCGCATTCGCGGCGTTCACCACGATGAGGAAGTCCTCGGCGCCATGGCGATACACGATGCAGTCGTCGACGATGCCGCCGTCTTCGTAGCAGGCGCACGTGTACTGAGCCGCGCCGTCGACGAGCTTGCCGACGTCGTTGGTGACGAGGCGCTGCACGGCGGCCTGCGCGTCCTTGCCGCGGAAGCGCACCTCGCCCATGTGCGACACGTCGAAGACCCCGACGCCGGTGCGCACGGCCTTGTGCTCGTCGATGATGCCGACGTACTGGACGGGCAATGCCCAGCCACCGAAGTCGATGATCTTGCCGCCCGAGGCGACGTGGCGATCGTAAAGGGGCGTGCGGCGCGGTTCGCTCATGGGCCGGTCATCTTGGAAGAGCACCGCGTGCGGGTCAACCGAGGGCCACGGGTGCCACGCCCATGGCGTGATAGCCCTTGTCGACGTAGACGGTGGAGCCCGTGATGCCCGCCGCGAGCGCGCTCGAGAGGAACGCGGCGGTGTGGCCCACGTCCGCGGCTGTGATCGCCTCGGGTAGCGGTGAGTTCGCCTTCACGAAGTCGATCATCTTGTGGATGAAGCCGATGGCCGACGCTGCGCGCGACGCATACGGACCCGCGGAGATCGTGTTGACGCGGTGGCCGTACTTGCGGCCGGCCTCGAACGCGAGGGTTCGCGTGTCACCCTCGAGCGCGGACTTCGCTGACGACATGCCGCCACCGTAGCCAGGGACCGCGCGCTCGCCCGCGAGGTAGGTGAGCGAGAGGAACGAGCCGCCCGGCTTCACGAGCGGACCGAGGTGCTGCACGAGCGAGACGAAGGAGTACGCGGACGCCGAGATCGCGCCGAGGTAGCCCCTACGCGAGGTCTCGAGCAGCGGGTTCTTCACCTCGGGTCCGTTGGCGAGCGCGTGCACGACGATGTCGAGGGGCTGGTCCCCGAAATCGGCGACGAGCTTCGCCGCCAGCCCCGAGATCGAGAAGTCGGCATGATCGCGGTAGCGCTTCGACTCGCGCAACTCCTGGGGCGCGTCCTCCAGCTTGTCGAACTCGGCGTCGAGCGCGTAGACGCGCTCGAAGGCCATCTTCTCGCCGGAGGAGAGCACGAGCGAGGCGTCTAGCTTGCCGCGCGC
>JBDTCO010000016.1:0-15880 GCA_039923495.1 Polyangia bacterium
GGTCGCGACCGTCGCGAGCGCGAGCACGACGAGCCACCTTGGCGACGGCCGCTCGAGGCCGAAGCACCCGAGCACGAGGATGCAGAGGAACACGCCGGCGTGAAAGTTGGCCCACACGACGACGAGCACGGGCACGAGCCACAGGAACCCGTCGCGACCGCGGCGCACCTGCTCGAGCAGCACGGACAGCACGCCGATCCCGAGGAACGTCACGAGGTGCGGTCGCTCGACGAGGCGCTGGTCGGCGGCGTTGATCGCGAGCACCGTGGCGACGGCGCAGGCGCCTGCGCTCGCGCCCGCGAGGCGCGCCGCGCGGTACATCAGCGCGGACGCACCGACGACGAGCGCTGTCTTGAACAGCACGATCGAGGGGAAGCCACCGTGCGCGAAAAGCCACGACACGGCGACCTGGAAGCCCCACGACAGGTCGGGGTCAGGATAGTCGGGGTACGTGAACGAGAACAGGTTGCGGAACGGGATCGCGTGCCGCTCGAAGATGAGATCGCCGAGCTTCAAGTGGAAGAAGAGGTCCGTCTCGGCGAGCGGGACGAGCGCGCGGTGCGCCACGAACACCAGCGATGCAACGAAGAGCGCGAGGCCGAGCACGCGATCGGCTGGGGCGCGCGCCGTCACTCAGAGGTGCTGGAGCAGGATCTGCGCCTGACCATCTCCGGTCACGATGACGCCGCCCCTCGACACATGCGCCAGGAGTCGCGAAGTCTTCCCATCCGTCCATGCTCCGACGTTGCCGGGTTCGAGACAACCTGCGGGGCAGCGTTTACATCGCGTTCCGCGGCGACTACGGTTCCGCTCGATGAGCACCACCGACAAGCACGTGTCCGAGTTCGCGCGACGCGAGGCCGAGGAGCGCACGCGGCGTCGCGACACGTACGACCACTTCGCCGACGAGCGCGAGCGCTGGCAGGCGAAGAACTCGGCGTACTACCGGTCCATCGAGCGGCTCGCGCGCTTCGTCGTGCCGAAGGGTGCCTCCGTGCTCGAGCTCGGCTGCGGCACGGGCGATCTGCTCGCCGCGCTCGAGCCCGCTCACGGCGTCGGCATCGATCTGTCGCCACGGCTCGTCGAGCGCGCGCGCCGGAAGCACCCGCGGCTCGAGTTTCACGAGGGGGACATCGAGACCCTCGACGTGCCCGCGCTCGAGGGCCGCACGTTCGAGTACATCGTCCTCTCCGACGTCGTCGGACAGCTCTCCGACGTGTGGTCGGCCTTCCGCGCGCTGCGTCGACTGTGCACCGCGCGCACCCGCATCCTCGTCACCTACTACAACTTCGTGTGGGAGCCGGTGCTGAGGCTCGGCGAGACGCTGGGCCTCAAGATGCCGATCCCGCAGCAGAACTGGCTCGGCATGGAGGACCTGTCGAACCTGCTCTACCTCAACCACTTCGACGTCATCCGCTCCGGCACCGCGCAGCTCGTTCCCGTCGACGTTCCGGTGATCTCGAGGCTCGCCAACCGCTACCTCGCCAACGCGCCGGGCCTCCGTCACCTCGCGCTCACGCAGTTCTTCGTGTGCAGGCTCGCGGCCGGCGGCGGCCCCATCCCCACGCGCGACCTCAGCTGCACCGTCGTCGTGCCGTGCAAGAACGAGCGCGGCAACATCGACGACATCGTGGCTCGCACGCCCGAGCTCGGCCGCGGCACCGAGCTCATCTTCGTGGACGGCAACTCCGACGACGGCACCGCCGAGGTGATCGAGCAGCACATCGCTGCGAAGACACGCCCGAACATGCGTCTCATCCACCAGGGCAACGGCAAAGGCAAGGGCGACGCGGTCCGCAAGGGCTACGCCGCAGCGACGGGCGATATCCTCTTCATCCTCGACGCCGACCTCACCGTGCCGCCCGAGGATCTGCACAAGTTCTACCTGGCCATCGCCGAGGGCCGCGCCGAGTTCGTCAACGGCTCGCGCCTCGCGTATCCGATGGAGGGCGAGGCCATGCGCCTCCTCAACACGCTCGGGAACAAGGCCTTCGGCATGGCGCTGTCGGCCACGCTCGAGCAGCGCCTCAAGGACACGCTCTGCGGGACGAAGGTGATGTACCGACGCGACTACGAGCGCCTCGCGGCGGCCCGCGGCTTCTTCGGCGACTTCGATCCATTCGGTGACTTCGACCTGCTGTTCGGCGCCGCCAAGCTCAACCTCAAGATCGTCGAGCTGCCCATCCGCTACCGCGCGCGCACCTATGGTGAGACCAAGATCAGCCGCTTCAAGAATGGCCTCGAGCTCCTGCGCATGACCACCTACGCGTTCTCGAAGTTCCGCAGCGCGTATTAACACCTCATGTGACCCACAACGGCGTGCGGCGAGCGCATTCCCGCGATCAGAAGCGCGCGCCGAAGCCGTTCGGGGCGATGACGACCTGCTTCGCGCGATGGGCCTGCACGCCTCCGACAATCCACATCACGGACCCTGCCGCGGCGGCGAGGGAGCCGATCACCAGGAGACCCGTACCGGCATCGCTCCTCATGCGGTAGGACGCGTCCGGGTTGTCGGAGCCGAGGCTGAACGGATCCATCCCGAGGGTGCTCCCGAGGACGAGCGTGGTGCCGAGGCACGTGAGGGCGAGACCGGTGTACTCGATCTTCTGAGCCCGTTTCAGCGCGTTCCGATCGGCGTGTAGCACCGGTGCGACGCGATCGTCGGCGCGAGCCGAGCCGAAGACGAAGAGGAGGAGGAGGACGATGCCGACTATTCGCATGCGCTCGTCTTCAGCAAGCGACGTGCCCGCGGTTAACTCGTTGATCGCTCCCGGACGGGCTGTCGAAGCTCCAACAGGCCGTCCAGCTTTCTACCAGCCCTGCGCGATGTCCAGGTTGTCGAGCGTCCAGCCGCTTGCAAAGTGTCGCCAGCGACGCGATGTTGCGCTCGTCATGCCGCTGCACCTCGACCTGCCGCCTCGCGGCACGCTCACGCCCAACAACGACGTCGACCCGCTCTTGTTCTATTACAAGCCAATCGTGGGCCGCGTCTTCCGCGCGCGCATCGACCTGGGGCTCGCCCTCCTCGACGGTCCGTACGACGCGCTGCTCGAGGTCGGCTACGGCTCGGGGCTCCTGCTCCCGACGCTGGCGAAGGTCGCCAAGGTGGTCGAGGGCCTCGATCTCGAGCCGCCGCCGCGCGGCCTCGATGGGTTCCTCGCCGCGCGCGGCGTACGCGCCGAGCTGGTGCAGGGCGACGTGCGTGCCATCCCGCTGCCGGACGCGCGCTTCGACTGCGTCGTCGCGTTCTCGATCTTCGAGCACCTCGGCGGGGTCGCGCTCGACGAGGGCCTCACCGAGGTCGCCCGCATCATGACGCCGGGCGGCACGTTCCTCGTCGGCTGCCCGGCCGTGCACCGCGCGATGTCGGCCGCGTTCGCCGCCATCGGCTTCTCCGACATCGATCACCACCACGTCAGCGACCTCGCCACGATCCTTCGGGCCGCCGACAGTCACTTCACCGTCGAGGCGCAGGCCGCATGGCCACCCGTGGTCGGCGCCGCGCTGCCGACCGGCTGGGCACCCTACTCCGCCGTGCGCCTCCGCCGCCGCTGATGGACGAGCGCTTCCACACGTTCCAGGCCGAAGTCGAAGAGTGGCACTGGTGGTACTCGGTGCGCCGCGAGATCCTCGACAAGCTCCTCGCGCCGCTGCCGATCGCGCCATCAGAGGGTCGCGAGCGCCCGCGCCTCCTCGACCTCGGCTGCGGCACCGGCGGCGCATCGCTCGTCCTGCACCGCTACGGCGATCCCGTGGCGTTCGATCGCGTCCATGGCGCGTTCCAGCTCGCGCCCGATCGTCCGTACACGCACCGCGTCGTTGGCGCCGCGGATCGCCAGCTCCCGTTCGCCGACGCGTCGTTCGACGGGGCCGTTGCCCTCGATGTCCTCGAGCACCTCGACGATGATCGCGCCGCGGTCGGTGAGCTCGGGCGCGTGGTGCGACGCGGCGGTCACCTCGTCGTGTTCGTCCCCGCGTTCCAGCTCCTGTGGGGGTACAACGACGAGTACAGCCACCACCGTCGGCGCTACACGAAGCAACAGCTCGTCGACGTGGTCCAAAGCGGTCCGTTCACCGTCCGAGAAGAGGGCTACTTCAACGCCGCCCTCTTCGCGCCCACGCTCGCCGCGCGCCTGCTGCAACGCCTGCTCCCTGGCCCTACCGAGGGCATGGAGCACGCGGGCAAGCCTGGGCTCCTCAACGACGTGTTGACCATGGCCTTTCGCGCCGAGCTCCCGCTCTTGCCGCTGCCGTTCGGTACGTCGGCCTATGTGGTCGCGGAGAGAAGTCGATGACGGTCGACGGAACGAATGGGACGAAGCTGAACCGCACGAAGGCGCCACTCCCGGTGCGCATCGGGCTCGCGATCGTCGTCGCGATCTATCTCGGCTACTCGGCGTTCGGCATCGCCGCGCCGTTCTACTGGGGTCACCACGGCTATCACGGTGCGACATACATGCTGCGCGCACGCACCTCGCTCAGACAGCACATGGTGGCGCCGGCGACGTGGACGGGCTTCGACAAGCCCGCCGACAACTCGCTCTACTTCCACCACCCCATCGGCTACCACCACCTGCTCACCGCGACGGTGCCGATCTTCGGCGAGCACGAGTGGTTGCCGCGCGCGATAGCCGCGCTCGGAGGGCTCGCGGCGCTGTATGCGCTGTACCGGCTCGTCGCGCTGTGCTGGTGCCCGTGGCTCGGGCTCGCATCGGTGGCGGTCTACGTGAGCCTGCCCATCGTGTGCTCGTTCAGCGTGCTGTCCGATCCGATGCTGCTCGAGCTCGCCTGCGTGCTGTGGGGCCTGCGCGCCTACCTCGAGTATCTCGAACGACCTTCTCGCACGCTGCTCGTCGAGGCGGCGCTGTCGTACGCCATCGGCGGGCTGCTGATGTGGGAGGTCTTCTTCATCGGGCCGTTCATCGCGGTGCACGCGCTCTTCTATCGTCGCACCGCTCGCGGCCGGGCGATGGCCTCTTCCCGCGGCACGGCCTCGCCCGGCGGGCGCAAGGAAGCCCAGGCGCCGTCGTACCTCGGCCTCCACCCGACGACCATCCACACGCTCGTCATCGGCGCGGCGTGCGTGGCCGTGATGGCGTTCCACGTCGGCTTCACCGCCAGCTCAGGCGTGTGGGGCGAGTTCGTCGCCTCGTACAGGCAGCGCCACGCCGCACCGTCGGGTGCCTACGTCCTCGATCGCCACACGCTGTGGATGGAGCTGCTCTACGGCCCGGCCCCGCTCGTCGTCGGTGCCATCTGGTACTGCGTGTTCCTGTACCGCGTCGTCGTCGGTCGCACGCGCCTGCGTGATCTCGCACCGCTCACGTTCCTCTACGTCAACACGCTCTACATCTACCTCTTCGCCGAGGGCTCGTCGGTGCACATGTATCGCGTGTTCTTCTACTCGGGCTTCTTCGCGCTCTGCACCATCGACCTCGCCGACAGCATCGGGCGCTTCGCAGACCGCGTGCGACCGGGCTCACGCGCGCTCGCCATGGGCGCGTTCCTCGTCCTTTACCTCGCGGCCGACGTGCCGCAGGCGGCGCACAACCTCGTCGAGAGCCGCGTGCTCATGGGCACCCACGGCGAGGCCCGCTACGACTCGCACGGCGACGCGTGGACCTTCGGCAAGGAGGTCACGAAGCGCACGCTGCCAACGGAGCGCGTGATCCTCCACTTCCCGAGCATGAGCGCCCGCAAGGAGCTCTGGTACTACCTCGATCGTAGCCTCGACGAGGTCACGTCGCTGGCGCAGGTCGCCAAGTACAAGAACGAGTTCGACCACGCGGTGCTCGTGTACGACGATCGCGCCATCACGCCGTTCGAGCGCAGCATCGCCGAGGACCTCATGAAGTCGCACCCCGTGCACTTCTTCGATCGCTTCGTCCTGATCGATCTGCGCGTGACCGGGCCGCGCGTCGACGGCTACACCTTCGCGAAGGGGCCCATGTCGCTCGCCTACCGCTTCTGGGTCTCGCACGTGTACGCACCGCTCACCGTCGTGCGCCAGGCCTCGACCACCGAGGTGTGCACCGCGATCCGCCTCAAGCTGCCGCTCGCGAAGGACGAGCCCTTGCCGCAGAAGGCCGGTGGTCCCTGCTGGAGCACCTACGTAGCGCTGCGCAACGCGACGGCGGGCGACACCATCACGCCCTGAAGCGGTGTTGATACATCGCGCGAGCAACGCGCGGTGGAGGGAGCTCGGCGGGCTCTGCCCGACGAGGGACGGCGGGAACGTCCTGCCCTGATACATCCGCTATGCTCTCGTGATGGAACCCGTCACCACCGGCTACCAGACCCTCGAGCACGCGCGCGTCACGACGGAGCTCGAGGTCGACGGGCTCCGCATCCTCGAAGGCGAGATCCCCCGCGAGCTGTGCGGCACCTTCGTGCGCAACAGCGCCAACCCGCAGTTCTGGCCGAAGGGTCGCTACCACTGGTTCGACGGGGACGGCATGGTCCATGGCCTCTCGCTCTCGAACGGCCAGGCGAGCTACCGCAACCGCTGGATCAGGACGAAGGGCTTTTGCGCCGAGCAGGTCGCGGGCGAGAGCCTCTGGACGGGCATCATGGAGCCCGTCAGGCCCCACGCGGGCGTCGCGCTCAAGGACACCGCCAACACCGATCTCGTCGTGCACAACGGTCGCCTCCTCGCGCTGTGGTGGATGTCGGGCGTGCCCTACGAGCTGTCGACCAAGGACCTCTCCACCATCGGCCCGCAGACGTTCGGCGGTGCGCTCACGGGGGGCTTCGCGGCACACCCCAAGGTCGACCCGCGCACCAACGAGCTGGTCTTCTTCGACTACTCGATCGTGCGTCCGCCATTCCTGCGCTACGGCGTCGTCGATGCGACGGGCAAGCTCGTGCGCTACGAGCCCATCGAGCTTGCGACGCCGCACATCTTCCACGACTGCGCGATCACCGAGCACTACACGATCCTGCTCGACCTCCCGCTCGGCTGGGATCCGCAGCGGCTCAAGGAGGGCAAGCGGCGCATCGGCTTCGATCGCGATTCGCCGAGTCGCTTCGGCGTCATCCCTCGCCACGGCACGTCGTCGGACGTGAAGTGGTTCGAGCACGACGCGGCGTACGTCTATCACACCATCAACGCGTACGAAGACGGCGACGAGATCGTGCTCGTCGCGTGCCGCGTCGCCGACCCCATCCCGAAAGAGCAGAGCCACAACGTCGCGCGCCTCGACTTCATCGAGCTCGTCCCGCACCTCTATCGCTGGCGCTTCGACATGAAGACCGGCGCCACGCGCGGCGAGCAGCTCGACGATCTCCCCACCGAGTTCCCGCGCGTGAACGACCTCGGTCACGGGACGAAGCTCCGCTACAGCTACAACCCGATCATCGCGCCACGCGCGGAGCTCATGTTCGATGGGCTCTGCAAGTACGACCTCGAGCGCGGCACCTCGCAGCAGCACCGCTACAACCAGGGTTGGTACGGCTCGGAGGCGTGCTTCATTCCGCGTGGCAAAGACGAGGACGACGGCTTTCTCGTCACGTTCCTGTCGAACGCCGCCGAGGCGCGCAGCGAGGCCGTGATCTTCGACGCCCGCGATCTCGAGCACGGTCCCGTCTGCCGCATCGAGCTCCCGCAGCGCGTGCCCATCGGCTTTCACACGTGCTGGGTGCCGTCGCCTACCTGAGCTGCGCGCTGAGCCACGTCGTCGCGTGCTCGGCCACGCGCGCAAAGCCGCGGCCCTGACCGTACAGCTCCGCGTGGCGCAGGCCGTCCAGCGCGACGTACCTCTTCGGCTCGCCTGCGACGGCATACATGCTCTCCGACTCGGCGCAGGCGATGAGCTCGTCGCCTGCGGGGTGAATGAAGAGCAGCCCGCGTGACCTCTCGAGGCCACGTTCGGCGGAGAACTCGAACAGATCGGCGAGCGACTCGAACGTGACCTCGAGCCGCCAGCGCGGGTGCCTCTTCTGCTCCTCGATCAGCAATGCAACGGTCTCGGGATCGCTCGACAGGAGCTTGGGCACCGGCACGTACGTGACCTCGCCCGTCGTCGTGTAGCGACGGCGCGCGGCGAGCACCTTGTCGCGGAAGCCCTCGAAGTTCGGCATCGCGCTCCACACGCGCTCGAGATCTCCGGGGCCGGCGACGATGACGCCGCCGCGCACGCGTCGATCGACAGCCGCCGTGCCGGCTGCGATCGTGGCGCCGAGGCTCACGCCGAACACGCCGAGCCGCGTGGGATCCACCGACTGCTGCGCCTGCAAGAAATCGAGGCCAGCACGAACGTCCTGCACCTGCATCCGCGGCGAGAGCCGGCAGCGCCGCTCGCCACCCGACTCGCCGAACGTGCGGTAGTCGATGTTCAGCGTCGCGAAGCCCGATCGTCGGAGGTGACGCGCGAAGTCGAGGAGCCAGACCTCCTTCACCAGGCTGAAGCCGACGCAGAAGACGACAGCGGGGAACGACCCCGCCCCCTCGGGCACACCGAAGAGACCGGAGATGCGCGTCCCGTCGCACCACAGGTCGACTGCTCGCTCGTTGCTCACAGGAACATCTTACAGGGGGCCGACGAGCGAGCTCGCGCGGAACGAAGGCGCACCTTTCATCGGAATATCCCGCTGCACCGCACCGGTGGCCAGCTCGAGCGAGACGACGCGTGGCCAGACCGCGTAGCAAAACCGCCTACGACAACGGCGTGGTGCCTGTTCGAGGAACGTCCAGGTCCTGACGAACTGTGAGGAATCCTCGACGGACCGTCCACAGACGTCGCAGGCTTACGCCACGGCATTCCAGTTGCAGTGTGTGCACGCATGCGAAAACACATCCTCGTCATGCTGCTCACGTCCGCGCTGTCCGGCTGTGGCGGCGCCGACCAGATCTACGCGGCCGCCGAGCGGGTCATTCCACTTGCGTCCGGTGGGGTCGCCGCGGTCACGGTCGTGTCGCATTACGTGCTGACCAGCAGCTTCGACGGAGAACAAGCCGATCTCCGCGACACCAGGCTGTTCGTGCACCGCCTCGACGCCAGCGGTCATGATGCGGGCTCGACGAAGCTCACGGGCACCCACGTCGACGGGATCGTCGAACTGGCGAGCGCTGCGCTGCTCGTCGCCTCGGGCACGGACAGCACGAGCACGCTGACCATCGTCGAAGCGGACGGTCACACGAAGACGACGCCGAACAAGACCTGCGGCACCGGTCTGCAAAGAGTCGGCGATACCACATGGCTCGGCGCCAGTGGCGGCACGCTGTGCAAGGTATCCGTCGCTGCAGACGATGAGGTCGCGTTGACTCCCGGCTACACGTGGACGCCCGACCCCAACACGAAACAGGGCCTCGTGCTCTCCTCGGGCGGCACGGCTGCCCTCGTCGCCACCCAGGTGCAAGCGGGCCAAGGCTACACTGACATCACGACGCTGCAGCGCTGGGATGCGACGGGCAAAGAGCTGCAGTCGGTCGAGCTCGACGGGCACGAGGCCATCGCCATCCGCGAGCGCTCCGACGGCGCAGTGGTGATCTTCAGCAACGTGTTCGGTGTCGGACTGGCGCGCACGGCGGTCAAGCCGGATGGCAGCCTCGAGACCGAGGTCGACTCGGAAGGATCCGCTTCGAGCTCGGCCGTCACCCTCGACCCGGACGGCAAGAGCCTCATCGGTCGATGGAATGGCCCGTCCAGCGAGGGTACATCTCTGCTCGGTGTGGACGGTCGCGTCCTTTGGACCGCACCGATCGTCGACGGTGAGTTCGATGTTGCGCGGCTCGTCGACGGGAGTTACGTCGTGTCGGGGTACGCGTTCGGAACAAAGGGCCAGTGGCGCTCGGTCGTCGCGGCGGTGAGCGCGGCCGGCGTCCCTTCGTGGAAAACCGAGCTGGTCGACTGACCTGCTCGCCCGCGGGCCCGAGGCGCCCCGCGCGCGACCCAGGTCACTCGATCGGCGGGCTCATGAGGACGCGCCGCCACGGCTCGTGCCGCGCGTGGTATTTTCGGCTGCCCATGGCCACCTCGCCCCATCCGACGGTCACCATCGCGGTCGACGCCATGGGTGGCGATCATGCCCCCGACGAGATCGTGCGTGGCGTCGCGGCGCTCTCGATCGAGGCACCGCACATCCAGACGCTCCTCGTCGGTGACGAGCCGCGCCTCTCCGAGCTGCTCACGAAGATCAGGCACGACGCGGAGCGCATCAGCATCTTCCACGCGAGCGAGCTCATCGGCATGGAGGACAAGCCGGGCGAAGCGCTCGAGCAGCGTCCGGATGCATCCATCACCGTCGCTGCGAAGCTCGTGGCGTCGGGAGCTGCGCAGGCCCTCGTGTCCGCGGGCAACACGGGCGCGAGCGTGATGGCGTGCTCGCGCAACTGGAAGCGCATCGCGGGCGTGCGCCGCGCGGCGCTCGCCGCCGTGTATCCCACCGAGCTGCGACGCGGCGAAAAAGACGACCCGTTCTCGCTCATCCTCGACGTCGGCGCCACGCTCGACGTCACCGCAGAAGATCTCGTTGCCTTCGCGCTCATGGGCTCGGCCTATGCGTCGCGCGTCTCGAAGAACGAACGTCCGCGCGTCGCGCTGCTCTCCAACGGGTCCGAGGCCGGCAAGGGTCCACCCGAGATCGTCGAGGCGCATCGGCTGCTCGCGTCGTCGCCAGATCTCAACTTCGTCGGCAACGTCGAGGGCGTCGACATCCCGCGCGGCACGGCCGACGTCGTCGTGTGCTCCGGCTTCGTCGGCAACGTGGTGCTCAAGATGCTCGAGGGCGTCGCCGATACGATCGTGCGGCTCGCCGGCTACGCCTACAAGGAGCGCCTCGTGTGGCGCGCGGGCCTCATGATGCTGTCGGGCGGCATCTCGCGCCTGAAGGAGGTCACCGACTGGGAGCAGTACGGTGGCGCCCCGCTCCTCGGCTTCGACAGGCTGTTCATCAAGGCGCACGGCCGCAGCAAGGCCCGCGCGATCACCAACGCGTGCAAGGTTGCGGCGAAGGCCGTCGGCTCCGACGTGCACGGCGAGATCGAGCGCGCGATGAAGGCGTTCGAGGCACGGCGCGCGGCCTGAGCGTGTCCGCCCCTGAGGCGCCCGTGGCGCACACCCACGTGTATCGCTGGGATCTCGACAAGACGTACCTCAAGACCGACTTCGACTCGCTGCGCTCGCTTATCAAGACGGCGTTCGAGAAGCCCGAGGACAAGCTGGCGGTGCCGGGCGCGTCCGCGCTGCTGCGCGAGCTGCGCGGGGGTGGCACGGGGCGCATCTGCTTCATCTCCGGCTCGCCGCGCCAGATGCGCAAGGTGCTCACGCGCAAGCTCCACCTCGACGGCGTCGAGTTCGACGAGTTCATCCTCAAGCCCAACCTTCGCAACATGCTCACCGGTCGCTTCCGCGCCATGCGGGAGCAGGTCGGCTACAAGCTCCCCGCGCTGCTCGCAGGTCGCGCGGGGCTGCCGGCTGAGACGCCAGAGACCTGCTTCGGCGACGACGCCGAGTCCGATGGCTTCATCTATTCGCTGTACGCCGATGTCATCGCGCGCCGCATCGATCGCCCGAGCCTCGAGAAGGTCCTCGTCGCTGCGGGCACGTATCCGGCCGACGCGCTGCGGGCGCTCGCGCTCGCGCAGGCGCTGCCCGAGGCCGATGCCGTGCGGCGCATCTTCATCCGGCTCGATCGCCACTCACCGACGGCGCGCTTCGATCGTTACGGCGCGCGCCTCGTGCCCATCTTCAACTACCTCCAGGTCGCAGCCGTGCTCTACCAGGATGGCCTCTTGCCCCCGGCTGCCGTCGGACGCGTCGCGCTCGAGATGATCGATCGCTTCGCGTACTCCATCGATGCGCTCAAGAACTCGCTCGAGGATCTCATCCGTCGCAACCGCCTGCGCACCTCGGTGACGGCGCAGCTCGGTCGTGAGCTGCTCGCCGATGCGCCGCCGGCGATGGGTCAGCTGCCCGGCTCGCGCGAGCGCCTCGAGGCGTTCGCGCAGAAGATCGCGGCGCTACCCGAAACCCGTCGCGGCACGGCGCTGAAGCAGGAGCCGATCGACTACCTCGCCGCGCTCGAAGCCGACCTGCCCTACCGGCGCAAATAAGTAGGCACGCGCGGAGAGTCCGCCGAAATGGTACACTCAGGTCAGGTGCGACATGAACCGTGCAACGCCCGACGGATGTCACCCGTCCGCCACTGATGCATTCCCTTATGGAGGACCGATGAAATCGACCTTGCGCCTGGCATCCACGACCCTGCTGCTGCTTGCGATGGGCTGCCATCACTCGAAGAGCTCGGGTGATCTCGGCGTCGACACAGACGCTGGCATCTACGACGACATGGGCGCGTTCAACCTCGACGCATTCCTCTCCGAGCACGACGGCATGCTGCCCGACGGCTTCATCGTCCCGCCCCCGCCGGATGGCGGCATCATCGTGTCGCTCCCCGATGGCGGCACCGGCATCTGCTACATCACGCCGTGTCAAGGCCACCTCTACGCGTGCGGCGACTGCATCGATAACGACGGCGACGGGCTCACCGATTCGTACGATCCGGACTGCCTGGGCGCCTGCCAGAACAACGAGGCCGGCTTCTACGGCAGCATCCCGGGCCAGAACAACGCGCCCTGCAAGTCCGACTGCTACTGGGACCAGGACACCGGCTCGGGCAACGACGACTGCCACTGGAGTCACTCCTGCGATCCGATGGAGCAGGGCGGCACGGGCTTCGCGGCCCAGACCGCGCCCGAGATCGGCTGCGCCTACGATCCGAACACCCACGTGGGCGGCGCGAACGTTCCGAGCGGCCAGAAGGACTGCGCGTACCTCGCGTCGAACCAGACGCAGACCTGTCAGAACGTCTGCGGCAACCTGACGCCGAACGGCTGCGACTGCTTCGGTTGCTGCGAGGATCCGAACCGCCAGGGCAGCTTCGTCTACGCTGGCTCCGTCAACGGGTCGGGAACGCCCACGTGCACGTCCAACAAGACCACGCTCGCCGATCCGACGCTGTGCAAGCCGTGCACGCCGGTGCTCGTCGACTCGGGCTGCTACAAGGAGTGCGGCCACTGCGAGCTCTGCTTCGGCAAGACCACGCTGCCCGCCGATTGCTACGCCAGCCCGCCGGACATGGCAGGTCAGCCGCCCGTCGACATGGCAGGTCAGCCCAGCACCGACATGGCGGTCAAGCCCCCGCAGACCTGCGGTGCGGGCCAGCAAGCCTGCGGGCTGCCGGGGCAGGCCGTGTGCCCGCCCGGCGAGTACTGCATCACCGGCTGCTGCACGGTGATCATCCTGTAAGACGTGGAGCCGTCGGTCCACCGCCCAGGCGGTGGCCGACGGCTTCAGGCTACCGGGTCAGGCTGACGGCATACGTTCCGTACTTCGACGTGGCCGTCCCCGTGATGTTCGTCGTGCCCGGCTTTCGCTCCACCGTGGAGCCCGCACCAGCCTGCAGCGCGCCTGCGAAGGTGAGCGCGAGAGTGACGGTGCCCTCGAGGTTGCCCGTCATCTTGTAGTCGCCATCGAGGCTCCCGGAGAGCGTGCCCGTGGGGATGCCCTTCAGCGAGAGCCCCAGCAGCGGCAGCGCAGCCGGGTCGGTGTCGTAGGTGACCTTCGCGTCATCCGAGTACATCGCAAGCGCCTCCACAAGGTTCATCGTCTTGTTCGACGAGTTCCCCTGGTCGACCTGGCCGGTCACCGTGAGGGTGCCGGTCACCGTGCCGGTCGTGGTCTGCGGCGCGATGTTCGCGCTGTTCGCCGAGTTGAAGCCTGCGAAGCCGAGCGTGATCGCCTTGTCGATGTGAGCGTCGAGCCCGAGGTAGGCCGCCTCGGCGTCTGCGCTGGACGACACCCCAGCTTTGCCCCCACATGCGGCCTGTAGAGTGACGAGCAGCAGGCTCCCCACGGCGGTTCGAGCGAAGCGATGCGGCGCGTTGTCGATGTGCATGGTCTCTCCTTGGTGCTGCGAAGCTGCTAGTGCCCGCGGCCGATGAAGTAACCGGCGCCGCCCGCGAAGGCGAGCGCGAGCAGCATCCCGAGGACGAAGAGCATCACCGGGAAGCCGCGCGCAGTCGGCACGACCTGCTGCGCCGGAGCGCGCGCGGTATCGGACAGGGGTAAGTCGGGCTCGTCGTCGAGGGGCGCGATCATCGATGGCGTGCTCGACATCGACGGGATCCACGTCGACGACAGCCGATCACCACGCTTGGTGACCGACGACGGGAGCACCTGGGCCTCGATGGGCGTGCGTGGCCGCATCGACTCGAGGTCCATGTCCTTCTCGGCGGTGCTGTCGATGACGCGATCGCCCATGTCGAGCTGCGTCTCGTCGGTGCGCGGGCGCCCCGGCAGCAGCGCCTGGATGGCGAGTAGCTCCGCCGAGTCGCCGAGGTTCGGCATGCTGAGCGCGCGCGTGTGACCGAACATCGCGATCGACAGCCCATCGAACAGCGACGCAGCGTCGGAGGGCCGGTCGTCCTTGCGCTTCGAGAGCGCGCGCCGGAAGAACTCGTTGATGGGCTCGATCCGCGCCGCGAGCGACGCGTGCACTGCCGTGATCGGCGGCATGGGCGTCTTCGCGACCGCGACCATCACCTCTTGCGGCGCGGCACCGTCCCACGGCCTGTGCCCCGCGATCATCTCGTACGCCATGACCGCGAGCGCGAACAGATCGACGGCACGATCGACGCCCTTGCCGTAGATGAGCTCGGGCGACATGTACTGCGGCGTGCCGAAGCACATGCCGACGCGCGTGAGTGGCGCGAGCCCGAGGTTGCGCTCGAGCTCGGCGAGCTTCGCGAGGCCGAAGTCGAGCACCTTCACCATCATGGTGTCATTCGGCCCGCTGACGAGCATCACGTTCTCGGGCTTGAGGTCGCGATGCACGATGTTCTGCGTGTGCGCGGACCCGATGGCGTTGGCGATCTGACCGATGATCGAGTGGATCGTCTCCGCGCTCCAGTCCATCTGCTCCATCACCTCGCGGAGCGTCGGGCCCTCGACGAACTCCATCGCGATGAAGAACTCGTCGCCGGAGATGCCGAAGTCCTTCAGTCCGACGACATGCGGACTGTCGATGGACGCGACCGCGAAGACCTCGCGGCGGAAGCGCTCCATGACCTCGGGGTCGTTCTGGAAGCCGTCCTTGAGGACCTTGAGCGCGACCTTCTGTCCGGTGGTGGTCTCGCGTGCGTGATACACGCGCGCGAAGCCGCCCTCGCCGACCGCCTCGAGGACCTCGAACCGGCCCTTCAGCAGCTTGTGCTTATCTGTCGCAGCCATACGGACGGCCGATGATATGCCGCTTCGTCGTCAAGTCCAAAACGAGCGCTGCTACCGCCGCTCCTGCCGGACGGCCTTCGTGGGCGCGGCGCCGGGGAGCGGGCCCTCGTTCATCGCCGCGTCTGTCTCCGTCCGCGCCTCGGGCTTTCCTACCGCTTCGGCTTCATGACCTCGACCGTGGTGCCATTCACGAGCGCGGCGTTTGCGATCTTCACGATGCGGTCGTTCGCAGAGAGGCCGGTCGAGATCTCGATGCTGGTGCCGGTGTCTCGCTCGATCGTGATCTTGCGGAGCTCGACCTTGCTGTCGTCGCCGACGACCGCGACGTGCACGCCGTCGCCGTTGATGTAGAGCGTCGTGGAAGGGATCTCGAACACGCGGTGCGGGACCGCGAGCGAGAGCACTGCGTTCACGTACATGCCGGGCATGAGCTCGTGCTGGCTGTTGGGCACGCGGATCTCGGTGGTCATCGTTCGCGTCGAGTCGTCGAGCGCGCCGGCCGAGCGCGAGATGATGCCGGCGAAGGTGCGCGTCGGGAACTCACGAACCTTCACGTCGGCCTTCGTGCCCGTGCGGATGCTCGGCGCAACGTCCTGCGGCACCTGCACGAAGATGCGGATCGGATCGAGCGCCGCAACGCGAAACATCGG
>JBDTCO010000017.1:0-9557 GCA_039923495.1 Polyangia bacterium
GACGTGCATCGCCTGCTGCGCGAGGAGCTCGGGCTCGTGCTCTCGCCGACGAGCGCACCGTCGCTTGATGCCGCGAAGTCCATGTACCAGATCGCGTGCGCGCGCTGCCACGGTGCCGATGGTCACGCGGGGACCGAGGCCGGCGCGAAGCTCGATCCGCACCCGGTGTCGTTCTTCGAAGCGTCGCGGATGGCGCGCATCTCGCCCGAGCTCGCGTTCCAGTCCATGGCGTTCGGCGTCGTGAACACGGGCATGGCGTCGTTCGACACGCTGCCCGTCGCCGATCGCTGGAGCCTCGCGTTCTATGTCGTGTCGCTGCGTCACCAGGGCGCCGATCTCGCGCGTGGTCGCACGGTGCTCGCCACGATAAAGGTGCCGCAGAGCCCGAGCCGGCTCGCCACGGTCACCGACGAAGATCTCGACAGGTCCTTGTCTTCGCTACCACCCGACGATCGTCGCGCCGCCATCGCCGTGCTGCGTGTCGAGGCACCGTTCCGCAGCGAGCCGGGCGGTCGCTTTGCCGTCGCCCGTGCTCGCCTGGCCGAGCTCTCGGCGGCCGCCGACGATCCTGCGCGTGCGCGCGAGCTCGCCGTCGCCGCCTACCTCGAGGGCATCGAGCCGCACGAGGCGGCGCTGCGCGCGAAGGAGCCGGCGCTGTCCGAGCGCCTCGAGAAGACGTTCCTCGGCCTGCGCACGTCCATCGACAAGGGCATGCGCGGGCAGCCGCTCCGCAACGAGGTCGCGCGTGCGCAGCTCATCGTCGACACTGTCGAGGAGCGAGCCGAAGGGGGCGCCTCGGTGCCGTTCCTCGCCGCGTTCGCGATCGCCGTGCGCGAGGGCTTCGAGCTCTCCCTGCTGCTCGCGGCGCTGCTCGCATTCCTGCGGCGCGCCGGCCGCTCGGAGGATGCGCGCTTCGTCCATCTCGGCTGGCTCGCGGCGATCCCGGCGGGCGCCCTCACCTGGTTCGTCATCGGCGCGGCGCTCTCGGGAGCACGCCGCGAGCTCACCGAAGGCGTGCTCACGCTCGTCGCTGCGGCGATGCTGCTGTTCGTCAGCCACTTCGTGCTCGGGAAGATGGAGTCGCGCAAGTGGCTCAAGTTCCTCGAGCGGCGCACGATGGCCGCTGGTGACGCGCAAGGTGGCGTGGGCTTCGCGCTCTTCTCCGTGGCGTTCGTCGCGGCGTACCGCGAGGCGCTCGAGATCGTGCTCTTCTTCAAGGCGCTGCTGCTCGACTCCACCGTTGGCCCGTGGCCGGTCATCGGCGGCGCGGCGGCAGGAGCCGCAGTGCTCACGCTCATCGTGCTCGTGCTCGGTCGCCTCGGCCGCCGGCTCGATCCGAAGCCGCTCATGCTCGTGTCGAGCATCATCCTCACGGCGCTCGCGATCTCGCTCGTGGGCCAGGGCGTGCGCGCGCTGCAGGAGGGCGGGCTCGTCGGGCTCTCCACGCTGCCGCTGCCGAGCCTGCCCACCCTCGGCCTGTACCCGACCGTCCAGGGCCTTCTCGCGCAGCTCGTCGTGCTCGCGCTCGTCGTCGCCCCCGTGCTGGCGCGCAGGCCGCCGACGCAGGCTGCCCGCCCCGCGTGACGCTCAGGGCGCGGCTGCTCGTCGGGCTCGGGTTGCTCGTGCTGACGGCCGTCGCGTCGTCCGGGTGGCTCGTGCTCCGCGTGACCCGCCACGAGCTGTCGCTTGCGCAGGAGGCCGACGCTCGCACCACCGGCGAGAGCCTGCTTCATCTCCTCTCCACCACGGCCGCGGAGACCGGCGCGCCGCTCGAAGATCCGCGGACGCGCGATCGCCTCGTGGCCATGGCGACGGAGTGGCGTGCGCGCGGCGTCGTCCGCGATCTGATCATCGTGAAGGACGGTCAGATGATCGTCGGAACGGCTACCCTCGACGATCGCATCGGCGTGGTGGTCGACGCGATCATGGTGCGGCGCGACGGTGATTCGATCCGTGTCGTCGGTGCCATCCGTGGCGCGCGCGGTGATCGTGCAGCAGCACGGCTCTCCTTGCCCGGCGAAGATCTGATCGCCAGGGCTGTCGCGCGCGCGCGCTGGCTCGTGGCGCTCGCGGCGCTGTTGTGCGCGGGCGCGGTGTTACTGTTCGGCGCGCTGTGGGTCGATCGCGTCGCGGGCGCCGTCGCGCAGCTCGCGCACGCCGCACGCCTCGTCGCGCGCGGCGAGCTCGATGGCGTAAAGCTGCAAGAGAGCGCGTCGCATGACGAGCTCTCCGCGCTCACCGCCGACTTCAACGAGATGACGAGCGCGCTCCGTCGCCAGCGCGACCTCGTCGCGGCGCAGGCGGACACGCTCGTCGCGCAGGAGAAGCTCGCCACCGTCGGTCGTCTCGCCGCAGGCGTCGCGCACGAGATCGGCAACCCGCTCGCGGCGATCTCCGGCTACGCCGACATGCTGCGCTCGGACGATCACGAGACGGATCCCGCGCGGCGCATCGACCCCGCCGATCGCACGGCCGCGCTCGAGCGGATCCTCGGGGAGTCTGCGCGTATCCAGACCATCATCCGCGAGCTGCTCGACTACAGCCGCCCGGCGCCCCAGCTGCTCGAGCAGGTTGCGCTCGCCGACGTCGTGGAGCGCGCGATCGCGCTCGTGCGTCCGCAGCCGCGCTTTCGTGACGTCATCGTGGAGCGTCGAGACCTCGAGCTTCCCACCATCGCTGCGATGCCGTCGCGCCTCGAGCAGATCGTGGTGAACCTGCTCCTCAACGCGGCCGACGCCATGGAAGGCAAGGGCACCGTCGTCGTCGAGGGCCGCGCGACCGACGCGTCGATCGAGCTCGCGATCGAGGACACCGGGCCTGGTATCCCGCTCGTCGATCGCAGCAAGGTCTTTGACCCCTTCTTCACGACGAAGTCGCCCGGCCAGGGCACCGGGCTCGGCCTCTCCATCTCGCTCTCGATAGCGCAAGCTGGCGGCGCCGACCTCCGCCTCGCCGAGCACCAGGAAGGCCACGGCGCACGCTTCGTCCTCTCGTTTCCGAGGGGAAGCTAGGCGGCGGCTCGCGTCAGTTGCTCCTGGACGAGCCTCGGGACGTCGCGGGCGAAGCGCCACTGGTTGGTGTACTGGCGCTGCGAGCCAAAGATCCACAGCGAGAGGCCGGGGGCGTCGTCGAAGTCGAAGCCGACGCCGAGCTGGTTGCTGCCGACGGCGACGATGGATGTTCGAGCGTGCGCGACGAAGGAGAGCGTCTCGTGCTTCATGCCGCGCAGGCCCCTCGACGCCTCGAGGAGCAAGAGCCGTCGGTCGGTGAAGCCGACGTAGAAGAACTTGCCACCCTTCACGACGGTCCCGGGCTCGTGGTTGGCGCCGACGGCCTGGTGAAAGAGGCGCTCGCCCGGCTCGAGGTACGTGCCGAGCTCGCTCGAGAGCCAGCGATCTCCATCGGTGCGCTGTTCGGGCGGTCCGAGCGTGGGCGCGACGGGATCGGCGAGGAACGGCCTCAGCTTGCCGAAGACGCGCTTCGCGCCCGCCGCGATGAACATCCCCACCACGATGATCCACAGCGAGTAGCCGAACGCATACTGGAACACGCTGACGTGATACGGCGGCAGTGGCGTCGGAACGGCGTGCGCCTGCTGGAGCTGCTCGATGCGCTCCGGTGACAGGCTGTAGTAGGACTTTTCGCCCTGTACCTTCAGCACGTAGCCACCGTCGCTGACGTAGATGCCCGCGCCGAAGAAGTGCAGCGAGATCTTCGACGCGAGACACACCTGCGTATCGTGCGGCCCCATGAAGTTGCCGGTCAGGCAGGTGAGGTCGTCATCGGTTCCGAACGCGAGTCCCATGCGCGAAATCTAGGATCGTCGCGACGCAGGCGATAGGAAGCGCTTCACAGCGCATGCTTGTGCTGCGCGGCCACCGACGCTATGAGCGTGGGCATGGCCTACTCCGTCGCGCTGCTCGTCCACTCGTACCTGCGCTGGCTGCTGCTCGTGGCAGGGCTCGTCGTGATCGTTCGCAGCGTGCGCGGCTGGATGGGCACGCTGCCGTTCACCGTTGGCGACAACAAGACGCAGGTGGCGTTCATCAGCGTCATGGACATCCAGCTGATCGTCGGCCTCGCGCTCTACTTCGTGCTCAGCCCGGTGACGCAGGCGTTCTTCGCCAACCCGAAGGCTGGCATGCACGATGCGCAGGTCCGCTTCTTCGGCGTCGAGCACCTCGCGTTGATGCTCCTCGGCATCGTCATCGTGCACGTCGGTCGCGCGCGCTCGAAGCGCAACCCCGACGGTCGCGCGCGTCACCGGACCACGGCGATCACCACCCTCGTCTGGCTCGTGTTGACGCTCGGCGCGATCCCCTGGCCCGGCATGGCCGCCGGTCGTCCCCTCTTCAGGTAGCGCGCTGCTTCGCGGGCGTCTCCGACGTCGGCACGATCATGCCGCGCGCGAGCGTGTGGCCGAACATCTGGAAGCCGAGCGTTGCGGGTGTCGCTTCCTTGCCGATGTCGAGCGTCTCGACATCGAGCGCATGCACGACGATGAAGTAGCGGTGCGGGCCATGACCCGGCGGGGGTGCGGCGCCGAGGAAGCGCTTGAGCCGCGCCTCGTTCGGGAGCTGAAACGCGCCCTTCGGGAGCTGCTCGCCACCCTCCGCGCCCGCGTCGGTGACGAGGCTCGTGGTGGTCGCGGGCAGGCCCACGACGGCCCAGTGCCAGAAGCCGCTCGCCGTCGGTGCGTCGGGATCGTACATCGTGACGGCGAAGCTCTTGGTGCCGGGCGGAAAGCCGGTCCACGCGAGCTGCGGCGAGATGTCCTTGCCGCCCGCGCCGAAGATGCCGCTGCGTTGATCGGAGGCCAGCGGCTGACCGTCCTTCACGTCCGTGCTCGTGACGGTGAAGGTCGAGACCTGGGGCAGTGCGTCGTACGGGTTCGTCTTCATCCCCGTTCGATGCGCTGCGAGGCCGAGCGGTTTTTCAGCTGGCCTTGGAGCAGGTGAGCAGGATGACCGTGATGTTGTCGACGCCGCCATTGCGGTTGGCCTGATCGACGAGCTGCGCCACGGCCTTTTCGAGGTCGTCGCCACAGGCGCGCACGATCTCGAGCATCTTTGCATCCTCGAGCATGCCGGACAGGCCGTCGCAGCAAAGGAGCAGCGTGTCGCCGTCCTCGATCGCTTCGTTCTTGATGTCGACCTGCACGGTGTCGCGCATGCCGAGCGCGCGCGTGATGACGTTCTTGTGCGGGAAGTTGCGCTGCTCCTCCTCGCTCATGTCGGGCTTCGCTTCCTTGTAGTCCTCGAGGAGCGAGTGGTCGCGCGTGATCTGCTTGATGGTGTCGCCGCGCAGGCGATAGCAGCGCGAGTCACCGACGTGCGAGAAGTACGCCTTGTCGCCCGACACGAGGCAGCACACGAGCGTCGTCCCCATCCCCTTGAGGCGCGGCTCCTTGACGGCCGCCTCGAAGATGCGCCAGTTGGCGAGCTTCACGCCACAGACGAGGCGGTTCTCCACGTAGGAGAGCGCGCGGTCCATCTTGTACGGCCACGTCGCGTCTTCGTCCTTGGTGCGGGTGTAGAACTCGCCGAGCGTGTCGGCCGCCAGCTTGGAGGCGACCTCTCCGGAGGCGTGTCCACCCATGCCATCGGCCACGATGAACAGCTGCTCGTCCTCGATGAGACTGAAATAGTCCTCATTGTGGGTGCGCTTCATCCCGACGTCGGTCTTGGCGGCGTAGCGAATCTTCATGGCGTCAGCGACGGGGATGCAAGGAGAGAGAGCAACTCCGGCATCTTAGAGCCGATGCGCTCCCCAAGTCAAAGGCGCAATGTTACAGACGGAAGATGAGCGAAGGCGTCCCGACACGGCTGGCGGAAGTGCTCACCATCGGCGATGAGCTGTGCCGTGGCGAGATCGTGGACACCAACTCCGCGTACCTCGCGGAGCGGCTCACGTCGCTCGGGCTGCACGTGCGGTGGCGAACGTCCGTCACCGACGATCCGCCCGACATGGCGGACGCGATCAGACGCGCGTCCGGGCGCGCGCACGTGGTCGTGACCTCGGGTGGTCTCGGGCCGACCGACGACGATCGCACCGTCGACGTGCTGTGTGGTCTGCTGGACGTGGAGGCCGTCGATGACGCGGCCCACGCCACGCGCATGCGCGAGCGCTTCGAGGCACGCAACCTCGCGCTCACGCCGAACAACCTGCGACAGGTGCGCATCCCGCGCGGCGCGACGGTGCTGCCGAACCCGACGGGCATCGCGCCGGGCTTCACGGTCGAGCTCGGCATGGCGCACGTGTCGTGCATGCCCGGCGTGCCGCGCGAGATGAAGCCGATGTTCGAGCAGGGCCTCGTGCCGTCGCTCATCGAGCGCGTGGGTACGCAGATGGTCACGCGGAAGCGCGCGTTCAAGCTCGCGGGCGTCGGCGAGTCGCACGTGGATCACGCGCTGCGTGGCCTCCTCGACGGCAGCCACGACGTCACGCTGCACTTTCGCATCGCGTTCCCCGAGAACATCGTGACGCTCGTCGTGCGCAGACTCGACGCTGGGGCCGCTGATGCCGAGCTCGAGCGCCTGACCGCGGAGGTGCAGTCGCGCCTCGGCGCGCACATCTATGGTCGCGACGACGACACGCTCGCTGGCGCCGTGGGCGCCCGGCTCGTCGAGCGCAAGCAGACCGTGGGCCTCGCGGAGTCGTGCACGGGCGGCATGCTCGGCTCGATGCTGACCGAGGCCGCCGGAAGCTCCCGCTACTTCACGGGTGCCGTCGTCGCGTACGACAACGAGGTGAAGATCGCGCAGCTCGGCGTCGACCGCGCGCTCATCGTGCGCGATGGTGCGGTGTCCGAGTCGGTCGCGTGCGCGATGGCCGCGGGTGCGCGCGAGACGCTCCGCACGACGTGGGCGCTGTCGATCACCGGCGTCGCAGGCCCCGATGGGGGCAGCACCGAGAAGCCGGTCGGCACCGTGTGGCTGGGCATCGCGGGCCCCGACGGCGTGCGTGCGACGAAGACGTTCTGGCCCGGCGAGCGCGAGCAGGTCCGCCGCATGGCCTCGACGAACGCGCTGCACCTGCTGTGGAAGGCGCTCGGCTGAGCATGGCGTGTTCTCGTGGTGGGTCGATCGTCGCAGTGGCCGCGCTGTTCGGCGTCATGTGCGTGGCCGTCGGAGTCGCGAACTGGCGCGCGGTCGAGGCGGCGTCGGGCGCGCTCGTCCGTGGGCAGGCCGATCTCCTCCACGACGAGCTGCGCGTGTCGGTGGGGCGCGAGCAGCCGTCCTCGCAGGAGCTCTCCGACGTGCTGTCGAGCTACGACGATCAGCGCCTCGTGTACCTCGCGCTCTTCGATCGCGAAGGGAGCCTCCTCGTCGAGGCCGGGCACAGCGCCTGGCCGCCATCGCACAGGGCGCAGGCGCCTGCAGGCGTGAGCATCGATCGTCGCGAGGGCCTCGTGCGCGCGCGCTACCGTCGAGGGATGCCGCGGAGGTTCGCGCGCATGGGAACGCCGGGCACGCTGCTGGTGTTCGAGTTCGAGCCCCAGAGCGTGAACCAGCTCGAGCGCAGCGCGCGTCGTGGTGTCGCGGTGTCGGTGCTGTTCGGCCTGTTCGCGGTCGGGCTCGCGCTCTCGTCGGCACGGCAACGTCGGCGCGCGGAGACGGCGCAGCGCAAGGAGGAGCAGAGCCGTCGGCTGGCGGCGCTCGGTCAGATGTCGGCGGTCCTCGCCCACGAGCTGCGCAACCCGCTCGCGTCGCTGAAGGGGCACGCGCAGCTGCTCGAGCGTGGCCTCGGCGAAGGTGCGCAGCGCGACAAGGCGCACCTCGTCGTGAGCGAGGCGCTCAGGCTCGAGCAGCTCACGAACGATCTGCTCACGTTCGTGAAGACGGGCGAGCTGCACCGCGCACCGACGGACCTCGTCGCGCTCGTACGCGAGGTGATCGCGGGCAAGGACATCACGCTGCACGCGCCGCAGGCGCTCACGCTCGACCTCGACGCCGACCGCATGCGCCAGGTCGTCACGAACCTGGTCGACAACGCGATCGCAGCCGGTGCGCCCGTCGAGATCACGGTCGCCGATCGCGCTCTCACGGTGCGCGATCACGGCGCCGGGATCCGGGATCCGGCGCGCCTCTTCGAGCCGTTCTACACGACGAAGGCGCGCGGCACGGGCCTCGGCCTCGCGATCTCGCGACAGATCGTCGAGCTCCACGGTGGTACGCTCACGGCACGCAACGTCGACGGTGGCGCGGCGTTCGTGATGAGCCTCGGCGACGGAAAGGCCTGATCGGAATGGCGCAGATCCTGGTGGTGGACGACGAGCCTGGCCTGCGCTCCTTCCTGGCCGAGGTGCTGACCGGCGACGGTCATCAGGTCACGTCGGCGAAGGACGGCCTCGAGGCGGCGCAGCTCGTCGACAAGAAGCAGTTCGCGCTCGTCGTCAGCGATCTCAAGATGCCCGGCCTCGACGGCATGGGGCTCCTGCGCAAGCTCAAGGCCGAGCAGCCCGAGGTCGAGGTCGTCCTGCTCACGGCACACGGTGACATCGGCACGGCCGTCGAGGCGATGCGGCTCGGTGCCTTCGACTTTCTGCAGAAGCCGCTCGCGGATCCCGATCAGCTCTCGCTTTTGTGCGCGCGTGCGCTCGAGCGCCGGGGCCTGAAGACCGCGGTGCGCGCGGTGAAGCAGACGAGCCTGCTTGCGCTGTCGTATGGCGATCCGGCGATGGACCGGGTGGTGCACGCGCTGCAGAAGGTCGCGCCGACCCTCGCGAGCGTGCTCATCCTCGGCGAGAGCGGCGTCGGCAAGGAAGTGGCGGCGCGCGAGCTGCACCGGCTCAGTGATCGTGCGAAGGGGCCGTTCGTCGCGGTGAACTGCGCAGCGATCTCGGAGCAGCTCCTCGAGAGCGAGCTGTTCGGTCACGAGAAGGGCGCGTTCACGGGCGCGACGGAGCGGCACCAGGGTCGGCTCGAGCTGGCGGACGGCGGCACCTTCTTTCTCGACGAGGTCGGCGAGCTCAAGCAGGCGCTGCAGGCCAAGCTCCTGCGCGTGCTGCAGGAGCGGCGGCTCGAGCGCGTCGGTGGCACGCGGTCGATCGAGCTCGACGTTCGCTTCGTCGCCGCCACCAACCGTGATCTCGCCGACATGGTGCGGCAGGGGACGTTTCGCGAGGACCTCTACCACCGGCTTGCCGTGTTCCCCATCGCGATCCCCCCCCTGCGCGAGCGCCCCGGTGACCTCGTGCCCATCGCGCAGACCCTGCTCGCGAGCATCGCGCGCGAGCTCGGTCGACCGGGGCTCTCGCTGGATGCCGCAGCGCTCCTCACCATCAAGGCGCGGAGCTGGCCCGGCAACGTCCGCGAGCTGCGCAACGCGCTCGAGCGAGCCGCGATCCTTAGCGACGGCGCGGTGCTCGACGCGGAGCACCTCGCACCGGTCGGCAGCACCCACGGGGGTACGCAGGGGTCGGCCTCGCAGCAGGGCCACGGATCGCTCGCGGACCTCGAGCGCCAGGCGATCGTGGCGGCGCTGGCTGCGGAGGGTGGGAACCGTCGGAAGGTGGCCGAGCGGCTCGGCATCGCCGAACGGACGCTGTACGACAA